>DASVCY010000093.1:0-12072 GCA_036381375.1 Nitrososphaera sp. | reverse complement strand
GGTCTGCGCCCTGAAGGTTGGCCCACATAAAGTTGGTGCCTGTCAGCTTAGAGCCTACAAGCCGCGCGTCTTTCATTTCCGTGTACATCAGTAAAGTCTCAGTAAGGTCAGCGTTTTCAAAATTCGCTCCCTTCAGGCTTGCCTGCACAAGATTTGCTCTGGCAAGATTCGCTCCTGAAAAGTTTGCCCCGTCTGCAACAACTCCGTTCAGGTATGCCCCCGCTAGATTTTTCCCTGACAGGTCTTTGCCGGTAATGTCGACCTTTGCAGTCAGGTTCTTCATCCTCCAGGTGTTGAAATCCTGTACCTTGCCATCAGCGAGCAACTTGAAGGCCTGGTCGTCTGACACGCCTGTGCATTTTTGCCTCTCATATATAATATATGTCAATCACGGTTTTCCCAGGGGTTGATTCCCATCTGGAACCTGAGTGCGTCAACAAGACCCTCTGCATAGCCGATGCTCAATACCGCGAGTTCGAACTTGGCTTGACGGAGAAAGCGCTCGGCGTCTGCAATGTAATATTCTGCATTGTCGAGCACATCGAACATCCCTTTGTTGCCTGCTGCGTCCTGCCTTACAATGTCGCGCATTTGCCGAGCTGCAATCTTGGCTCTTGGCGCATAACGCTCTATCATTTGCGTAGAGATCCTCTTGATGCCTTGCGAATTATCTGTTGGCTCGTCGACGCTTTCGGTCAGCGCTGCTACCGCCTCTGATTCCGTGAAATGCATAGAGCCAGTGACAATCACTGTGTGCGGCCCTGTTCCAAAGTCGATCTTTGCCAGCGAGCCGACCTTGCCGGACGTTATCCTCTGACCATCCTGACCAACTCGCGACGCAACTATTGCAAAGGTATTATTCGAAAAGATCTGGTATCTCTGATCGCGCTCAACATCAAGAAGCATTTTGAACACTGCCCCCGGTTCGAGGAAGAATGGTTCTCCACGTTCGTCATGACTACTGCTGTTATTATACTCTGTTAAAATGAGTGTGTGGCTGCCTGCAAGCAGGTTCTCGAAGATCGTATTGTAAACGCTGATTGCTGATTGAGGCTCTGCCATCATTGTAACCATCCTGCCGAATTTGTATACATGCAGTCCCGTTTCTCCAATTATAGATGTGATTCCCGAGGCAGCGTGAAGCACTCTTGTCTTGACTGAATCCCTAGCGGCCCTTGCACGGAGCTCGCTATGGGTCGTGGCAATGAGGGGGTCCCCGTATGTGACAAGTGCGACTTCGCTTTTTATTGCATTTTCAAGAATCTCCCTACCGTCCTCAACAAAGCTTCGTTGGACTGGCTTGATCTTTTTTCCAACCAATGCACTGATGCTTTCCAGGTCATCGTCAGAAAGGGCACTTGTGAATCTTTCAGCATAAATCGTGTCGCATTTCTTCAATACATCAAGTGCTGCAAGGCTCAGCCCTCTGTAACCGTTGATGCCAGTACCTACAAACCACAGCATATACAGAATATCAGGCAGCCGACGCCTATATTTTGGCATCGTTGTATCTGCAGCCGCTATTTCTTTTTCAGATGGTGCAAGCGAGAGAGATGGAAGAGCGCACGCTCGTAAACCTCGATGCTTGAGACGTACTCCTCAATGTTGACGCGCTCATCTGCAGTGTGCGACGCATGAGGGTCACCCGGCCCATATGTTATGACTGGTATCTTGAAGCTGTGCCCTAGTACATTCATGTCGCCCGTGCCTGTCTTGCGCAGGAGCATCGGCCTCTTTTTACGGACGTCCAGAACTGCGAGCAATAGTGACCTTACGAGTGGAGAAGAGTGATCCGCTTCAAAGGGCTCTGTTTTATCCTCTATCCTGTAAGTTGCTTTGACTCCTTTTTCAGCCGCAACTTTTGTAACTACTCCGTCGACAATTCTGAGCACGTTTTCGCAAGTTGTTATCGTGGGAACCCTGATGTCTATAGTAATCTTGCATTTCTGCGGAGTGACGTTGTGGCTGGAGCCTCCAGTTATCTCTGTCAGGCTGCAACTGATTGACTTGGCCTTATTTTCAGCCGTCCCAACACGCGCTATCTCCGCCTTGATCGCGTTCCAGAAATCATACATCTCTTCTATCGAGTTCTTGGCAAGCCACGGGGCACTGGCGTGGGAACTGTCTCCAACATCACAGGTCAGCCGGATTGCAAGCCTTCCTTTGTAAGCCACCGTGATGTTTTCAACGCCTGAAGGTTCTCCAAAAATTGCATAATCAACTCCCATCTTGCTCTTGACCAGCTGCTTTACCCCTGTAGCATTGCCTTCCTCATCCACGACTCCCGCAAAAATGACCGTACCACTCTGCTTCGGAAATTCCGAAGCTGCAAGTAACATTGCAATCAGGGGGGCCTTTGCATCAGATGCCCCGCGGCCATAGATGTGGCCATCTTCGATCCTGACAGGCACCTGACCCGGCACTGTGTCCATGTGGCCGCATAAAAGTATGCGGGGCTCGCCAGTGCCTTTTGTAGCAATGATGTTACCGACGTTGTCAATGTTAACTTGCTCGAAACCGAGTTCGTTGACGCACTTGTCCTTTATCATGTTGGCAAGTGCAGCCTCTGATCTGGAAGGTGTGTAAAGCTCTAGCGCTTTTTTCAATAATTCTACTGCATAACTTGGCGAAACCAATTCTTCTTTACTTTCCTTGCCCTAGTGCATAGTCTACCATCAATCCAGGGATGTCAACTCCTGTAACTCTGACGGTATTTTTAAATTCAGTGGTATTATTGACTTCGTGAACCATCAGCCCTTCGCTCTTGCTCTCCATCAGGTCCACACCCACTATCTGGCCGCCGAGGGCGCGGGTGGCTTTGAGACAGATGTCTTCTAGTTCTTTTGTAACGGGGCATGTTTCTGCGCGGCCTCCAAGCGCCATGTTGGTCTTCCACTCTCCTTCACCTGAGTAGCGATATATCGCAGCCACCACGCGGTTGCCAACCACTATTGCTCTTATGTCCCTAGGCGGTCGCTCGATAAATTCTTCAAAGTAGTAGACCTGGTATATCGGGAACATGTGCTCTCTGTCTTCGATAACCGCACGGGCTGCGTCCTTGTCGCGCAATAGTGCAATAAGCCTTCCCCAGCTTCCTACTGTGGGCTTGATAACCGCAGGGTAGCCTATTTTGTCAAGCGCCGCCAATGCTCCTTCTTCAGAAAATGCCGCCACGGCCCTGGGCGTCCTGACGCCTGCCTTTTCAAGTTCAATGTGGGCGTACATCTTGTTGCCGCACAGAATTGCGGCATGTAGGGGGTTTATCACACGAGCTCCCAGACCTTCAAGTGCCGCCGTAGAATGCACGTTCTTGAAGTAACTGACGCTCCGCTGTAGCACAACTTGGCCCCTGAATTTCGATTTCTTGTCATTCAGGCTCGCAACGAGGCTCTTGCAGTCGACATTTTCGACCTGTACTCCCTTTTTCTTTGCAGCCTCGTAAAGGGCCTTTTCTTCCCACCTGATGTTATCGTAGAGGATGATAAGGGAGTTGCTGGAAAAATTGGACGATGACGACTGATCGTTGCTATCCTTTTCCTGCCTCACTGACCCCAGTCCTCGCCGACAACCTGCGCCGGTTTAATACCAAAGCCATCCGCAGACTTGACAAGTTCATAGCTTGCGCCGCAGTCAGGACAGGTTACGATTTCCCCCTCTATTGAATCGGAAGGTATCTTGATCTCTGCATCACATTCTGGACACTTGACCATGCCAATTATTACTCCTTTCTTGGGCTTAGTTTTACAGCAGCGTCATTAAGTATCTTTCTCTCCAGCCTGTCGTCAAGATACAGCTCAAGTATGTCTCCCATGCGGAGCTCCTTCAGGCCGCGTGCCAAAGCCTCCGCTTCGTCCCTGCCAGTTTCCAATCCAAGCAGTGATAGCAGGTAAGCCGCACCGTTCTTGCCTGCAAGCTCGCCAAATACTATCTTACGCCTGTTGCCGACTACTTTTGGCTCGATTATCTCATATGCCGAAGGGTTGCGCAGTATTGCTGCCAAGTGGGTGCCTGCCTTGTGCTTGTACGCGCTATCGCCCACTATCGGCTTTGATTCAGGTATTGGCAGGCCGACATAGTCAGAGATCGTCTTTGATAGGTCTTTGAGCATGTGGAGCCGTAGGTCGTTGTTCGATTTGTAAATTAATGTGAGCGCGACCGCGGTTTCTGCGAGACTCGGGATACCGGTCCGCTCGCCCAGGCCATCGATGGTCGTATGGATCTGGTCGGCGCCCGCTTCGCATCCTGCCAGCGCATTTGCCAGAGCAAGCCCTATGTCGTTATGGCAGTGTACGTCAAGCGATGTCTTTGAAGTGTCAAGGCTGTCGTGCACCATCTTGACCAAGTTGTACATGCCGCGCGGACGCATGATGCCTACAGTGTCAGGTAAGCTTATTCGCTCTATGCCACGCTTGTTCATCTCCTTGCACATCTCGACCAAGAACGCGGGCTCGGTTCTGCTGGCATCTTCCATTGTGAACCTTGCCCTCAGGCCGTGAGCCTTGATGTAGTCGGCTACTTCGAGGGCTCTGGATTTTGCCTCTTCACGGGTGATTTTTAGCTTGGCAGATATGTGAATATCTGAAATACCCATGTAGGTCGCAACCCATGTAGCGCCGCAGTCTATGGCAACATCTACGTCGGACTTGATCGCCCTTGTGTGCGCAACAATGTCTGCACGCAGTCCTTGCTTGATTATGGTCTTCGTAGCTTCGGCATGGTCAGGTGAAACGACTGGGCTGATCTCTATCTGGTCGACGCCGAACGAATCGAGCATCCATGCGAGCTGTATTCTCTGCTTTATCGTAAAAGAAACACCGGGGTGCTGCTCGCCCTCTCTTAACGTGCTATCCAGTATCCTTATTCTTCTCTTCTCGTCGCTTTCGCTCATCCAGTTATACTGATGCGCATAATAGTTTGGATCGTCTGATTTTAGCGACATTTGTTGCGACATTTAACTAGTTTCGGATGTGATATAAACTTTCTCGCAACTTAAACAGCGATTTTGTGCGCTCATTTTCGCTCCAAGCGCAACGAAATAGGCAAAGACGAACGAATTTCGACATTATTAATTATAAAAGTGCGATAACAGTCACGATTGCAAGTACTTCTTGACAGTTTTTTCTAAATCTTCAAATGCGCCCCTGACCATATTGGAACGCCTCGCAATTCCAACCTTATAGTTTGAAATTCCTTGGACTAGGGATTTTATCATATCTTCCTGTTCTTGTGGATTTGGCGAGCCTGCAGATTTCCGGGCCGCCAGAGACTTTTCCGGCGTCATTTCCCGGACTATCTTTAACAGCTCGTCAGGCTTGATGCTTGCTTTTTGCGCCTTCAGGACAGCACCGACTTCTGAAAGTTGGAGGTTGGCCAATGGAATATTCCTACCATTATTTGCAGCCCTATCGACAAGCGCGCCAACTATTTTGTGCGCGCTTCGGAATGGCATCTTGTGTTTTGTCACCAGCTGTTCTGCAATATCGAGAGCTATTGCATAGCTCGTGCTTGCAGCCTGGTACATTTTTTCCTTGTTCACCTTGAGTGACCTGACAACGCCATCTAGTACTCTTATCGCCTCGAGAGTAGTTGTAGAAGCGTTCAGAAGCGGCGGCTTGAAATCCTGCAGGTCACGACTGTATCCTGATGGCAGAGCCTTTACGATGCCGAGCATAGCTACTAGATTGCTTGTAACGATCGCAGCCTTGGCCCTTGTGAGCTCTAGAGGATCCGGATTCTTCTTTTGCGGCATCGCGCTTGAAGTTGAGCTATAGCGGTCGGCAAGCTCGATGTATCCAAATTCAGTGGTCGACCAGATTATGAAATCCTCGGCAATTCTTCCAAGGTTGCTGGTCAGGATTGCCAGGGTTGAAGCATACTCAAGAAACGAATCGCGGGAGCTGGTGGCATCTATGGAGTTCCTCACTATGCTATCAAAGCCCAACAGAATTGCAGTTCTCTTTCTATCGATTTTGATACTCGATCCTCCTATTGCACACGCACCAAGCGGCGACTGGTTGATGCGCTGGTATGAAAGATACAGGCGCTCCATGTCGCGCATAAGCGCATAGGCATATGATAGCATAAAGTGCGAAAATGTTCCTATCTGGGCCTGCTGCAAGTGAGTGTACATCGGCATCGGCACCTGCTTGGTCTCTTTGGCCCGTTCAACAAGACTTTCGACGAGGCTGATTAGGGCTGCACAGATGTCATTTATGTCGTCGCGTATCTTCATCCTGATGTCGAGGACCACCTGGTCATTCCTTGAACGGGCAGTATGCATCTTGCCGCCTGCGCCCAATCCTGCAGCCTTGACCACAAATGCCTCGAGAGCCTCGTGGATGTCTTCATAACTTTCAGTCTCGATCTTTGCAGGGCTCCTTTTTGCCTCCTCAAGGGCAGCTAAAATCTTTTTAAGCTCCGCCAAAGTGATGTTTCCCGTTTCGTAGAGCATTATCGAGTGCGCCTCGCTCCCAACGATGTCGTAGTAGAGTATTGACTGGTCGTGTTGCATCGAGGACAAGAAACGGAGCACGTTATCGTCCAGTTTGTCTTTGGGTCGGGAGCGGTACATGCTGGAGTGTGCACCGTGGGCGGTTTATTTTAAGATTTTACAGAAAGACGAAGCTAGCTCCCGTCCATCCTTTTGTTAACGGAGACTGCCTAGCCGGCTGTTATACCATCCAGTCGATAGGATTGCATGGAATCCGCTACTCTTGCAACAACCAGATTGATAGAATATCCCTCTGACTTGTCGGGATGCAGCTCGATCGATATAGAGGGCAGACAACTGCTCTACCTGTGTTGCCAGGGAAGCAACAAGTATGACAAATCGTTTGTGGTAATCCTCGGGTTCTTTTCAGGGCAGAAGGAGGACATTGTTACGAAAGATTTGATAGAGTCTATTCCAGAAGAAATCAGGCGTTCATTGAGCGAGACCGTAGTAAATACCCTTTCAGGCGAGCACAAAAACGCGCGGATCTTTTTCCTCTAAGACAATTGACTCTTCTAAGCAACGGGCTGGAACAATTGGTGGCGCACGAACTTACACGCATTTCTGCAATAGTTAAATATGGTTTACGCTGAATTTGTACCGTAGTATATATGAGTCAGGAAGAACAGCTGCAGCAGACTCGCAGGAAGATTTTTGACGAGTTGACAAAGATAGTGGATCCAGAAATCGGAGTTTCCATAATGGAACTTGAGCTGGTGGACAAGGTTGATATCAACTCTGGCAAGGTAACCGTGGATCTCCACCTGACAAGCCCCTTCTGCCCAGCAGTCTTTGGCTTCAAAATCGCCCAAGACGTCCGCGACAACATTTACAAGCTATCCGGGATCAATGAGGTGAAGGTGAATGTCACCAACCACTTCATGGCTGATGCAATAAACAAACAGGTAAACGAAAGCAAGTACCCTGCCAAGACAGAGAGTAAACCCTCTGCCTAGTCTACTCCTTTTTCAACCTTTCCTGCAGATCAGCTATCTTCTTTTCATTCTTTGAATAGCCAAGCAGGTGGCCTCTAAGCAGCTGGATGCCTAGTGCCGGGTCTACTCCTTTGGGGCAGACTGCACTGCACGAGCCGGCAAAGTGGCAGCGCCATATTCCATGCTTCTCGTCAACCAACTTCAGCCTGTCTTTACTTGCCGTGTCACGGTTATCGATAAAGTAGCGATATGCCTGCGCAAGAGCCTGCGGCCCGGGGAACTTTGTGTCAGTGGCCGCGGTCGGGCATGCAGAGTAGCAGAGTCCACATTTTATACAATACGAAAATTGCAGGAACTTGTCAAGGTCTTCTGGGCTTTGAATGAACTCCGACAACTTTGTTCTGTCAACGATGTCCGCATGTTCATTCTGTATGTATGGTTTCATCTTATGATGGTGGTCAAAGAACTGAGTAAAGTCAGTCACAAGATCCCGGATATGTGGAAAGTTGGCAAGTGGTTCTACTGTAATCGTAGAACCCTCAAGCTCTGACACTTTGGTATAGCATGCAAGTCGGGGGATGCCGTTTATCTTCATGCCACACGACCCGCATGACGCCATCCTGCAAGAATAGCGGATGCCTATGCTTGGGTCCTTGTATGCCTTGGCGTACAGGAGGGCATCGAGTACCGTAGTCGAGCGCTGCACCGGCACTTCAATGCTATCGTAGCGCGCCGGTTCGCCTGCAAGCCGGTTGGCCCTGTATATTTTGAGCACTACCGAGCTCCTGATTATTTCCTTCTCTTTCTTTTCGTGCTTTTTTTCAATTTTTTCAATTTTTTCAATTATCTGTTGTTCAGTCATTTTTTACCCAAACCCCAATCCGTTTGCCACAATGATTGTGCGCGTGCCGTATGCTACTACGCCCATCATGGCAGCTATCGTCAGTATCGTCACACCATCCTCCCACGCCTTGCTCTGGCGCAGTTCAAGCAGTATCACGCGCAGCCCGTTAAAGCCGTGGATGGCTATGAGAACAAGTATTGATTCTAGCAACATTGCGTAAGGGATGTTGTGATAGTTTGCAATAACGTTCTCATATTCGAGGCTCATGTTGTATGGCATTATGAGGCGCATCATGATGTGCACCGCCACTACAAACAGCGCACCTATTGCTGTAATGTAGTGTATCTTCATTATCTGACTTTCTCGAATCATCATTTCCTTCAAGGACCTCCTGATGGACCGAACAGCACTGACGCACCATAAAGCATTGCGACCGCAGCTAATATCAATGCTATCCATATGCCGGATTTCTGCCGGTAGTTGAGCGATACCGCGTCATATGGGTAGTCAGGCCTGCCAGGCCTGCCGAGCCCCTTTCCTCCATGTGTAAATATCAGACGTATGCCGTTTGCAGAGTGAAAAGTGCTCATGCCTATTACAAGAAGAAGTATAACGTGTCCCATCGGAGTCTGCGTTAGCTCTAGCATGGCGGCCCACGCGTCCGGACCTTGCGTAAGCGAGCTCGTTTCATAAACATGGCCCACAAAATAGGCGAGCAGACCAACTCCTGTTAATCTCTGCAGCCAGTACGACACGCGCTCCCAGCCGTAGCGACCTGGGTTGAGCCACCCTTTCATTCCTTCACGGTTGTTGCGATCCATGCTCCTTTCCATCAATACTTCCTCTCCACTGGCACGTAGCGCGTAAACGTCACCGGATACCAACTCATCTTGGGGCCACCATCGCCCGTAAAGTAAGCCAAAGTGTGCTTCAAAAAGTTGGTGTCGTCGCGATATGGGTAGTCTGTCCTAGAATGGGCGCCTCTTGACTCGCGTCGATTGAGTGCACCAACCAGCACCACTTCGGCGACCCTGAGCATCGAATCGATTTCCATCACATTAATGAAATTCGTGTTGTATTCTTTGGCTTTGTCGTCAACGTGCTTCCACATAGCCGCCTTCAGCTCCTTCGTCTTTTTCAACGCCTCAGTCAATCCCTGCTCGTTCCTAAAGACATATGCCTTGTCATCCATTACGTCGGTCAGCTGCTTGCGCACTTCGTATGGGTTGACATCGCCCCTTCCTCTGAAGAGGCCGTCGTAGATGCGCTTTTCTTCCTGAATCACCTGCTGTTCCGAAATGGAACTTACTTTGCGTCCTTGTGCATACTTTGCTGCCATCTCGCCAGTTATCCTTCCCCACACAATGCATTCTGAAGTCGAGTTGGCTCCCAGTCTGTTCGCGCCATGGGTGCTATTGCACGCAGCTTCACCTGCAGCCCATAGGCCAGCCATCTCTGTCGCGCCGTTGATGTTGGTATGGATGCCTCCCATCATGTAGTGGCATACGGGCCTAACTTCTATGGGCTCGTCGATAATGTCAATTCCAGAGAACTTTATCCCTATTTCCCGGATTCCAGCGAGCACCTCCTTTATGCGGTCGGCACCGAGGTGTGTCAAGTCAAGCTTCATGCAGTCAGCGCCTGTTTCATGCTTGAATCCTCTGCCCTCCTGGATCTCTTTTATCATGGAACGTGATACGACATCTCGTGGAGCAAGCTCGAGCTTGCCGGGAGCATACTTTTGCATAAAGCGTTCGCCCTTGTTGTTGATAAGGTATCCTCCCTCACCTCTTGCTCCTTCAGTGATGAGTATTCCAGACGGTAGTATGCCTGTCGGGTGGAACTGGACAAACTCCATGTCTTTTAGCGCGAGCCCTGCCCTGTAGGCCATGTCCAGTCCGTCAGGAGTAGAGGAATACGCGTATGTGGAGAAGCTGTAGATCCTGCCAGCCCCGCCTGTGCAGACTATTCCGGCCGGCGCTCGGAATACCGTAAAGTTGCCTGACTTGAGCTCAATTGCAGTTACGCCTTGGAATGTATTATTCTCGCTCAGTATCGAGGTGCAGAACCATTCGTTGTAAAAGTGGATGTTGTCATATTTCTGGCATGTGTCATAGAGGGTCTGCATTTCATAAAAGCCGACCTTATCCTGTGCAAAAGTTGCGCGCGGGAATGAGTATCCGCCAAACTTACGTTGTGCTATCCGTCCGTCCCTGCGCCTTGACCATGGCATCCCCCAGTGGTCCAACTGGTAAATCTCGTATGGCATGCTCTTTACAAGCAGCTCGGCAACATCCTGATCTGCTAGAAAGTCACTCCCCTTTATCGTGTCATAAATGTGAGATTCTTGATTATCCCCCTCTTCTTCGTATAGGACAGCAGCAGTTCCGCCTTCGGCAGAAACGGAATGGGAGCGCATGACCTGCACCTTGGAAATAACTGCTATGTTCAACTTCTTGTCGGTTGCAGCCGCAGATATCGCTGCACGAAGGCCTGCAAGGCCTGAACCTATAATCAGAACGTCATGGGAGATCGTTTCCGTCAACCCTTTGCACCCCTATATTCCCTTCAGGAGGGCTATTCATTCTCATAAATATCTTTCATGTAACATTTCACGCGCGTTTGTATCTTAATTTTCTTAATGTCGAAAGGTGATTCTACACAGCAATTATGATTGTGATATGTGCTGAAAAATCCATATCAAACAGGACACCAAAAGACTTATCTTAGTTGTGAGCCGGAGATAGGTGTAAATGTTGCTAGAAGGTGTTTTGGCGATATTCAACCAGTCATTCGGGCTTACCTACTCTTGGTTGAACCAAAATCTTGTCAGTCCCTTTCTGACCTTTACAAGGGGTTTTGAATTCGCAATAATATTCTTGGCAGCAGCCCTCTTCTTTGCGATATCTGTCTTCTTCCTGCTAAGGCAGGCTAAAAAGCTGCCAAAATCGTATACAATCGAGATAATCAATGTTTACGGTCAGATTGTTTCAATAGACGGTGTGAGGCAGACTTTTGCTACTCACGAGGCGGCGGAGAGCTTTGCCAGAATGTATCGTGACAATTTTAGAAACCAATACAAGTTCAGGGTGGTTGGCGTGGCAGAGCCACGCAAAGGTTAATAGCCGTTTGACTTTGCGACATCATTGATGGTCGTGGACCTTTCTCAGCAAGCTGGAACTGCCTCGAGGATTTTTCTTGCTCCCAATACCTCTGATCAAGACCTTGTTGAAAGAGCAAAAATGAAGCTTGCAGAAAGTGGTATTGCTCCTGACAGAATAGAGATAAATTACGACATGCAGCTGCTGAACAGCGGCGACCTGTATATCAGTTATGATCCGCCAGATCTTGTAGTCAGGATCGTCTACGAAAAAAAACCAAGCGGCATGGTCAAGATGAAGAGCGCAGCAATGATCAAGCTCTGAGCATTCCGTGGATGGATTTTGCGATATCGGTGACGGGCTTGGTGCTTTCTGTGCCGTCCTTCATGGATCTTATGATTACCTTGCCCATAGCGATCTCGGATGGCGCAACGATTACAACAAGAGCAGCACCTTTTATGGACGCATCATCAAGCTGCTTCCTTAGTGCCCGCCCAAGGATGTCATAATCGACTGCAATTCCAGATGCACGCAAGGTTGAAACGATTTCTATAGCATGGGTCCTGACTTCGTCTGATGTACTGGCAACGTAAACAAGTTCTTTCAAAGACTTTTTCATAATTCCCTGCCTTTGCAGCGCCATCACAATTCGCTCGATTCCCCCTGCAGCGCCAGTTGCTCCGATGTCTTTTCTTCCGAATG
>DASVCY010000092.1:0-22790 GCA_036381375.1 Nitrososphaera sp. | reverse complement strand
ATCTGACCGTCTTCCACCTTCCAGGAGCCGTCCGGGTTCTTGGTTATCTCGTCCTTGGTGGTGAACCTGTCCTCGTCTGCGTTTGGGTTGTCCATGTTCATGAACCATTCGTCGCCCCCTGGCTTGGTGGGATAGAGCTCCTCTACACCAAATTTGTCGGTGTCAGCAGCGGCATCTGCAGCGTACAATGATGGAGGATAGATCAACGAAGACGCTGCAATGCCTGCCACCACTGCCAGTGCAAGGATTGTAGTTGTTTTCTCGCGCATTTCGTGCAAAGCCGGGCGGGTGGCATAAATGCAAGCCGGAACAATTTTTTTCAACTTATAAAGAGAAGATACAGAGCAATAACAAGAATACAATATTTTTGATTTATGTCTTATACAGGATTACCAAATCCTATTTTAGTATCTTATATCATAACAAGCATCAAATCATTTAGCTTTTTCTAGAGTACGTCTCTATCTCGTTTAGGAAACCTCACCACTCTAGGAGAGTGAGGCCAGAATAGCAAGATCACTTGGTCGCGGATCTTTTGCCGGTATTTTCCTAAAAAGGCAGTTTCTTTTCATTAGTTTATCCTTCATGGGCTGCTTCTCCCGCAAACTATACCATAAGATAAGAGTCAGATTTTATCCGGTGAAAAGGAATATGGTAGCTCTCTTTGGCCCATTCTGGCGAGAAAGCCCGCAGCCTTCAGAGAAGATCAAAAAATTTCGCTGGCGACATTTGACGATTCTTCCATAGCTTTCTGGTGCCCGCGTGCGCACCACGAAAAAAAGCTGCTATAGCCTTACAGAGAGTGAAGAAGGAAATTCATCCTCCTCCAAAAGCATTTGTTGGCCGGGCACCAGAATTGTCAGCGTACATACATCTGATCAGAAACGTGGAGAGATTTTTGCAGAATGGCAGGATTTCGATCTACTTTTTAGCAGCGGGTAGCCGACATAGACCAACAACACAAGCCCTACCAACTATAAAACAATGTAATGAAAAATATGCAGCTCAGAAGAGATACCCGCGTAGAATTCCATTATGCTCCTGTAGCCCGGAGTGACTAGAAAACGAGACAAATTGTCTTGTACATGGGTAATAAACTTGTTAAATATTCAGTTGCCGAAACAATCAACAAAATGTCCCGCAACCATTCGTTGTGCATAGTAGATGCGGAAGAAGGATGCGAACTCGATTATTCTGCAGCATATCAGGCCGTTGCAGGATACCTTAGATCCGGCAGCGCCGTAGTATATGCCGCAGAAAATATGCCGCCGGAAGAGACTTTGAACAATTTATCAAAGGTGACAAACATCGATCCGGAAATTTATGCAAAGAATGGAGCATTGACAATAATAAAGTACGACGCTCTCTACAATAAAGGTCTAGATAGCAAGAACCTGATTAAAAGGTGGCAGTCAGAGATCAGGAAAAAACAGAAGAAAGAATACAAGCAAGTGTTGATTGTAGATACCTGCAAAGCATTTACCGATGCAGGCAACTACCACGGGCTATTGGATTACGAGTACGCCAAAAAGGACGCACTATCACCATTATCATCATCAACAGCAGCAGCAACAGCTGCTTTCACCTCGTACTCTTATGCAACAACTACCGTTGAATGGGTTTGCTGCTTCGATAGTTCGGCCATCAACCGGATGCCGTCAATGCCTATACTGGCATCCATTCTATTTAGCCACGATAGCAAAGTTGCAAGGGCCGGGAGAGAAGAAGAGAGCATCGTGCAACCATTGTACCCTGGCCAAATGCGGGAATTGATAAGGGAATCCATAGACGACATTCTAGGACAGGGTACATGCGATCTGATAATCAAGACGATGAAGCTTGTCTATCACTTGGAGGAAGAGACCGTTACCAGGCGACCACAGCTCTTTGCAGATACCCTCGGGAAGATAGTAGGAAAGAGCGCAGCAAGCACCGTGTTAATCAATGCTTTGAACAAGATGAAAGAACGGACCATCAAGGATCAAATAATTACGCTGTGAAACGAAGCAGCCTCTCTTCCCCTATTTGGCGGCCGACCAAAGAACCCCGCAAAAAACTGCCAGACCGGTGTCTACTTCTGATGATGCAGGACGGAGATTTGCCTCAGAGATTGTGGCATGCCCTTTCTGGTACAAGGAAAAATCAGCCAGCATTATTATCCCGGCGGCAACCCTAGTTTCCTATAGACTCTGCTTCTTGCATGCTTCGCATTCACTTTTATTTTCTATCACAACAGCCTTTGGCGGATTCTTTCTCTTACTCTTGCCTTCGCGTTGCCTATATCTGATTGCATGCTCAAAACAGAACTTCTTGACTCGCCTATCTTCCAGAATGACATCGACCTGACTCTCCCTATCTGGCCGGCAGCTATAAACATTCTGTAGCGAGATCACAAATAACCTGCATCAACTTTGATTTCAAATTTGATGGATAATGGACATGCGGTGCTGATCAATTTTCAGATCTTGAATATTAGGCGAAAGATTTTGATCAACAGAAGGGGAATGGAGGGAGCAGGTGCGTGGATAATGGTAAAGTGAAGCTGTGAAAAACGAGTCTTAAGTTTCAAGAAGTATTTTGATCAATCAGCAAGCATCCTTCATAACATCTTTAACACCTGCCACCGTGCTATAGGTAAGGACAGCCGTCAGAACCACGTCTAGCGAGGCCAGGATTGACCTAGTTCATATCACAGGATCATCACCATGTCTTGGAAGACCCTTTGGTTGATCGTTGCTGACACACCTTCAACCCAGGCATGGTGGTGATCCGACTCCTTTTAATTAGCCTAGCGAAGGGCATGCGCGAAAAAAAGAGATTCCATACTCTTTGAGTTGGGATGAATTTGTTTCTGCATCCCATTATGAAAATCAAGAAGTCTACAAGATGTATAGAGAAGACCGCATGGACAAACAATGTAGTTGTTCAAAGCAGGAGTACGTCAATCAAGGGACAAGAAGGATATCAAGTTTCAGATTTGGAGGTTGTAACAAGAAGCCTGTGTTTTAAGAAATGGGCAGTTCACGAAAAATAAGAGAAAAAAATTCCCGATATGCTGGTGCACTGTTAGCTGGATTTTACTGGCACCTTTACCTTATTCCATTTTGAATCCATCGCAGTTATGGCCCTTTCTTCGTGCCCACTTATCTTGTCCCTGATTCTGTCAACCGCTATAGAAGCGATCAAACCCAGAAGCATCGCGCTTCCAGCAGTTATTGAAACCACTTCTATCGAATCCATCATATTTCTATTCACCATCACACACTTATTATCGTACTAGGCTGCCCTGGGCGATGGTCCACCTGCAACCGAGGCTGTTCCGGGCTTGTCTCTTTTGCCAAGCCTATAAGCCATCCTCCATGACAGTTCCAGTGCTAGCAGTGTAGGTACAAAGCCAAGGGCAATTAGTCCGACTGAATAAAATGCATTAGCTAATTGTTCCATTGTTTCTTATCACCACTCTTGAGTATCAAGGAAAAGAAGATTAACCGTACTAAGGTCGCCTTGTGATGTTTTCGTTTGATGCACAAGGGCTCAGCTACGATCACGTCTAATAACAGATACCTTTGAAGAATCAAGAAGCAATTTGACTGGTGGCAACTATAATTTTCAGGGACAGCCGGATTCAAGCGGGCCGAGAAAGGGCGGCTCCGTTGTGTATAGGGGGTCTCAATCCGGCCAATCAAAGGCTAGTGGTGTACATTATCAAGGCATTTCACAGAGCCCCTCTGTCCCACATCATCGCATACCAATGACCCACTTTGTTATGCGATAGCTCCGCCATGGAATTAGAACCTGTCAAATCTTGGCATAATGAAGGGCGTGGGAAGAAAGAAGCCACGTACTCTTTAGACGCAGGTAGCTCTTCACGAGATGTGGCCAACGACACAGTTGGTGCCGGCATATCCTTCAATAATAATTGCAAAAGCCGCTGTTTGGCAGCATATTATCATGACAGTGCGGTTTTATTGTATTATTGCAAACTGTCTCCACCGAATCAAAAGACATATCTCGTATAAGTAATTTTGATCTTTTGTATGTCATGCGAAGGTGAATTAAGGTGGAATGAAGAGCAGAGCTGAACAACAAGATGCGAAAGATGATGACAAGCCTATGGAAAGGGCAATCAGCAATAGCAACCCTACACCTGTCGTCGTATTCTTTGTTGCGAAACCTTCACCGCCGGGGACTTTGAACAATCTTGAAGAGGCTGGCCGAATCCGGCTCACGCTGCATTTTGCGCAGCAATATCATCAGCAGCAGCAAAATGACGAGGGGGAGGGAATGCGAGTCGAACATGTGAGCGCAAAAATCACGAATAACACCAGGGCAAGATCCTCTGCAATTTCGTTACCAAGGACGGTAGCATCCCGCGGCAGCATGGATATCAGTGGCAATTTTGAAGAAAGTGTCATTACATACGCCCCTTATTCTGCAGCAGAACTTGTACAAAAGGCACCGGACACATGGTATGGCGAAATCGCGATTCCCTGCAATTGGTTTGAAGGCGGCAGTAAGACCTTTGAACGAACGGGCTCGTTCAGTCCCTACTACGATGACAATTTATTCACAATGACCATAAGCTGGGCGTCACTATCCAGGAACAACCGCGCATACGAAGAAGGCAAGAGATCTGTGGTGGAGCTGCATTCGACAGACGCTTTTCACTGGGAGCAGCAATAGTAGGCGCTGCTGCTGTTATTGTTAGCTCCCCGCCGACCGGACTTGCGCCCCCGATATGTCTGGTTGGGCAAGCGATGGGTTATGGCACTGCCGACGCGGGTCCCTCCAAGGGACATGGCATTGAAACTGCATCATCAAATCTGCTTCTGTCCCTCCAGGTTAGCTCCGAGCACAATCACGGGTATGGCGAACGACAGAAATGGTGATACTAATCTCACAATTTCTAGAATCTTTTCTGATTTTTGTAGCCAAATCCTGCTCTAGAGAGAAATTGATGGTCAGTTGGTGGAAAAACTGTGCCAAAGTTATTCGTATTGCCTTTAATATTGCAAGAAGGATCAGTGTTCCCGGCGGGTACTACTACCTGCCGACGACGTCAGTCAACAAGCCTGGACCCTCACCGTTCTATCTGAACCTGTGAAAGGGGGTCTGGGCTTTCCTCGTTGGACAAAAGCAAAAACATCATTATCCATCCATGTTCGCCAGCTGCTTAGCCAAGAAAGCAATATGGTTTGAAATACGCTGACATCCCTTTCCGAGGCATTTGTCGCCCGGGGCACCAGAATCATCAGCGTGTGTACGCGCATCCAGAAATAGAGAGGCTTTGGCACCCTGCAAACCCTGCAAGAATGAAAAAATTCTGATTTTGATCGACTGTAGATGGTGCGGGGCTTTTCTTTGCTTCCCATAGCCCTTCACAATGCTAAAATAGCGATATGGGGCTTTGGGAAGGTAGCTCCTTGGAAATGCCGATTCCTGAAGTACTCTCGCCTATGCTCTCCGAGCCAGCCTGACCCCATATCGCTTTTAATGTATCGGAGGAGCTACCTCTGGCTAGACTCTTGGTGTATTAATAAAGCAAAAGCACAATAATCTTCGTCAACTCGAGTTTTGATTGTTCAGAACTGCCGCTTATTAATATGAGACCAGTTTTTCAAAATGTTTGGTCGCAATTGAAATCTCCATCATCATTTCCCAGTAAACACATTCAAGTCCATTTTGGGATCGCTGGCGGAGGAATAATTTCACGTTCAATAAGTGATATTGTGTGCAGACGTTGTATAATTTGCTGATAACAGTCTGATAGCGGCGGCAATTATTTGTTTGCGATGTAGACGTATCTATTATTTACTTTCCCCGACAGTCAGATTGCGGGTATGAGAATCCCACACAGCATGGGTCCCGGCCTTGTTCATCCCATATTGCCGGCAGCTACTGCAATCGACCCATGCTGTGATAATATTTCTCGCTTGCGGATGATTGCATTGTATACACAATAAATATTATCATGAAATATACTCATCGACCCAGTTATTGATAAGAGCGTGAAGGAAGACCGCCATAAAAAAGAAGACAAAACAGGGGCTGTGAGAGCATCTATGGTAAATGAGCAAGTACCAAGCTACAGGGATTCACCATCATCGGATGATGATGATGATGATAGCAATAACGATGATCTTCAACAAACAACTGCGGGAGAGTCCAACAAGGCAGTGCTGGTCAGGATCCCGCAGGAACTGCTAAAATCACTAAGAGAGGAATCACTTTACAAGGGCACAAGCGTAAACTCGATAATTGTTAGCATACTTAGAAAATACTCCGGCTGGTGGAAATTTCAAGAAAGGCTGGGGTTTATGCCCCTGCACAAGAGCATGGTGGTGCAAATTATGGACAAGATTCCCGAGGACGACATAGAAGAGATCGGCCGGATTCAAAAGGACCAGACTATCAAGGACTTTATACTCTTCTCCGAATCTGGCTATGACATGCCCACGTTTATTCGCTGGCTAAAACTCAGGTGCGAAGTCATGGGCTTTCAACTGGTAGTCAGGCAGGAAGAAGAAGACGCTGGCATATTCATCATGATCAACCACGGGATGAGCTTAAAGTGGTCCCGCTATTACAAAGGGATGTTTGAAGCGGTGCTGCAGGAACTGCTCAAACCCGGTGACTACGGCGAAATGAAGTTTAACCTGACTAATTCTTCATTTAGCATGACCATATCAGGCATGTCAAATCTTCACGGCAATAGTAATAATCTTCTCAAGAAAAAATGAGATGATGATGTTGTTGGCCGGCGTGCGGCTGAAACCAGCGCACGGCCACATCGGCCAACCGCTCACTTCTCTTTTTTACAGAGGATTGCCTGCATAGTATGGCGTGGTTTCCTGCCTTATGCTATCCATTCCGGGTGGAGGCACCGCATTTGACGGGTTGTTACCGTCATAGTTGAGCATGTTTTGTCCATTTTCATCGTCTACTATCACTGCTGCAAGCTGTCCTAGGAAGAGGGCGGCATAGTCGTGGTTTACTATTGCGTATACGCCCGGCTCGTCAAATACCACGTCAATTATCGCGTCGTTAGAGCCGCCAACAAGATATGTCTGCAGCCCCTGTCCCTGAACCTTGCTTCCATGAACCACTCTGTCCAGCTGTTCTCCTACGATATGGAAGTTGACTGGGACGTTGCCTGCGTTCAGGACATAGAACCTGACATGGTCCCCTACCTTCACGTGCAAGGGCATCGCGCCGGGTGTCTTGGTAATGGCTGGATCATACCCGAAAGGAATCCCGTTAATAGTTGTCCATGTTGGCTGGTGTGCATACATCGCATCTGGATTGTACTCACCTGCCTCTGTCAGATAGAGCTCTGAAAACTGCAGTGTGAACTCTTTTGCCTTCCCATCTACACGTGTTACCTGCCTTTGAGGCTGGCCGTTGCTATCGTACGTGTATTCTACATTCCCATACGAATCGTATCCAGTGGCCGGATCAACTATAAAGCCACCTACCATTCCGGAAAGCACGTGCTCATCCATTCCAAGCACATCTTCACCTTCGCAGTGATACTTGAAGAATCCTGGCTGCTTTGCTACAAACGTATATGTCCTGTTCTGCCCAATATCAACGGCTCCAAAGTTCGGCAATGCGCTGATTGTAGCAGCATGATGGTCTACGCTGTGCAACCTGACGTTATCTGGATGGTTTATTATTGTAATTTGTATGACCTCTCCCTGCCTTGCTCTCAAGGTCGGCGCTGGGTCTGTACCATTAAAAGTGAGCCTGGATGTATTTTCGCCGGTCGGAAGGGTGATCTGCGTTTCATACGCGATTAGTGTGAACTTGCGCATAGGAGTGCCGTTTTCTTTCATCTGCTGTGCAGTTTCTTCGCTGACCTGGGCAAATGCCTGAGGAAGAACAAGGTTCAGGCCACCGATAGGACTATTATCAGACTGGGAGGCCTCCGCTTGAACTATTTGATGGTCTTTGTGGACTGCATTGGTCGTCGCTGTCGTTGTCGCTGTGTTGTATTCGTCGCCTTGATTATTGAATGATGCCAGCGTCAGGGGCGACGTAGCCAGTACCGCCGCCAAGGCAATGGCTGGCAGCCACAGTTCCCTTGATCTGCTTTTCAGCTTGTCTGGGAAGATTTTTCTTCGCTTATCCATTGCATTGCTTGCAAACCTCTCTGTTCTTTAACCGCGCAGTTTATACTGCAAGTATCCAGGATCACAATGATATCTGGCAATATGATTTGAAATACAGGTTAACCCTTTCATTTGCACTATAAACGTCCTACATAAAACAACAACTCTGCTGCGTTCTATTAGGATGGATTATAACAACAAGCGCTATAGAAAGACGGTAATAATCATAGCGCCGGCAGTTGCTGCATTTCTTTTAGGGGCCGGAATTATTGCCGCACTTTCAGGCAGCCAGCTAGGAACATCCATGTTTGAAAACGGCACCTTTAACCTAACTGCTGCCAACGCACAAAGCACGTCTGGAAATTATGAACCAAAGACTGTTAAATACACGCTGATTGCACAGGAGACCACTCTTGAAATTGCACCCGATACCCGTGTTGAGGCATGGACCTACAACGGGACAATCCCGGGACCGACGCTGCGGGCCACTGAAGGCGACCGCGTTATTATCAACTTCATAAACAAGACTCCTATGACTCACACCATCCACCTCCATGGTGACCACGACGAAAAGGATGATGGTGTATTCCAGGAAGTTCTGCCTAACGAGACATACACCTATGACTTCATTGCAGAGCCGGCAGGCGCACTCATGTACCACTGCCATGTCATGCCAGTATCTCAGCACATCAGGATGGGCCTGTACGGTGCATTCATCGTAGATCCTCAAACTCCACTAGAGCCTGCAAGAGAATATGTGATCGTCACAGGCGAATATGACACACAGGACCAGCTAACTGAAAATCCAGAATTTGTGATGTTTAATGGCTTTACGGACCTGTACTGGGAGAACCCACTTCCGGTAAGAACAAACGAGCTTGTCCGCATCTACCTGATAAACTTGGGCAGTTCACCAGCCTTTGCGTTCCACATACATGGCACGTTGTTCGACGCGATTCCTTCGGGCGTATGGGAAAATCCCCGGGAAAGGGTTCAGTCATGGGAAGTTGCTGCAGGCAACGCAGCGATATTTGAAGTGAAATGGCCCTGGGAAGGCAGGTATCTGTTCCACCTGCACGGAACGCCTGAAGAGAAGGGAACGATGGCGTACTTTAACGTCACCAACGCACCCGACGATGCGGTGGACGGAGTGGATATAGCAAAAACAAAGACGATCAGCATGGTAGCATGGCAGGAGAACCTTACAAAGACGATCCAGAAGGCCGATCCGAATGGCCAGGTGACAACGACCCCTACTGCAAACAGTTCTGAGAGCGGTGGAGGACATTCGATGCCAGGCATGGGTTCTGGCGGGACAGGAGCAGAACAGCAACAAACCGCAAACCAGAGCGGACCTGTAGAGACCACTTCAGTGTCGATAGAGAAGGGCTCTAGCCAGCAATCCTCTGGCAAGGGCTTCACTCCCGGGAACATAGTGGTAAATGTCGGGGATACCGTAACTTGGAAGAATGGAGACTCGACTACCCACACGGTAAAGAGCAAGCAGGATGGGCTGTTCTATAGTGGCTCTATTATGCAAAGACGAAGCTTCGAGTACACCTTTACGGAACCGGGGACGTTTGAATACTACTGCTCGTTGCACCCCTGGATGACTGGAACAGTAGAGGTAAAGTGATGAACTACCCCAGAGCCATCTGGGGCCAAACAAATTTTTTTCTTTTGATTCTTTGTAACTTCTCCCACCCCTAAAGGGTATGGGCTTCTTCCTAATGCAATCGATGGTACTCCCACCACCTGAGCATTAGAGGCATAGCCAAATGCCTGCTACTGCTGCTACTCCTTTCCTGTTGTGTTGTATGTTGCTCAGGACAAACAAGGGAAGAAGAAGAGCCATTTGCAGCTACCTTCATCAATATGTTGTACGCGCCGCTCACGTCTGCGTTGACCATTGCATTATTCTCCTTGCAGTAATGCAGCCCCCTGTGAACTCTGCCATTGTGTCTGTCGTTATGCTGCTGTCTACAGATGCAGCATGTCTTTGAGGTTCCTCTTTCAGACACTTCTACTGTGATGTCAATAACTAAACTTGATCCTTTTCCGAGGAGGGGTTTTCTGGTAAATTAGCAACGAGCATTCCCGGCATCTTGATAGTGAGACTCTTCTTGTCGCGGTCTTTATGCCAAGACCCAGATCCTGTCATACATTCATGCATACTTGCATGATCTCTGGCGCCGGGACGACGGAAGACAATTCGTTGTTGTTGGTGCAACGACAGCCATAATATATGGACATGGTGGCCGGTCCCCACCTTCCAAGGCGGGTACCTGGTAGTATTTCCGATTGTTCAAAAAAACGCTTTGCAGAATTGTCAGGATGCAGCCAGGCTTTCGCTTTCACAGACGTCGTTGATCGTGTACAACTTGCAAGAATCGGAGCCGCATACCCGTGCCAGATGGCCCCCTTCCAAGTCCCTGATATCGTCTACATGGCAGTAGCAGAACACCTTGACATTGTCCATTATTCTTGTCCCAATCCATGCCTCATACGAGATCAGTTGGTCTATCCTTTCTATGAGCCAAAATGCCCTCAAATCGCCTATGATCACCACCCTGCGCTTTCCAGTATTCCGCGCATATGCAGCAAATTCGCTGATCAGCTCGACAATATCATCTTCCTTGTTGGAATAGACGTCCAGTGCGTCAATTATGAGAAGCCGCATACTGCGCTGATATCCCGATACATCGATCCCAGAGTTCTCAAGCCAGAACCTCGTATCTTCCACTTCTCTGTAGAACGGCCACAATACCACAATTTCGTTTCTTCTCAACAGCTCTATTGTGCACCTGGTGTAAATTTCTCGAAATGTTCGAAGATCCTTGTATGCCAAAATGCAGTGCGACGGCTCGTCGGCTGCAAGGATTTCCTCTATTAGCCCAGATAGCGGGCGTTTTATCATCTCCTCATTTCCATTCATGTCAACAATACTTCCCCCCTCCACCCATCCACATACCGTGACTCCCTTGTGCATAGTGCGCTGTCAGGCTGCCGGTATGCGCCGCTACTGCTGCTGCGCCTGACATCATCATCAACAAGAAAGGAGCTTTTGAACAAAAGAAGAAAGGAAGGTGCTCGTTGTATGACGGTGTATCGTCCGGCCTAGTCTTTGCCCGGCATGTGTTGTGGTCGCTTACCGTCATCACCCCCAGTTGTGTCAATCATGGGATCGACCTGCTGTACAGCTTGCCTTCGAGCGCCAGCTTGTACATTTCAGCTATATACGGGTTCTTCGCGGGTGTTTCTGCGCCAAGCTCTACCAGGCGCGCATAGACCCTGACGACAAATGCGAGTGCTCCCATGAATGCAAGGACTATTCCTGCATTAAACAGCCAGTGGTTGGGTACTGCGAATATCTCTTCGACGAACCAGAAGTGCCACAGTTCGTTTATTCCGATTGTGAACATTGTTGCCAGATATCCGATTATGGTTATCTTTAGGCCAGTTGGCAGCGAATTTCCTGGTCCCCTAAGTATCGGAACCCTTCTGCTGTACATTGCCACCATTCCCCAACCAAGCGGCAGGGCCACGAAGTGACTGTATAGCCACCAGTGAGCTGGGGTGAATGCAGAGTCTCTAATCGCCGTCTGGTGCAGCGAAGCGTCAATAAAATTGTCCACTTCGACTGAGGCGGCTATTGAACCCAGGACTACCACGAAGATGTAGACCTTCTTTAGTCTCTGGATTTCAACTTCCTTTGGTATCAACGAAGGCATCTGAGCCATTTTGATCACTATTGTATAGTTTGTTTGATATTAATAACTTTCTTTTTGAAAGTACGTTACATTTTGAAATGTAGCGTCACTTCGAAAGTTATTAATAGCGTTCGGTGACAAATAGAATCGATCGACTTGGAAGAACGACCGAAATATTCTTGCATGGTATGTTCTAAGACATTTCCAGGCCCGCTGGATCTGGAAGAGCATACCAAGCTGGACCGGTGCGGCAGTAGGCAAAGCGAGCAGAGTGCTGCATAACAACAAGCGATCTTACGGTTATACCTCTCTCAAAGGAGCAGTTGACAATGATACTAGTGCAGTTCGCTTCATTTCAGGAGTGCTGGTTGATTTGAGGAATTGCAGAAATATTTGCCTGCGCACCAGGTCCAGACCCGGCGGCTGCCGGGGTTCATACATCAATGGTTTGCGCAAGTGCTCAGTCTGCGATGCGTTTTTTGAGAACAATGCAAGCAAATGCAGCTGCTGCGGGGCAAGACTGCGCAGCAAACCAAGGGGAAAGAAGCTGAGGACAAACCTCAGAAAAAGACACCTGGAGAAACAGAGGATTGTATATGCAGAAAGCCTGCCAGCAGACTGGAGCCATGACTGACAAGGCCAGAACAAGCTACACGGTTATTCCGATATCCAGGCCAGTCCTCGCAGATCTATGTGGGGCAATAGACAGGGAGCTTGAGAAGACCAAACAGGACAGATCTTTAGCGATATATGAAATAGTCAGCAGAAAACAGCACGTGCAGACCCATG
This sequence comes from Nitrososphaera sp., assembly GCA_036381375.1. Classification (GTDB taxonomy): domain Archaea; phylum Thermoproteota; class Nitrososphaeria; order Nitrososphaerales; family Nitrososphaeraceae; genus Nitrososphaera. The sequence goes on along the minus strand of DASVCY010000092.1, from coordinate 10,180 downwards.
ATTCAAAGAGCTTTTTGGCCTACGATATCCCAGGCGACCTGTCCAGCATATTTCTGCGGCTACAAGCCCCCCATCGGAGGATCATGATAAAGGTATCTCCCCGCAAGAACGACTCGTATGTAATCATAGAGGGCTCAGACTCAGAATGGGTTCGCTCCACAACCCAAGCGATTGGAAACATCATCGAAGCTCACAAGGCTTCTTGTGCTGCCAACGATGGCCGACCTTTACTGGCCAGGATAAAATCCATCATGCTCAGGGTTTGTATAGGTGTCCTTTTGTGGGCAATGCTGCTGGGAAATGCTGGCTAGAAAATTAACGAGTCATTTGCCGTTCTTGAGTATCTGGGAAAGGGATCTCTTTTTGCCATCCTGGACCTCTTTGCCAAAGTATGTCAGCGAGTATCCGGCCATCATGTCAAGGAGAGGTTTGAGGGCCAGACCCTTTTTGGTTGGATAGTATTCTATTTTCACAGGGTGTTCATTGAAAATTCTGCGCTCTATCAACCCAGCTTGCTCCATCTCCTTTAGCCTATTGGTCAGAGCCTTGGTGTTGATCTCTTCGATCGAATTTAGAAATTGATTGAAGCGGTTTTGTTTGAAATAAATCATATTTCGTAAAATCAAAAGGGTAAATTTGTTGCCCACAACTTTCAGGGTGAAGTTGATGGGACATTGTTTAGCCCCATCATATATTTTGAAAAGCTCCAAGTCAAATTTCACGTTGTCTGATGATACAGCAGACTGCAATCTATACTAGGATAGGTCTACTGCCTTATAGAGTTATCTGGTTAGCATTTATGGAGTTCGTGGGAAACAAGAGAAAACCCCAATCCGTTTGCGAGTAGGTATTCGACATCCTTTGAACCAATGATGATGATAGCCCACTGCAAAAATAGGTAGGGCGGATCTTGCTGCCTAGATCTACCAACTATTGAAGAATTCTATTCTCATCGGCCTGAACGGCCTTGGAGCGCTCTATCGTATCATCCATCGAGGCAGCAATATCCGCAATCGCAGAGCTCATCCCCGAAGGATTCGCACCTAGTTACTTCTATTGCTGTCACGATCTATCTTCGCAATAACGATATTAAAATCTTGATTGTATACGGGACCAGTCAACATTTGCAAGAGTCCATAATTCGCCGGAAGAATTTTTAATGTTGACGACTCGAGTCTCTTCCTGACATGATAATCTTGGCGCTCCCAGTTCACTTTGTTATCTGAGTTTGTGTCTGATTGTGTGCGAATCTCGTGCGGTCAAAGGTATTTGGAAAAGGATCCGAAGGGGGTGAGGAGGAGGAAGGTGTTTGCTTGCATGTGTCCGTATAGGTGTGCATCTTCACGTCGACGCTAAATCCACCCAACTTTGTGAAAGTAAGCCAGCATCACACCAGCAGCGGCAGTGGATCCGGCAACGATGACAACAAACGTGCCATATTGTCCGAGAAATGCCTGGTCGCCCTCCTCGCTCAAAACGGGTAAATTCACATTCATGCCATAGAGCGCGCTCATAATGGTAACGGGCATCGAAAGTGTGAATATTATAGTTAGCATTGCCAATATCTTGTTTGATCTGCCAGTAGCATGCATGAAATCCGTGTCCTTGTATATCTCAATCGTCTCCTTTGACTCGTCTATTGTTTCGATTACCTTGTCCATGTGGTCGTTTACATCATCAAAGTAAAGAGTCAGATCCTGGTCTGAGAATCGTTTTATGTCCCTTGTGGTGACCTCTGCCAGAGTCCTGCGCAGCGGTATCACTATTCGCCTGAGCAGCGTCACCTCACGCCTGATATACGAAATTTCATTTGCGGCATCAGCCTGCTCGTCAAAAACGATCTCCTCGATGTCCTCTATATTTCCAACGATCTTTCTAACGATATTGAGCAATTCATCTGTCAGAATATCGACCATGCTGTAGAAAAGATGACCTGCAGACCTTCCCATAAACTCCTGGCGGGCTTTGTCGCTCTGTTTGCACTGCTCAAAAAGGTCTACAAGGGGCCTCAGCTCGCCCTGGTGCACAGTCACGATGTAATTATGTCCTATGAAGGCCGCAAGCTGTGCAGACTTTGGAAACTTGTCCTGTCCCACTGTTGGAAAATGCAGGATGATAAAGACATGATCTTCATATCTGTCGATCTTTGGAATCTGAATTTTTGACAGGCAGTCGTCAAGGTTTAGCTCGTGAAAGTGGAATTCCTGTCCTAGGGCATTCATTTCCACCTTTGTTGGCCTGACTACATTTATCCACCTGAAGCCGTTATTTGCAACCTCCTGCAGCATTTTGCCTTCGTATGCTCCTAGACGCGTAAAACGGCACAAGACTCTCTCTAATATACGCTAGTACGCTGGCAATAGCTAGAGACCATCATAAACGCTCCTTGATTAAAGTGTGGCTAGTTGACTCGGACCGGCTGCTGCCAGCCGCGTTTTTTCCAATGCCAAAAATCATCATCGACGATGCAATATACTCTTAATACCATTTGACGAAAATAATAATGTGGCAAAGACAATACTTGTACCGCATGATGGAAATGCAATGTCTGATACAGCTCTGAGGTATGCTATCGAAATTGCCAAGAGCATGAACATGAGGATAAAGCTGGTCAGAATTATACCGGAAATACTTGATTTTTCTACCCTGTCCTTCTGGACAGAGGCTGAGAGGAGAAGGGTCAGAAGAGAGGTCAAGCTGATGAAAAAGAAAGCACTCGAGGCAGAATACGAGAAACTGCAAAAACAGATTTCATTGATGAGCTCTAGAGGCGTGGAGGGGTCGGCCTATGTCACTGAGGGTATCGATGTCGTTGAAGAGATTGTACGGATGATCAGGAAAGAAAGGCCCTACCTTGTAGTGGTTGGCAGCAATAAGCTAAAGCAAAGAGGCCGCTTGTCAAGAATACAGCTCTTGGGCAGTGTAGCTAGAAGGTTGTCAGAGCAGTCACTCCAGCCAGTTCTGGTAGTCAAATAACGAAGATGAAGACGCAGGCATATCTGAAAAGAAAGCGCATGGCAGAGATAGATTGCTACCCTATCTTTTTTTCAAATACCTTTTTAGTAATTAGAGTCTACTTTAAGGTGCAATAAGAAATTGGTGGCAGAGATTGCAGCAAACCAAGTCATCCAAGACTTTGCGATAATAATGGTCATCGCGTCTGGTATGGCCCTCCTCTCATACAAACTCAAGCAACCAATGCTCATCGGATACATTGTAGCAGGCATGATAATTGGCCCCTTTACGCCGCCGTTTAGCTTTATCCTGCACCCGGAAATACTCAACCTTCTTGCAGAAATAGGAATCGTCCTGCTCTTGTTCGTCGTAGGTCTTGAATACCCGATAGCAAAACTCCGATCGGTTGGAAAGAAGGCGATGGTAATTGCCTTTTCCGAGGCCCTTGGGACCTTTGGGGTAGGATTTGCCGTGGGCCAGCTGATGGGGCTGGCACTATTTGACAGCCTCTTTATCGCGCTGGCCATATCAGTTACAAGCACCGTGGTGCTGTCCCGCGTACTGGAAGAGTTTGGAATTGCAAAAGCAGACGTTTCCTCCCTTATTTTGGGCGTGACTGTTATTGAGGACATTATCATAGTCTCGACTCTTGCCGTATTGCAGTCAGTTGCCACAACCGGCAGCCTGGAAATTACCGAAGTCGCAATTTCGGTTGGACTGGTCCTTGCGTTCATTGGCGGAGCGCTGTTCATAGGTTCAAAGACAGTTCCAAAATTCGTCGATTTTGTAAACAGGACAAACCACTTTGATGTCCTGGTTGTGGCAATCCTGGGCGTCGCATTTGGGCTATCGTTCATTGCGAGCCAGCTTGGCATATCGGTTGCTGCCGGCGCATTCTTTGCAGGGGTTCTGGTCGCAGAATCAAAGAGCCACGCGACTGCAAGGGTCCTGTCGACGCCGCTCAAAGACATGTTTGCGGCCCTTTTCTTTGTATCTGTGGGAGCGCTCATGGACATCTCGCAGCTGCCCCTATTCATCGTTCCTGCACTGGTCTTTGTGGCAACCTCATTTGCGGCAAAATTTTCAACGGTGTACCTGTCCGCAAAATCTCAGGGCCTGAGCAAGAAGAAATCAATACAGACGGCTTTTGGATCGTCGGCTTCAGGAGGCGAGCTTGCGCTGGTCACTGCAAAGGGCGGGGCCGACGTGGGCGCAACCAGCCCATTTGTCCTGCCGATGGTGGGGACGATGACCATCATTACATCGTTCTTGTCTCCCTATGTGGTCAAGCTCGGGTGGACAGTTGGAGAGAGGCTCAAGCAGGAAGCGCAAGAGGAGCCGGAAAAAGGAGGGGAAGGGGGAGAAGGTGAGAAGGAGCAATAGTAGTGATAAGAAGGCGGGCCAATCGCTTTTCTTGCAATCGTTTGTGAATTTAAAAAAATTGGCTAGTGGGGAAGAGACCCTTTGCGGGTTTATCCCGGGGGCGAGAGGAGGGGCCTTGAATATGCAGAATTCCCCTGTCCTTCCCTATGTGTGCCCGACGATCGCAATCACGTCGGAGGCGGCCGTAAAATTACTGGCCTTGGCTTGTTGTTGCTTCCGTGATGGCACTTTTTGTTACAAAACGGGCAGTTCTGCCTATCCGAATCTACGCACTGACATGGGTGTGCCAGAATGAAACTAGATCCAGCTTTTGTAAATTCACCTGTTCCGTTGCAAAATGGACATGTTACTGCCCGCCACGTATTCAATTTGCCCCTCCCCTTACACACCGCGCAGCCCGTGTCTGTCGCCGGCTGCCGCTGTCTGACTTTATTGTATCTGTCAAGCCAATTCATACCAGACTTTCTATTAGAAGAATTGACTATGAGTATTTACAAGTGTCGAAGAAAAATTCAGTAGAAATGATACAGGAAAAAGAGAGAGAACAGGGCTCTAATAGGCATGTTCCTCGCTCAAATGATTCTTTAGGCTTTTCTTGCTTGCAAACGTCTTGTTGCACTTTTCGCATCTGATGTGCCCGACACTTCTGATCTGTCTTGACATTTTTCTCGCTTGGTCTTGGCGCATTATATCACTCTGGTTGAATTAAGGATTTGGATTGCGGATGATTGCATTTGATATCCCGCCTGCTATCACGCGATCGCTTCAAACGTGTCCTTTCTGGCAAAAGCTTCTCTGGCTATTGCCAGGGCGCCCTTCCGCAAGAGCATGGCCCGGTGCACCCTCTGTCTGGCAAGTTCCATAGCAACTCCCCTTGGCGCTTTGTCGTCATCTTGTTCTCTTGATTGCCCCTCCATAATGGACTTGGCAAGCACGCTTTTTACATTCCTTGATATCTTGTATGCGATGAGGTCGAAGGCATCTTTTTCGGTTCCGCCTTTGTACTCTACAAAAGACCCTATCACACCGCCGGCATTCGCTATAAAGTCCGGAACAATGAGAACACCATTTTCACTGAGCTGGCGGTCTGCAGATGGAGAAGTCGGGATGTTTGCAGCTTCTACTATCAGTTTTGTACCGTGCTGGAGAAGCTTCTTGGCAGTCCTGTCGTTTATGGAGTCGCTGATGGCTGCCGGTATGAAAATATTTGAATCTATTTCAAATATCTCTTCCTCATTTCTGATGTTATACCTTGATTCGCCGTCTCCTCCTTCTTTTTTCAGGTCGGCAATCTTGTCCTTGCCCCGCATATCCATCATCAGTCTTGGAACATCTATGCCGCCAGGATCGTGTATCATGCCAGAGATGTCGCTGATGGCAACCACCCGATATCCCCTCATGTGGAGGAATTTTGCGGTAAAAGATCCGACGTTGCCAAACCCCTGAATGGAAACCCTTGCAGACCTTCTATCCAGTTTCCCGTGACCTGGAGAAGATGACGATGATGGCGATGATTGCATCTTGTCCAGCGCCTCCATAGCAGAATCAAGTGCCACGGCCACTCCATAGCCTGTCGTGCCCAGCTCGTGGGGAATGCCTCCAAGCTCTTGCGGCTTGCCCGTGCAGGCTCTCATATCTCCAATTTCATGAGCAAAGATGGCCATATCAAGCTCGGTCGTGCCAATGTCAGTTGCCGCTATATACTGAAGGGGACAGTATGGGCGAATCATCTTGGCAAAAGATTTGATCCAGCCTACCCTGTCCACCTCTGCAGGGTTTCCGACAATTCCAGCCTTGGCTCCGCCAAACGGAAGGCCGGCGGCAGCGCACTTCCAGGTCATGGTCCGGGCAAGCCTGAATACCTCCCGCACATTGGTTGTTTTACTGAATCTGATTCCACCTTTCCCAGGACCTGCTGCGGTGTTGTCAATGACCAGGACTCCCTTCATCCCTGTGTCGGGGTCGTAAACACTCAGAACTTTCTCAGGTCCCCACTCATCGGCTGCAGAAAATAATATGCCCTCTCCTTCCATGGAACCGGAGCGTCGACTTGGTAATTATGTGCATCGTATAATATTCTTGCAAGATTGTGAGGTTTTGGTAAGGCAGGCAGACAGAGTATCTATGCAGCCAAGTCTTGCATCATTGTGAAGGGAATCTCAAAACTATCTAGCCACGTCAGATAATTGTCTGGAACATCAGTTCTCTATCTGATAAATACCATAGTCCTATATCGATGCCATGACCAGAATCCAACAAGATGTAGAGATTAATGCACCAATCGACAAGGTGTTCCAGTATTATACAGACCCTGACAAGATCAAAGAAGCATGGCCGCAGGATGTAGTAAAAGAATCTGAAGCCACCACTGGCACAAAGAATGAACCAGGCTCTGAGATGCGCGTTGCGGGGGAGCAAATGGGGATATGGCAGGAAATGCGGCTGCAGGTTGCTGAAAAAGAGCAAAACAGAAAATTAGTCACAAAGCAGGTGGAAGGACCATTCAAGAAATGGGAGAGCATTCAAGAGTTTGAAGGCGACAACAATAGAACGCATGTCCGGCACACAATTGATTATGAGAACCCGACAGGAGGCAAGGTTGCAGACTTTTTCTCCGGCGGCAAGGCTGACGAGAGAATAAAGCAGGGCCTGGAACAGGCCATCCAGACAGTCAAGGGAAAACTTGAAGGAACGACGTAGGAGAGTGCTATTAGAAATGTCAAGGTACAATGTAGTAGACTATTTTGAAATACCTGCCGACAGGTCGGACGAGCTGAAGGGCTTTTACTCGTCCCTGTTTGGATGGCAGTTTGAAAAAGGGCAAGCCCGAGACTATTGGATGATAAAAAATGCAGGGATAAGCGGCGGGCTGGCTCCAAAAGAAAATGCAGAGCAGATGCCGACCGTGTTTGTGACGGTTGAATCCATAGAGGATTACATCAACAGGGCAAAGCAGCTCGGCGCAAAGGTGGTAAAGGACAAGCAGGAAATCGATGCAGGATACTATGCGATACTAGAAGATCCCCAAAAGAACACATTTGGGATATGGCAGGGCAAGCAGCAGTAGTTTTTCCTCGCCGTGACGCCCCTTGTTGTTATTTCTTGACCGCGGAGGAATGATATCCCGGATGTTGTCCTATCTTTCAGATGACAGAAATTATACGGACCCAAGCAATTCTGGAATAGATGCGACCGGCAGGGCAGGGGAGATTGCTGAAAAGCCCCCTGATAATGAAGCAATCGACAGAGACAAGGCAGCAAAAATGGCCAACTTGCTTGAAGGGCTCGAGTTTCCGGCAACAAAGGAGGACATAAAGAATCACATCAATAGAAAATCCCCTGCAATGGGCAACCGCATAAACGACATTTTCGAAGTGGTCTGGAACAATCTGAGAGACGATGCGAGGTTTGAGAGCGTTTATGAAGTAGAAAAGGCTGCGGGCCTGGTAAGGGAAACTGAGGGAACAACATAGGAAAAAAGCACCAGAGGTTGTCGACGATACTTCTTGCTGGATGCCGGGATTGTTAGCTTTATTCATCATGTTCCCGATGTTCTTCTTTTCCCCTTCCTGATGCGTATGCGCATAAAGCCGCTTGAAGTCGAATCAGGTCGATTACCCACTGCCAGACGGTAGATCAAAAAATCAACCACCCACCAAGTCCCATCCCCAATGTGGCAATGAAGGAGAGGATGATGGCAGCCAGAACAACGTATGCGCCTTCCGGTAGTCTGCAATGATTCGACCGGGTTCATGATGACTGCCATGGTAGTAGTAATTCAGCAGTGCCCGCAGATTGTACAGGAGAACGGCGAGATAGGAGTGTACAGGATCCGCAATGCATATGCAGCCTTGACGTCGTCTTGACATGGAACTCGCTTGTCATTCGGTAGGGTGTCTTTATGATCCACCTTTCTTTCGAAACACCCTCCTTATCCTCTTGGGTTTCGAACTTTTTATATACAAGAAGATAATTCTAGAAAAATAGAAAAACCACCGCGAGGTGCATGGTAACGTAGGACGGTCACAAACCAGTTTTGTAATCCTGGCGGCACTGGCCGCTTTTGTCGCATATTTCTCATTAATGTCTACAAATGAGGCTTTTGCATTTAATGTTACCATAAATAACGAGGCGTCATGTGAAGACCCTCCAATCGACGGGGGATGGCTTAGCATCACCATGGAATGCTTGGTGGATAGCCTCGACCTTGGTTCAGGTGATCAAGTTATTGTCCCTGCAGGGGTAGGTCTCGCGAATAACGGCATCATCAACAACAACGCCGGCGGCGTCCTCGTGATCGAAACCGGCGGCCTCATCATCAACGGCAACAACTTGAACACCAAGATCAACAACAACGCCGGCGGCACCATCATCATCAACGGCGGCACCCTCACCAACGGCGGCATCTTCGGCGGCAACATCACCAACTCCGGCTCCATCACCCTCACCAACGGCGGCATCTTCGACAACGGCATCACCTTAACCAACACCATCATCAACGCCTTCGGCGGCAACATCACCAACCTTAACGGCACCATCAGCAACTCCTTCGGCATCATGGTCAACTCCGGCGACATCAACATCCATTGTAGCGGAATATTCACCGGGACAATAACATCTGGAAACGCGCTGGTCGATGCCTGCGCTCCTGTGGCAACCTCACAGTCTATATCCACAGATGAAGACAACGCCGTCGCAATTACGCTCAACGGCACAAACCCGGATGCTGACCCTGACTTTACAGGCATACCGCTCCAGTTTTTAGTGTCCTCCGGACCCTCCCACGGCAACCTCACGGGATCAAACGCCACCCTCACCTACACCCCTGACGGCATCTTCTCCGGCACAGACAGCTTTTCCTTTGTAGCAAGCGACGGGACGAACAACAGCACCGAAGCCACGGTCACAATAGCCGTAATTGGAATAAACGACGCGCCGATGGCAGTCAGCCAGAACATTACAACGGATGAGGACACTGCGCTGTCGATCACCCTTGCAGGCACAGATGTCGATCCTGGAGATTCGCTGACCTTCTTTACGAGCGCGCAGCCAAAAAATGGCACCCTCTCAGGCACGCCTCCTGATCTCATTTATACGCCCGATCCCAACTTCTCCGGCATAGACAGCTTTACCTTCATAGTAAAAGACAGCAGCAATGCGATCAGCGGCAATACTGCAACCGTCTCGATAATTGTGAATTCTGTGAATGACTTACCTGTGGCAAACGCAGGAGCAGATCAGAGTGTGCAGGAGAACGTCGTAGTGACGCTGGATGGGTCTGCAAGCTCCGACGTTGAGACAGACAGCACCAGCCTAACATATTCGTGGAACCAGACCGCCGGCCCGCCTGTGACGCTGTCAGACCCGACATCTGCCACACCCGAGTTCACGTCCCCCGCTGTTGCCTCTGCTGAAACTCTCACCTTCCAGCTCGTTGTAAGCGACGGCATCGCAGACAGCGCGCCTGATACAGTAAATGTGACTGTGCTGGCGACCAGCAGTGGCAGCAGCAATGATGATGACGACGATGATGATAGATCGTGAAGATGAAGCGGAGGTGGCGGCGGCGGTGGCGGCCCTCCAGTAAACCTATCTGTCTATCCACCATCGCACTTTAAAGACAGGCCTCTAGACAGAGTCCAGATACTCGGCGCTCTATTCTACCGGCAGGACAACCCTGATGTCTCTGTCACATACGCTTTTGAAGGTAGCACGCTAGCCATATCGACTACATTGAAGAACTACCAGAACGTTGAGCAGCAGCTCACAGTCATCATGCAGGTAAGTGACGATAAAGGCTCCACCGTTCATGTCGGTACTGCTGATGTTACTCTTGGCTCTG
>DASVCY010000091.1:0-27769 GCA_036381375.1 Nitrososphaera sp. | reverse complement strand
TATCTTTTTCTCAACAAAATCGAGCTCGACATCCTTGTAGCTGGCATACGTTGTGCTGCCGCCATACTTTGCAGGCCGCTCTATCACAAACTCGCTAAATTCGTGGAAGACAACATAGCGTACTAGCTCCAGTATGGGGTTGCCTCCAGCCACTCCGACCGGGCAGAATGCCTTTGAGACCTTGTCTCTGATCGCCTTTTCATCGTCGTGGATCAGTATCCCGCTCGCAGGCTTGCTCTTGCTCATCTTGCTAGATATTCTGGCATCTTCTGCGGCGTTTTCGTCAAGGCCCATCTTTACCGGCTCAGAGAGGCCCGGAAGCAGGTGGTGGTGGACAACCACAGGCACCCTCCAGCCAAGCTTGGGAAATATCTCCCTGACCAGCATGTGTATCTTGCGCTGGTCCATGCCTGCATGCACTATGTCAAGGTCAAGAGCCTTGATGTCGACCGACTGCATCGGGGGATAGAGCAGCTGCGAGAGGTCAAGGTTCTTCTCTGTCTCGGTCCTGCCCATTATGGTGAGCGAACGCATCGTTCTTGCAAGCGTCATGTGTTTTGAAAAGCGCACAAAGTCCTCCCAGTAGTTCTCCGTCTGCTTGTAAAGATCGCTACCAAGCACAATGTTTACGCCGGGGCAGAAGAACTTGAACGCTTCTGCATAGTATTGCGAGATCTTTCTTATCTTGTCCCAATCCCCGCCCAGCTTGTCGTTGATGTAAGTGTGCCAGTCGGCGAGAAAGACGGTCGTATTGATGCCGGCCCTGATAAAGTCGTTTATCTTGAATCCTGTCAAAACCAAACTGCCAAGGTGCAACACTCCCGATATTTCAATCCCGATGTAGTGCTTTGGGTGGGCTTTTGCCTGAAGTAGTGATCGCAGTTCGTCTTCGGTGATGACCTCTTCGGTCGGCTCGCGCGTCACCAGTGCAATGCGCTCTTCAACGTCCATATGCTTCTCTCTCTTGCATGGAATGCGGGGATGTCAGTTCTATAAACCTTGTATCGCACTTATTGAACAATCATCGCCGTTCCTTATATTGTATTTTTGTCGATACTAGTCGTGGTAATAGAGTATTATTATCTTGCATTGGCCACGTCAGCGACATTATTACCTGTCTTGTTTGCACCTGCATTTGGGCAAGAGATAGAGCCCCGTGCAACACTGGGGAATGCGACTGAGGATGATCCACAGCTCAACGCAACTGGCACAGAATTGCCTGTGCTTGAGCAAATGTCTGAAAAGGGCATCTATTTGGTGCAGCTCAGATGGCCTCAGGTTACTCTGAATGAGCAAGGCGCATGGCAGATAGAAATGGTGTTCCTTAACGGCAGCTCTCCTAGACCCAATGCAACAAACTTCCCTCAGACAGAAACAAATGAAACAGGTCAGAGCACTTCCGGCGCAAGCGGCTTTACAGATACCCCTGAGGGAGCCAACTATACAGGTTCAACTCTGATCGAGACTACGGTTCCGATAGAAAGCTATGATATCGCCATCTACGACCAAGCGGGCAACTTGATGTGGGAGCAGATAGATCAACCCGGCCTTGGCGGCAGGGGGACGCAGAGGATCGACCTTGAAGGCAACAATTACACCGGCCCTGTCACCATCAACATAACCGACATACGGCCTGGCTGGGATGTGGGTGACGATGGCACTACCGCTGCAGAAGATATGATAGATTCGGTTTCATTTTCAGCCACAATTGTGCCAGAATTCCCGACAGTAGCCGCAGCTCTGGCATGTGGAGTGGCCGCGGGAATCGTAGTCGCACGGCTTAGGCAGTCCTGAATTATGTAAGATTAGTCTGCAACTGATAAATTGCATATGCCAAAGTCTTGAACATATACATGAATGACATTATTTCATGGGACAAGGCTATTGGCAGAAAGGTCAAGTCAAGTGACGAAAAGGATCTTGGCAGGGTACAGAGCATAACCCACGACTACATTCAGACAAGAGAGGGCACCTTCTCTAAGAATTACTATTTCATACCAAAATACTACCTGAGCGGCTTCGACGGCGATAATCTATGGGTTTCGTTGACAAAAGACGAAGTAAAGTCAAGATTTGAAAAGGAAAAAGAACCCGAGCTTGCAGAGCTCGAAACACCAGAGTACAAGGAACGGAGGGCAGCGGTCATGCAACAGTACCCAGAGTTTGCGTCAAGCATCCCTGCGAACATGGTGCAAATGCCATGGGACAAGATCATCGGAAAAAAAGTGAAATCCAGCGACAAGAAAGATCTGGGTGACGTGGAGAGCATTTCCAGCGATTACATCGAAGTCAAGGAAGGCATGTTGAACAAAAAACACTACTTTATCCCCAAATACTACATCCAGGGCTTCGATGGCGACAATCTCTACGCCTCACTCACAAAGAACGATCTTAAGGACCGCTTTGAGCGTGATAGCCCGCCGTCTCCCTCAGAGCTCCAGACGGCGACATACCGGGAGCAGACGCGCAGTCTGGAGGCAAACCATCCGCAGTTCGTACATGGTGTGCCATGGATGGCAAAGGAGCCTTCCATGGAAATTCCTGTGGATTATTCAGGTACGACCTACAAGATTCCTTGGGATCAGCTGATACACAAGCATGTTCGGACCACTGACAACATAGACGTGGGATATGTCGAGAGGATAGGAAACGAGTTTGTCGTAGTAAGGGAGGGGGTATCGGATGTTCACATCTATTACGTGCCAAAGGCATACATCCGCGACTATGACGGCAGCCAGCTATGGATAGATGCGCCAAGCGGCTTGGTCAGGTCAAAGTTTGAGCGGGAGTCAGAACCTACTATAGAGGAGCTTCGGGCTCTTGCAAGGAACGCGCCACGGTTCAAGAGGGCAGCAGAGCCAGAGCCGCCGCAAGCAGGGCTGGACAGCGTCACAGTGGAAACAAAAGTAAATCTGGAAGAAACAACTGGATCAAAAACAACAGAGTGAGTCTAGCCTCAATATTCTATATTTTTATCACTGGAGCATAGCTGGTGAGCCATTCTCTGTGCTTCTTGTATTCTGGGTCGGCATCCTTTACTAGCTGCCAGAATTTCGGCGAATGATCCAGCTGTATCAAATGTATCAGCTCATGGATTATGACATAGTCAACGACTTCTGGCGGAGCGGCGGCCAACAGCAGATTAAAGTTCAAGTTGCCCTTTCTTGAACAGCTTGCCCACCTTGACTTTTGGCTCTTTATCGATATCTTGTTGTACCTCAAGCCCAGTTTGGTAGCAAGTGCGGGCAGCCGCTCGCCTACTATCTTGCCAGTTTGTTCCTTGTACCATTCCTGAATCTGTTGTTTCTGCATTCGCATGTCGGTCACATGGAATGTTATCAGCTTCATTGTTTCAGAAACGACTGCCGACGCATTCCTGTCTTTTATTACGCGATACCTATACTTGCTGCCAAGGAAATAGACCGTTCCCGGTTCAGGCGCGCCGCAGCGCTCCTTCAGCTTTGCGTAGTAGCGGGATGTCTTGATTATCCAGTCGCGTTTTGAAGAAACAAATCTTTCTAGCTCTTCTGCGCTGTAGTCTGCTGGAACAATTGCTTCTACGCCGTTAATATTGGAGACAAGGCGGAGCCTTTTTGACCTCTTGCTTGTGCGAACGCCAATCGTGATCGCGCCATCAGCAAGGCTGATCGATAGCAACCGTATATCCAGCTTTGGAGGTGTTAAAGAATTTTTTGCAAGAACAGATTGTCTCTGACATCTTCTGTATGAAATTTAGCCGCGACTCTGAGTATCTAGAATCCGCAAAACGGGTGCTTTTTTATGTGCTAAAGTCAAAGTTCAAAGGATGACCTTTAATCTAGGTCTATTAAATAGAAAATTCGATTCTAATATTGCAGGCAGATATGTTAATAAAATGAAGGATGGTATTATGGATTATTATGGTATCCGGCAAGTATTTTAACAAGGGCGTCAAGGCACTCGATTCACCGCACATAGGCCATGTAGTAAGGGAAACAGATGACAAGATTGTCGTATTTGGCGGTGGCGATGACAGATATGATATTCCGATATCAAAGATCAAGTTTGCAGCTGGCAATGTGCTTATTGACATGCCGCTGTATGAAATTGTAAAAAAGTACAAGGTAAGCAGAGAAGAACCATTGCCGGCTGGAAAAGCTGTCAGAGACCCATGGACAAGGCCCGACAACATAGACCTGGCGTCGTACGAACGGCAATATCCAAAGTCGCTCTTTAACAAGGGAGTCAGGACACAGGATGAAGAGCATGTCGGGCACGTGGTGAAAGAGACTGATGACCAGATTGTAATCTGGGGACACTATGATTACAGGTTCGACGTACCCAAGTCAAAGATAATTGCTGTAGGCCGGAATGTAATTCTGGGTATGGATTATCAGGACGTGTTCAAGTACCGGGTTGACAGGGAAAAGCCTCTGCCGGGCGAATAGGAGAATATTAGAACGAAATAGAATCTCTGATTTCTTCCTTTATATGGGCAATTGCAGCCTCTGCCATTCTTTTTCCAATTAATCTTTGAAGCATTGATTCGAAGATCGCAGGATTGGAAATAATCTCGTCATCCCCGATCTGGTAGCAGAGTTTCATCGTCTTGAAGATCAGGTTTGACAACCCTGCCCCGAGCTGCTTCTCAAGGCCACTGCGCGCTAGCGCGACGATCGCGTTTGGATGCCACTTCCTATAATGCCATCCGCGGTGGATTGTTGAATGATGTGCGTTCAGGATCGCGACTATCTCGGCAAGAGACAGCCTGGCAATGGCGTTTTCGCTATAGCAGCAGATTGCTTCAAGCGGGATCTCGAATTTCTTGCCCACCATCTCTTCGTAGCTGATGAGCTTGCACGGACCAACAGCATGCTCAAAGAACACTTCAGCAGTGCCTATAGCAAGGATTCCGCCGAAATCAGAGCGCTTCTTTATCTTTAACATTAGATTGTGCCACATATTCAAAAGCGCATGGCTATCGAAATTGGTTTCTTCAACCGAATACATTGCATTTCTGCCGACTATGGTTAGCGCTCCAGACTCGACAAGCGCTTCCACTTCAGCGCCATGCCGGCTCATGTGCCTCACCGTCTGTGTCGTGTCGTTCTCTACTGCATAGATTACTGCGTAATTTTGTGAAGCATAATGGCTGATCTTGTCATACAGTTCTGGATATCCGCTGCCGTCCTTTTCATTTATGAGGCAGAGCGAATGAACCTGCTCCATAGCAAACCTCGCGGCCTAGCCGCACTCAGATCAATTATAAACGTTTGTAAAAATTTGTAGCTTGTGAGAGCATCGCAAAATTAGAGAAATGTGATGATTATGATAATACTATATGACGCCAGCTTCGCGCAGCTTTTGCGGCAAATAGACATCTGCCAGGTACTTGAATCCGTGCTTGAAGAATGCATCCAGCTCGCACTTTTCCTTCTTTTTCAAGAACAGGTCAAGCTCCTTCTGCCACTGCTTGTCATGGAACCATGGTTTCTTCTTCATGTCGCTTGCCCTGTTCAAATCTTCGTCTGACGCGGCGAGCCTCGCCACTTCTGGAATGTTGTAGTCATAGATGTCGGAGAACGTCATGCCAAGGACCTTGGCGTCAGGCGTAACCAGCCTGTCGCTATCGTAGCTGAGGGACTCGCTGCCAATCTTGTAGCGGAGCGCAATACCAAGACCCCATGGGTCTGCGTCGGTAAATATCACCACAGGCTTTTTCCACTCTTCATTGAGAGCCTTGACCATCATCCTGGTCGCCCTGTCTGGCTCCCCTGAGCCCGTCATCAGAATTGCATTGTACTTTTGGATAAAGCCAGACTTGCGGATATTGTTGAGAACGGTGTCCTTCTCTACAACCATCACAAAGTCAGCCTTTACGTTCATTATCTCGACGTCGCGGATGTTGGTTGGTATAAGCTGGGACGTCGCCCTGCTTCCAAGGTTACAGTCGATGACATCGCCTCCGACCCGGAGAGTGATAGGACCCGAGATCATCCCTTTTGGCTTTGAAGTGACCGAGAACTCCTCCCTTGGGACTCCCGTCAAGAGCTCAATTGCCTTGATGGCATCGTCGGAATTTTCCTGACCCGCCCAGAACTTTTGCTTGTTCTTTTCATCGCCTACAGTGCTGAGTGTTGCATAATACATGCCTCTGATGGTGCTCTCCATCTCCTCGTCCAGCAGCTTGCGGATTGCATTGGCCATAACGAGATACTGGGTGAATGTGGGGATCTTTTTCGTGCTGTCCGGGCTTACGGCGACCGTCTTGTTGCCAATCGTGAGCATCCTCTTTTCGCCAGACCATATCGTGTTATCAGAGCCGACTTTTGGGACGTTCAGAACGGGCATTGTCTTTTGTACCATCAGATCGATGCTGACGTCCTTCATTATCTGCTTGATCTTTCTGATTACTTCCTGATGGCGCTTGTCAGTTGCCGGCATTTACTTGCTTTCTTCTCCTTCCTTTTGGCTCGTCTTCAATGATTGCGTCCAGAGTCTCCTGCTTGCTGTTTTGCTTGCGGGCCTCAGGGATCGCCTCATCGCCCTTCTTCTTTCTGCTCTTAGGCTTGGAGGTCTTGCCCTTTATCCTCGCAGCGTTGATTGCGATCTGCTCCCTGTCAGGCTGAATGACCTCGCCATCGATCTTTACTTCCTCATCCTTCTCTTCTTCAATCTCTTCTTCGAGGCGCTCGCTGGTGATCTTGTCCTCCTTCTTCTCCTCAACTGGAGCAATTGCCAGCTGCTCGATCTTTACGTGCTTCTCTGCGAGCTCGGTGAACGCCTTCTCGAGCTTGACTGGGTCAACCTTGATTGATTCAGAAATTGCGCTTACAACCAGAGGAATGTAATATTTGTAGAGGTTGAGCCTGTTGACGGCTTCTTTCATGCGCAACTCCCTTCTGATCTGCGCACTCACCTTCCTGTATAGCTCCGACAGGCAAGACTTCATGTACCTTTTCAGCTCACCCTCAGAAGCTATGCTTTCTTTGCCTGCAGTCTTGTAGGGTATCTTGGTCGAGCAGATGTGGAAGAAGATGTGCAGGGGCAATAGTTCTACTGCCCTGTCAGATTTAGCTCCGACATTGGCAAATTGCTCTTTTGCTTCCTTTTTCGTGATCCCCATCTTGTTGATCTCGACTTCAGACACGACTTCCCTGGCAACATCGGACCCTTCGTCATACAGCAGAGGTATCTTGTTTGCAAACCTATAGAGCTTGAACGAAGGGATGTCGCCGCCATATGCAATGCCACACTCTACTATTGTTGGCCGGTTGTTAATCACACATGTGCGTGAAGAATAGGCTGTCAATGCCGGTTTCATTATCCTGACAGTAATCTGAGGTTTCTGGACTTCAGGAGCGCCGCCAGCACCCGACCCTGTCGATGATGAAGAAGGACCGGCATCCTTTGTAGTAATTATTGTGTATTCAGAAGTCATTCCAGTGGTCAGGATCTCCTCGCCTATGGGGCTCAGGTGGTCGGTGTTTGCCTGCTGGAAGGGTGTGTGCTTGCACACCTTTACAATCTCGATAAGCTCGTTCTCAGTATATTTGTCAGCGGGCTTGTTTTCAAGGCCAGCTTTGGCAATGATGTCTTTTGCCTTTTCGCTTGACATCTTTTGGAAGGACGCCGACAGGACACCCTGAAGCGTCGTCTTTTGGTTCATGAAATTCATTATCGCCTTCTTGAGAGTCTGGAGATCCATGTCTGCAGGATGAGGCAGGACTTCCTTTGCAGGCTGCGGCATTACCTCGGTCCTTCTCTCAAAGGTGACTCTGCCCTCATCGGTCTCATATTCAATAATAGCGTACGGGTTGACGATGCTCGTCTGGCTGATATACTCGTTGATCTTGCTCTTTATGTTGTTCCTCGTAATAGGGGATAGTTTTGCATGAAGTATGGCCTCCACCCTGAAACCAGAGTCGCCGGTGATCTTGCTTTCCTCTCCTTTGACCGCCTTTTTGGCAAGCAGAATGGGTTTGTTTGTACTGATGTCGGTCCTGAGCTCAAAGTAATATTCAGTTCCTTCGTCCTGTGATTTCGACCAGACCTTGATTGGGTGAATTGTATCCTTCGTTGAAAAGGCGGCTATCATCTTCAAGCCTACGCCAAAGAGGCCGCGCTGCTGCTTTTCGACATACTTGCCCGATGTCAGAAACGAGCATACTGCGATAGGAACCTTGTCAGACGGAACGCCGATCCCGTTGTCTTCGCAGGTTATGATCCAGAGGTCGTTTGCCTGATCGAGCACTTTGAGCGACAGCGATATCTTGGGAAGGATGTGACCAGTCTCGCAGGAATCAAGCGAATTTTCGATGAGCTCCCTGACAGCCATGTACAGGATGCGCTCTGTAGTAAAGCCTGCTAGGGCCGAGTTGTCGACAAAGAATTCGGACTCTGCCTTCTTGTCATATCTGACCTTCCCCTTCGCTGGCTTTTGCTGCGCAGCTGCTGCAACCTCAACAGTAGCCTTCTGCGTCAAGGACGGTGGGACTATTTCTCTAACTCAATTTAACTTTTTACGATAAAATTCTTGACTCAATTGACAAATCTAGTCTATCTGAGAGCCATATGGCGTAGTTGCGTTTTTCAGCTCCTGTATCTTGAAGTTCTGAAACTCTACTAAAAGCCGCTTTTTGCCTTTTTGGATGACGACATAATCAGAACCCGAACCTACTACGGTGCCGTCAACAAGGTCTTTCAGATTCGCCATGGCAGCTGCTATGCCGGCCTGATTGCATATAATAACTCTACCAATCCAAGCGAGGACTCCGTCAAAGAACCAGCAACATTTCGCTATCAACAGCGGATATCGGTAGATGCCGGGGGATGTCCGGAGTCCCTGTTAGCACCAAGAGAACATGCAGCCAAGACGGTCAAGGAAGATGGCAAGAAGGATAGAGGCTTGGAGCAGATGGTCTGGCAGATGGACCCGTTAGTCCATTGCGAAATCAGCGAAGTTGCTTTTTTGCCCCAGATAACCAATGCCTACAGGACAAAGAGCATGCAGGATGTGTCCAGGTACCCGATGAGCCTTATTTGACGCGGGCACTGGATGGTCAATAGCATATTCAACGCCGACTGGGTGATAATAGGCGCAAACGCAATTGCAACCGCGTTCAATGTGGCACTGCCTTGCATGAAGTTTGCTTACCGAAAAAGTCTGCAAAAATATCCTAGATGTCGCCGTCGTGCGTGAACTGGTAGGGGTTGTTCCTCTGACTCTGATTTATCACAGCGATGGTGTTTCTGATGAGCTGATACATGCTGTCATGGCACTGGCAGGTGCAAATTTTTGTTATTGTGGATGAGTTGACGTTTTCTATGATCACCCCTTTGCATGCTCCATGATCGCTGTTAATGCAATCACCCGACTTGGACACGCTTGATATTTCGAGGGAACTGTATTTATGTTAAATGGAAATTTTTAAATCGCTTTCTGACCCTTTTGTTCTATGGAGATTTATTCTGAAAGCAGGCCGTGGGGAAGGTTTGAAAAGTTTCATGAAAACAAACCGTGTACCGTCAAACTGATCTATGTCAACGCTAATTCTAGGCTCAGCCTGCAATATCATAATAAGCGATCCGAATTCTGGAAGGTCATTAAGGGAATCGCGATAGTTGAGCTGGACGGCAAGACTATGATTCTCACCGAAGGTGAAACCTTAACGATACCGCGTCAGGCAAAGCACCGGCTGGGTGCACTGGACCGCGATTGTGTGATACTTGAAATCGCATACGGCAAGTTCGAAGAAAGTGACATAGTTCGTATCGAAGATGACTACCAGAGGGTACCTGTACCCGAGACCCATAGAGCGGCTGCCCAGATCTGATATATATCTCTCGGCTCAAACAATAATCTTGCCTTGGCAGAGCCAAAGATCGTAAAGGGGAAAAAGAGCGAAGGTCTATCGATTAACTTGGACAAAAAGAACATTGCAATAAACTTGGAACATGACGTTCCAGTGCTGGAACTTACGAATGAATACGGTAACACGCTCAAGTACGAAATTTCAGACAGCTACCGCTTTGACAGCCTTTTGGCCAACCTGTGGCAGTTTGTCAAGGACAGCCAGCATTAAGCCTATATAGGAAAGTGGAATAGCGACAGCATACAGTGCAGCTTGTAGACACATTCAAGGCAAGCTTGGATCCTTCTCTCTTTCGACTTTACCGCAGGTACCTATACTCTCGCCACAAGGCAACAGACGAGCTTGCACAGGCAGAAGTGGTGCATGAAAAGGCAAAGGAACGCCTGCTCAAGATGACAGACAAGTTCAGGCAAAACGCTTCATACTTTGATCCCGGCGAGCAGCTGGCAGTTGCAATTTGCGATCAGAAACTGATGGGTCCTGTAGGAATTGCAGCCGGATTTGACAAGAATTGCGACGTCCTTGAACCTCTGTCCTATGTCTTTGGGTTTCTTAACCCTGGAAGCGTATTGAGAAACCCACGCGCTGGCAATCCACAACGTCCAAGGACTGATGGAACCGTAAGGATTGTCGTGGATGACGAGAGGGAGGCCATAATCAATGCACAGGGGTACCCGCACAAGGGGATTGATTACACGATCAAAAACCTGAAAAAGTTCAGCGAAGGGCCAAGAGGGCACGCTAAAATTCTGCTCAACTTTTCTGGCATTACCGACGTATACACAGAAGATGCGGTGCTGGACTCGTGCAAAGAGATCATGGTCAGGACTGCACCATACGTAGACTTTGGATTTGAGGAGAACAGGACATCGCCTAACACCGACTTTAACAAGGTGTTGCAGACACCTGAATTTACAAAGAAAATGATTGATCTGATGAATACACATGTACCAGGCAAGATCAAGGCGTCAAAGGTATCGCCGTACAGCCGGCTGCCGCCATCTGATGACGAGAGGGAGGTCAAGCTCAAATCGATCAAGGTTTTTTACGAAAATGGCGGACAGCTGGTCACGATAGGCAACACCCGGCCGATCGATACCAAATCAACCAAGATTGCGAAAAATTTTACGAGAGAAGTCGCAGGCGAAAGCGGCAGACCTCTTTTTCCATATATGCTGAAATTGGTAGAGGATGTGCACAGGGCATTTCCCGGCCTTACGATAATAGCATGCGGCGGGATATTTTCAGGAGAGGACGCCTGGAAGGCGTATGAAAAGGGCGCCACCCTTGTCTCACTATACACAGCCTTGACATTCTATGGCTTTGGGCTGGTGAGGGATATACACGACGTCTTGAAGAAAAAGCTAGGCAACGAGGCTGCTACCACTTTGCAGGAATTTATAGAAAAGCGAGACGCCAGCATACGCTAAGGCAAGACAGTGGAAACCTTTAATTGCACCTGTAATCTTTTTCTTGTAAATAGGGATTTAGAGCGTTGGGAAGGTCTCCTAAGGTAGTTCTTACTGCAGATCGCACTTTGATGTCTCCTTACAGAGGGATTTCGCTTGCGTCCTTCTTTGGATGTGCGCCGGCTCTCGACTTTAACAGAGATCGCAATTCCTTCTGGTATTATGTGCTGCGCAACCAAGTCACTCCAAAAATACTCTTTGACTTTATCTGCAACCCGATTGACCATACAAACGGGCATGCCAACTATGCGCCTTATGGACTGAGAAAAGTTGAGGCCGCTCTACTGAGAGACGGCTACAGCAAAGAGGATGTGGTGGTGGCACATCCCGATCACGTCGAGAAGTTCATTGGTCCTGAGACTGAGGTGGTCGGAACTTACGAGATGGATCCGTTGGGCATGGGCCCTGTTACCATGACGTTCACCTACGGCCGCAAGAACATGTCTTATGACGAGTTTTACAACCGCGACCTTCATCACAGGATAAACGCCGCCAAGAAAAGGACCGGAAGCAAGGCCAAGGTGGTCGTCGGAGCGTCAGGCACGTGGCAGTACAATTATGACCCTGCCAAGATCGAGGAATACGGCTTGTACGGCATCGTAGAAGGCGAGCTTGGAGGCATCGGTCCCGAGATCGACGGTGCAGCAGGTGCGTTCTTTGACGCCCTCATTGCCGGCGAGTTTGACATGGCCAACCCGTTCAAGAAAAGCGCGTTCAAGGTAGAGATTAAAGAGTTTGTGAGGAACAATAGGACACTCCATGGCAGGTTCATCCACTATTGGAATGAGCCATCCATCGATGAGATTCCAAACATTGTCAACCCTAGCATGCACGGCATGATAGAGGTGATGCGCGGCTGCGGCAGGGGATGCAAGTTCTGCGACGTGACTCTCAGGCCACTGCGCTACTATCCAGTCGAGAAGGTGCAGAAGGAAATTGAGGTCAACATGAAGTACGGAGGACTAAAGAACGCATGGGTTCACAGCGACGACATTTTCGTCTATGGTCTCAACCCGAGGACTACAAAGAACATGCAGCCAAACAGGGAGGCAATAGAAGAGCTCTTCAAGGGCATCATGGCCACTGGCATCGAGCACACAAACCCGACACACGGAACCCTTGCAGGTGCAATTGCTGACGAACGCCTCATCCCGAATGTCTCCAAGATAATCAAATCCGGACCCAACAATCACATCGGCATCCAGTGTGGGTTTGAGACAGGCAGCATCAGGCTCATCGGCAAGTACGCCGACAGAAAACTTGCACCATATCGACCAGAAGAATGGCACTGGGTGGTCAAGGAGGGAATCAAGGTACTCAACGAGCATTACTGGGTTCCAGCGTTCACGCTTATCATGGGGCTTGACAACGACGAGACCCCTGAGGACAGCTGGGAAACGATCCGGCTGATCCATGAGATCGAGACTGAGCAACCGGACAGCAAGTTTACCACTACGCCTCTCACGTTCGTTCCAATAGGCCTTCTTGAAAAATCAGACTTTTACGACATTGGCAACACCATGGATCCGGCAAAGCTGGGCGTAATGTACAAGACCTGGCAGCACAACTTCAAGTACGGGATCCAAAAGTTCATGAGCAAGGTTGGGCGCGACAACCCGATAAAGAACTGGTTCTTCACCCAGCTCGCTTCGACACTTGGGGGTGTGCCGCTGACTGCAATGGAAAAGTTTGCAAGAAGAAAGGGCGCCGAACACGAGCGCGTCATCGAAAAGATAAAGGCAAACTACTGGTAACTTTTTAAGGGCGGCCGCCTTTTCAACTCCATGAAGGTTGGCATCCTAGGATCCGGAGATGTCGGGCTCAGACTTGCAGAGGGGTTTGTGGCGACAGGTCATACAGTCAAGGTGGGCTCGCGCAACCCTGACAAGATCGCACAGTGGGCTACAAAAAAAGAAGGCAAGGCATCCGTAGGCAGCTTTTCAGATGCTGCGTCGTTTGGAGAAATCATTGTGATTGCAACATTGTGGGAAGGGACGCCTTCAGCGATCGAGATGGCTGGCAAGAAAAATTTCAGCGGCAAGGTTGTAGTCGATGTCACAAACCCGCTTGACTTTTCAAAAGGCGTGCCACCGCGACCTGCCTTGGGCAACAACGACTCTGGCGGAGAGACCGTGCAACGCCTGCTTCCTGATGCCAAGGTTGTCAAGGCTTTCAACATCGTAGGCAATGCGCACATGTTCAAGCCGGATTTTCCCGGAGGTCCGCCGACGATGTTCATTTGCGGCAACGACGAGGGCGCGAAAAAGACGGTGGAAGGAATTCTGGACTCTTTTGGGTGGGAGAACGTTGACATCGGAGGGATAGAGGGGGCGCGCCTGCTAGAGCCGCTTGCGATGCTCTGGATAATGCACTACTTCAAGACCGGTAGCAGAAACCACGCGTTCAAGCTGCTGAAAAAGTAGACGCCGGCTGCGTGGTTCGGGCCATGGTCCCGAAAAGCACAAATTCTATGTGATTTTTTGCTAAAAATGTTGGATAACCTGCCCAAGGCAAACTATGTCTTCATCATAGGCATCCAGCGCAGCGGAACGACGATACTCCACAGGCTCTTTACCAATCACAGGGAGGTCGCGTTCCTTGAGGTAGTGAGCAACAGGCTTTCGAAATACCCTTGGGCACTCTGGCTCGTGCCCCTCATAAGGGCGCGATACAAGTACCCCGAGAGGATGAAGTCAGGCAAGTCAAGGCCAAGAGCGCAAGAGGGATCCATCTGGTGGCGGTTCCATACTCCGCTCGAGTACCTGACTGAAGCCGACGCTACGGAGGAGAAAAAGCGCTATTATTATTCAATGATAGACGCGCAGCTAAAACTCTTTGGCAATCCGAGCATCTTTGTCAGCAAGAATCCTGCAGACTGCCTGCGCCTTCGCTGGCTCGACGCTATTTTTCCCGGGGCCAAGTACATCCTGATATGGAGGGATCCGCGAGCCGTCATCCATTCCATGTATCAAAAGATGCATGACGAAATGGCCATCGGCCTGCACAACAATAGGAACTACAATTCGAGGGGCAACATCACGATCTATGAAAAGTTCCGATCACCGGACAACCCGTCAGAGCTACAGGCTTTCATAAACTATTACTCTTTTGCGCGATCCAAACTGCTGCAGGACCTGCAGGTGGTCAGTGACAGGATGATCCAGATAGCCTACGAGGATTTTGTCAAAAACCCGCGGGAGGAGCTGTCAAGGCTCTATGATTTTGCCGGCTTGAAGGAGTATCCGGGGCTGATCGAATCAATCCCTGACAAGCTGGAACCGGAAAATAATGAAAAGTGGAAGTCTCTGCCCGAAGCTGATAGGCAGCTTCTCGAAAGTGCAGTCCAGAACCTGGCGTAATGCTACTGCAGATACTTTAGTTCGTAGAGCTTGCTTATGACAGCATCCGCCGCCTCTTCGGGGGTAACCCTGTCGGAATGTATTGTGATCTCGGGGTTTGCCGGCTCTTCGTACGTATCCTGAACGCCGGTCATGTCTTTTATCTCGCCTGCAAGCGCCCTCTTGTAGAGCCCCTTGACGTCGCGCTTTATGCATTCCTCTATCGGGGCGTTCACAAACACCTCGACGAAGTCGCCTATCGAGTTTCTTGCGGCTTCCCTGAACGACCTGTAGGGAGAAATCAGCGCGACGATTGCGATCACCCCATTTCTTGCCAAGAGCTTGCTAACATAGGTCACTCTCTTTGCATGCATCTCTCTGTCAGCCTTTGAAAAGCCTAAATCTGGGCTCAGGTTTTTCCGCACCTCGTCACCGTCCAAGAGCTCGACCCTGATGCCCTTTGCCTTTAGCTTGTCATAGACTATCTTTGAAATAGTCGATTTCCCCGCCGACGGGAGCCCTGTCAGCCATAACACGCAGCCTTTCATGGTTAGCCTTTGGACAGGCTCTGCCGACTATTAAGCTTGTGAAAAATTGTTACGAATAATGCATATCGAGACGGGCTATCGATTCCGCTGGGCCCTTTTCCTGCGGGATCTCTTGTAGGCAAGCGCCCCGGCGATCCCCGCGCCGGCAGCCGCAACAACGTAAAAGATCTGCATATTGTAGCCGGCATCTGACTTTGGAACCAGCCGGTATATCGCGCTGGTGGTAAACGGAGAGTAGGTGGTTATGTACAGCAGCCCGTCTGGGCCGACATCCAGGTCAGTCACGCAGCCAAACCTCTCGCCAAACACGATCTCGGATGTAGAGTCATCCGAGTTTGCGACCCTGTCTGCGAGCCCGGGATCGTTAATTACAAATCCGTCTCTCTCCCCGTTCAGTTCAAACCTGTAAATGTTGCCGAAATTGCAGTCGCCCACGAACAGGCTGTTGCCATACCTTGACAGTGAGTCGGAGTCAGAATCAACAAACGTCAGACCCGCTGGCGCCACAGTCCGCTGCCAGCTGAACTTGGGATCGGCGTACGAATAATTGCCATAGTCGGAGACCATTTTTGCAATCTGGTCATCGGTCGCCCGGCCCATTGCCTGGTTCCACCCGCTGTTGAACCCAGGCTCCACCAGGTTCACTTCGTCGTAGTCGGCGTTTCCGTTCTCGGTTATCCACATCTTGCCTGTCACCGGGTCAAAAGCCATCCCGAAGCTGTTCCTGATGCCAATAGCATAATACGGTCCTTCCGGCTCGACCGGCATTATGACGCTGGTGTCGGGAAAGAGCTCTCCTCCTACGTTGTTCTGCAGCAATCCGTACCTGCCTGTGTCGCCTACGACCAAGTAGACCGTGCCGTCCGGAGCCACTGCCATGGCGCCGCCGTTGTGATAGGGCCGGGTTGCCGGCAGGTCCTTGACAAGCACCGGATCGACAAGTTCCTGACCGTTCCAGGTGTACTTGTAGACGCGCTTGCTAATAGCCTCTCCGCCGTCGTTTGCAGACTCGGTGAAGTAGAGGTAGACCGTGCTGCCCTTGACCGCTATTCCTAACATGCCCTGCTCTCTCTCGTTCGCGACGCTCACGTCAAGGGCGGGGCGGCTGTCGAGAACCCCGTTTCTCGCCACGCGGACCGTTCCGTCATTTTTGTGCAGGATTAGGAGCGTCTCGTCATCGACAAACGCGATGCTGGTTGGGTGCTGCAGGTGCGGGATGTATTCCTCGACAACAAGATCGGGATCCTTCACCGAGGGGAGGAATGCCGGAACCTGCGCGCTGGCCTGCTGCAGGGCAGCCGCTGCGAGGAGGACAAATATCATGACTGAAATTTTCACAAGCATCCGGATATCTAACAGCAATAGGTTTTGTTCATGACTTAAAATATTTCCGCATAAACGCAGCGAACGGATAATGCGCAGATTATATACTTCGAATTAGAAATTATCCCTATGCCTGATTATTTTGAAATCGATCGGCTTGTAGAAGACCTTGCCAAGATATACTCTACCGCATGCGCAACATCATGGTTCAAGATAGTTGGCAACAAGCGCCCTACAAAGGAAGAGTTCAGGGCCAAGGTTGTGGAATTCATGAAGCATCTCGAGTACACGCTTGGAACCTTCCCGCAAACGCCAGCAGCAGACCAGTTCCGGGAGCACGCAAGGAAGGTCCTTGAAAGCGAGATGGCACACGTGATTGCGGGTGAAAATAAGGAAGTGGAAAAGCGCTACAAGTATTTTGTTGACTATGGCTAGATCTCTTTTTGCAACTGCTTGATGAACGACTCCATGAATTTGGATCGATCTTTGGCAATTTTCCGGGCAGTTTTTGTGTGCATGGATTCGCTCAGTCTGAGAAGTTTCGTCTGGAAATGATCAAGCGTCCACTCTCTGTCGTTCAGCTCCCTTTTTGATCTCCAGAAAGGATCGGCAGGGTTATAGAATGATCTTCTCTCCAAGCCCCCAACGCTGAACGTTCTTGCAATCCCTATGGCGCCGAGGGCGTCCAGTCTGTCGGCATCCTGCAGTATCTTGCCCTCTAGGGTCAGAGGGACGAGCCTCTTCGAGTAGCTATGGGTCCTTATGCAGTAGGATATCCTGTCGATCTTGTCCTGCGGGTAGCCGTAGCCGCGCAGCCATTTTTCAGCCAGATCGGCACTGTCGTCTGCCGACTTGGATGTTTTGGCGCTTCCCTTGGGATACACTACAAGATCGTGCAGGAGTACAGCTGCGAGCAGGATATCCAAGTCCGCGCCTTCTTTTTTGCCAATCATCTCGGCATTTCTGTATACTCGCATAACGTGCTGGAAGTCATGCGCAGGGTCGCGCCCCTCAAGCGTCTTTTTCACCCTTTTCTTGATCTTGTCCAGCACAGTGGACAGGATTTCGATCGCATTAAATAAAAGTAGCTTATTTGATTGCCTTTCGTCTACTTTTCCAAGACGCACGAATAAGCACGTACTTGATGCTAAGGAAGGACACTGTCCATTACCAAATAATTGAAAACCGGGGCACAACCCCTGTTATACATAATTAGACTGTGGAGCCAGAAACAATGACCCATTTTTTGCGTGCAAAAACAATTGGTAGTTGCTCGCCAGAATAAAGAATCAAATGCCGTTTGTCAATGGAATGCCAGTCCCGCAACCGATAACGAGCACTCAGAAGATGGGGTTGGCCAGATCCACAGAGATTGTGATCAGGTGTAGGAGTAATCCTATCATCAGGTATGGGTTTGTAGGAGTGCAGCTTCGAACCTTGTCCCAAGGGCATCCTCTGCCCTGAATCACTAACTCCTATCCTGCCAAATAGTAAGATGAGGGGGGAGGTCGTTGTCAGCTTACGCTGACTGTTCCTACCATGTTTGGATGTAGTTGGCAGTAGTAGGGGTATTCGCCTTCTTCTTCAAACGTATGCTCGAATGTTTCTCCCGGAGCCAACAGGGGATTGAGGTTTGGCGAGGAATCGAATTTGCCGTCAGATTGCGCGTTAGACCCTGAAGTCACCGTGTGTGGAGTTGTGTCGTCGTTCGTCCAGACCACTGTATCGCCTACACTGGCCTGAACCGGATTGGGATCGAATGCATTGTCGGTCTTGCTTGACGACCCTGATGTTATCGAGACTTCAATTGTATTGCTGCCCCCACCACCTTCGTCAGCGCCCATTGATGGGATAGGAGTAGTTGTTGTCTGATTATCGCTCGTGCCATTTTCTGAACTGTTTACCGGTGTTTCAAGTTCACTGTTGTCAATCACAGGTCCTGCATTCCATTCAAAGAACGATACTCTTGAACTGCCGTCAGGCTGATCTTCATCCAACACGATAGCTACTATACTGTCAAGCGGAGCCAGCCTGCCTGTAGAAGCCGTGCTAAATGATGCAAGTCCTCTGCCCGGGGCATTTTTGCCACTAAAGAACTCAGCCACAATGATAGTGGCATTCTCAGAGCCGTCTCCCGTCGTCATGTAAATTTGCGCATCCAGAATCCCCATGCCTGATTCTGTGAAAGTGATAGTGACATTGCCTGTGTCATTTGTCACCGTTGTTTCAGTTGAATTTGGAAGAGTTATGGTTGTATTGCCTGCAATAGAAAGCTGGATCATATTATTTCCAGCATTTTCCGATACGGTGGTGTAATGGCCCACGGCCAGCGGCTGATCAGAGATTTGCAGCAAAGAGCTGGTCAAACCAATGGACTGTGATGGCATGGCTACATTGCCCGGTAGCACATTGTTTCCGGCTGCATCGCTGACCTGAAGGATGCCTCTCATTTCTGGATGGACATCGCAATGATAAGATATGGCTGCCCCGGGTTCTGCATTAATGACGGCTTGGCCCGACTCACCGGGCTCTAGTATTCCTGTGCTAAATGAGCCGTCGTCAGCCGTAGCTGAATGGGGATCGTCATCAACGTTGCTCCAAATGACTGTCGAGCCGCTGCTGACAGTCGCGGGGTTTGGGCTATATGGATTTGCGGCACTGTGTGATTCAGCGTCCACAGGAATTGTGATGGAAGTAGTAATGGTCGATGGATCTTGCATTGTAATCTGGCCACCGGTCCTGTCGTCCCGGTCGTCTCTGTCATCATTATCACCGCCGCCACCTCCAGGACCAGAATTGCTTGATGCCAGCACGCTTGGGACCATCGGTACCGGCAGGAGTAGCATTGTCAAAAGGAGTACCGAAAAAAGCAAAGTAAAGCTATAGAAGACTGAATTTGTCTGCACGCAAAAGAGGATAATCTATGCATTAAATGGATTAATGGAAATGTTTCTGAAACATGGCTCCATCTTAAATAAATGTCCTCTGCCTGATGCCCTGCTTGCTGAACGCCCGGTCTCCTCGCCGTCAGGAGTTGTGACGATTGATTATTGAAGGTGACTGTGCTATTGCAGTCTCTCTTGTTGGCGCAATGTTTACCTTTTCATGTCCCACCTCGTCTGATGGAAACAATGTGGGCTCGTTGACCGCTCCTCTAAAGCCTGTTGCAGCTGTACCTGCACAGTCGTATTGCCGGAGCTTTCGGATGTACCAATAGACCGCATAGCCATATTCATCCGCAGTTCCATGGCGGTGGGATGAAAGCGTTGTCCCAATGGTAATCTGACTGCCTGCATACGCATCGTGGGCCAATGGCCTTCCGCTGACTTTACTTATATTTTCATTAACTGAAACGTGGTAGCCGCTATGCAGCTCAGGACCTTCCACATGGATAGTTGTTTGTTGGGGGTGCTGGAAGCGTACTTGCAAAGACGGGACTAATAGCAAATGAAACAATGATAACTAGACTGATTGCGATAGCTGCAAATTGCATCAAAAGCGGCCCTTCGTTCTGAAATTGCCATAATATCTGTATGTGCCCTTCTTAACTGGTCTGCAGTTTAGCCTATGTAAGGAAAGATCTTTGTCAAGTGCCGGGGACTTTTGTCTGACTTGTCGTGTAGTTTGAATCGAGCACAAGTCTCCCGACATGTAATCAAATGAATACCAATTGAAGGGCTCTCCGGTTAGACCCGAGGTTCTGTTCTTTCCTGCCAACATTGCAGACAAAAGTTTCCCTCCTCCTGAAAGATAGCAGCTTCTTGCCCGCACAAGTCGCAAGTTATCGATTTCTCCTCGGATTCAACCAATAGTGCAGCAAAATTGTCGATAACTTCTAGCATTGCCCGCCTCCTTTCCTACCGCTCTTCTTGTATCTGAGCCGTTTATTGCAGCAAGGGCATCGTATCTCTCCGACATCAAAATATTTGGCGCATCTTGTGCAGTATTTGAAACCCATCGCATATGGGCTTGGAGACGGAAAGCAAGGATATCCCAATCTCTCGCATAGATTTCTACAGGGTGGCATTAACATCGAGCTCAGCGGGCGTAGTTATAACAGAGCTAGCACTAAAGGGGGAGGGAGTGGGACATGTGCCAACATGTTGGAACACGCAATAAACAATATAAACTTCAATGCAAAAGGATGTAATATGGTCAAGCGGGGAGGCAAGGAAGTCATAACCGTTGAAATATTCAAGGAAACGTATGACGTGATGAAGGCCAACGCAGAAAAAAAGCGGTGGAATACCAAGGAATATATCAATACTGTCTTGATGGAAGCCATAGAGAGGGACAAGTTCCTGCAGTCTTATGCACCGTCCCTCTCAAAGATAGGTTACGAAGGAAACATACTCTTCATCAGGGATGCCCGGAAGAGCAGGACCGCTGAAATCTACCTGCGGGATCGCGCCCTTTACTGCAACCTCTGCGACGAAAAGGACTGCGTCCACATTCATTATGCATTGGCTTTGCCAGAAACTGCCAAACTGTTCCTGCGAAAACCTGGTAGAAAATAGTGATGACTTGGTGCAATCAGATTGGCAGCTAGCAGATTTTGTTTCCCTAGTTCTAGGAAACACTGAACTAACTTGGAACAATATCTTTGCTGACGAGGATCTGTGGGCAACTACCGGGAACTCGCGCTGACACTGTTCACCATCACTGTAGATTCTGGATGTCGTTTTGCCAGTCTGCAATTGATCCATTTTTCTTACCACTTGAAGGGCAAGCGTACATAGATATCTTATCGAGATCCCCGGGACAGATGTGGCGTGCCTAGTGACTTTGCACAAGCATACGTGATTACACATGTACTATCCAAGATCGCCTGAACAGAAACTAGGCGAGATGATGCTAGGCCCGCCCTCAGGAAACGATGGCGTGGACTCTGACGATTCATGGCTATGAATTAATTTGGGACGTATTCACGACATATCATACGAACCCATCTCAACTACTAACAGGATGGCGTTTTCAGCGGTACTGTCAAAGCATGCGATCTAGTTATTATCTTGGTTGCCTCATAGGCATCCTGTTGGCAATCCTGTCAGGTACATGTGGCTGGAGCTACCAAGAGTGGGTAGGGGCATTCTATCCGAACAACAGAATAGCCAAGCTCCCGTTTTATTCACGCGTCTTTAATTCTGTTGAGGTCGATTCGTCATTTTATAGGGCACCTTCAAAGTCGATGGTTTCCGGGTGGATCCAGTCGACAGGCCCTGCCTTCAAGTTCTCGCTAAAGGTCCCAAAGACCGTAACGCACGACAGGCTGCTTGTGAAAGCCGAAAAAGAGTTTCTTGATTTCGTTGATCTTGTGCGGCCAATTGCAAAAGCCGGTAAGCTTGGCTGCCTTCTTCTCCAGCTTCCACCTGACTTTACATTCAGACATAAAGATGACCTCGAGTCATTTTTTGGGCTACTTCCAGAGGACATCCACTTCGCGGTTGAATTCCGCCACGAATCATGGGACCGGAAAGAGACGTGGGATCTTTTAAAAAAATACAATGTTGCGAACACAGTGACCGATTCTCCAATTGGGTTTCTGGCAAGGCCGATTGTCACGGCCTGCACGCATTCGTATGTGCGGTGGCATGGGCGCGGCGAGCCGGTTTGGTACGACTATACGTACTCTGAAGAAGAGCTGCGCCCCTGGCTTGCAAGGCTTGCAAACCTGGAGGAAAAAGTCCCTGTCGTTTATGCATATTTCAACAACCACTACCACGCCAATGCTCCTGACAACCTGCTCAAGCTGCTAGAAATGCGTGACGAGCTGACCGAAACACAAAAGAAAGTTATCGCCCGCTCGAAGCGCTATTCGCGCAGAAAGGCGACTGCCGCAAAAAAGCTGACCGACTTTTTTATTCCCTGATCGCCCTCGCGAGGAGCTACTTGTCATACGCACTTGATGCGGTAGAGTCCTTTGAGACTACCACGGGCAAGTTGAGCAGATCAAGCATCGCCAATAAGTCCGGGTTATAGAATGTCGAACATCATCCGCCGGCAGATGCGCCCATTATGACAATTTCTTGCTGGAACGAGTTTATCGCATATGACGCGATGTCAGACGAACCGGCACTGATGATATCTGGTGTCAGCCGCATCTCCTTGAGCTCAATTCCAAGCTTGGTCGGATACTCTTGCTGCATTGCGACGCTGCCCCTCTCACCCGATAGTCATCTCCCATTCTAGGTCATGGAGATCGGGTTACCTTGGAACGCCCTGAATGCTCAAGCTAGCTTGCTGCCACTAACACCCCCCTTTCAAGCTCATGGCTACGCACGTACGCGGCAATATGCCATGCAGCACTGGCCACTGCAGCCTGCGCGATTTGGTTGTGCGTAAGTGTTCATTTACATCGAGGGGCATGTGGAAAAGAAGCGAGATTGTGGTGGATCTAGTTGGTTCCTGTCTGACCTGCTTAAAAGGATTAAAATCTGATGCAAGGCGCATAACAGCATGTGCTAGTCCGCATGGTCAAGGGTCCAGCCACCGTGGTCGTCGACGGGGAATGCCGTGTCCTTGGAAGCGACGTATCAGGCAGAATGGTCAAGGTGAGACCTGGCAAGGCGTTACCCTTCGAGCCACTCAAAGGTTGCAGACTGCGCGTCAAGCTAAGCCGCGGAGGCAGGATGTGGATGGCCACGCCCGAAGAGGCAGGAGTTTCGATGTGGTATGATGTAGCCCGGCACGTATCTGCGCTGCAAAGCAGCAACTACAATAGTGATAAAAAAGTAGCCATGGTGGTAATGCTTGCTGGCGACTCCGACACGGGCAAGTCAACTCTTGCCACATACCTCGCAAACGTGGCCCTTGGGAATGGGCTAACGCCCTGCATCATAGACGGAGATATTGGCCAGGGGGATCTTGCACCGCCGACTGGAATCGGGGCTGCGGTGATCTCAGAGACCTTGACCGATCTAAGAGATGCCTCTGCAACCTTGTACGAATTCATTGGCAACACTTCGCCGATAGGCTTTGAACACCTTGTCGCAAAAAAGCTGAGATCAATTCTTGAGCGAACTATGCTGCTTGGTGACGTCTGCATAGTCAATACGGACGGCTATGCAAGGGGCGGCGGAGTCCAGTACAAGCTGATGCTGGCAAATGCGATAAGGCCCAACATGATAGTATGCCTTGAAAATTCAATTCTGCTCAATACGCTCAAGGGAGGTCCTTGGAAGGTGGTCTCGGCCAGAGCAAGCAGCCAAGTGGCAAAAACTAGGCTTGAGCGCAGAAGCCGCAGGCTAGACCAGTTCCTAAGACATGTCGGTAGCGGCCTGACTTCTGCAGATCTATCTCTAGTCAAATTCGTTTACATGGATAGCATATTTTCACCGTCAGCACTAGACAATCCACCAATAGTGCAGCTAAAACCAGAGAATATGGCAAGGATGTTTGTAGGGTTAGGATCAAACGGACTAGTTACCGGATTTGGCATCATTGCAGGCATCGGATCAGGGAAAATAGACATCCAGACAGACGTGGCTCATTTTGACAGGATCTACCTCAGTAACATACGCTTGAGGCGTGATATGCCTCTTGAAATCAGGATCGCTTGAACACAGGATCAACAAGCCCGAGGGATCTAAACGCATCAAGCCTCTGCCTGCAGGCATAACATTTGCCGCAGTGGACCTTGCCTTCCATGTGGCAGCTCCACGTCTGTGCTATCGGGACCTTGAGCTTGCGGGCAAGCATGACGATCTCTTTTCTGTTCTTCTTCGCCAGAGGAAGCACTATCTTGTAGGTCCGGCCATTGCATAGTAGGCAGCCCTCTTTGAACAATGCGTTCAGCTTCTCAATAAAGCGGCTTGATGCGTCCCTGAAGAATTTGGTGTCATGTGAGTTGTGGCCCCCGACTATCCACTTTATATCAAGGTATTCTGAATAGTGGGCAGCTATCGAATAGAACATCAGGTTCCTTGCGGGCACGTACGACGACCAGAGAGCCTGCGGATCATGTTTTTTCAGCTGGCCATTGTAAAAGTCAGATGCCTCCTTTACAAAAGGGAGGTCTACGGTGATCAGTTCTGCTATTCCTGCGCTTCTTGCCAGCTGGGCTGCAGCGCGCTTTTCCTGTTCAAGTCTACCATAATAGTTGAACGTGATTGCGAAAACATCTGAGAACCTCTTTTTTGCCCAGTACAGGCAGGTGGCAGAGTCAAGCCCGCCCGATAGCATCACAAGAACCTTATCGGCCATCTATTCTTCTTTTTTTACTCCAGCAATGATGTGCGCGCCCTTGTTGACCCCTTCGTATATGTACACACCAATGGCCTGCACATTCTGGGGCATCTTGGGTGCAAGAAGCCTGACTATCTCTGAAGAAAGGTTTTCCACAGTCGCCTCGCCTGAAAGCATGTATGTGGTCATTTTGGGAAGCTGTAAGCTAAAGTATCCTTTTGGCCCCTCAAACGCGACATGGTAGTGCTGATCATCCTCCTTTTGTAGGTATTTCTTGCTGATGAAGAACTTGTGATCAATCGTGTTGAGTGTTTCCTTGATCATTCTCTTTGCTTCTCCAAAGTCGAGAACCAGATTGTTCTTCATACTACCGATTATCTCGACCATGACAGTCGACGTGTGGCCATGCAGGACCGAGCACTTTTCGACCAATGGCAGTATGTGCGCATAGTCAAACGCTAGAGAAGGATCTTCAATAAAGATCGAGCCTGTCTGCATGTGATCAGCGCTGTCGTAGAAGAACAGAGAGTCCATCTCTTCTATCTTGCTTGCATACTTTGAATGGCCGATTGCGATGATGTCGAGGTCTGGGAGCTGCTCGCGCACATGCCTGAACTTGGCAGCATCGGCTTCAGAATCTATTACTTCAATGTACTTGTCGCCTGCCTTGAAGTCTATTTTGTGCGACTTGCCATCAGGCAGGTTCACAACAACATCATACAGGTAATCACGTCCAAGAAAAGATAGCATCTTTGCAACAGACAGTTCCGATCTGCTCCGGAGCAGCTTTCCATTGTCAATGTAGCGGAGGTCGCTGTCAAGAAGGACCCTCTCATTAGCCATTTCTACTTAGTCTGGCAGAGATTGTATATTGCAGCATATTTAAACGATATATTTGGCATGAGATTTCCATTTATCTAGGCTTGCCGAAAAGCGCTGATGTGGTACATATTGTTGCCTGATCTGAGGGATGCCCTTTATGATGCTGTATCGGATAGGGTGCCAGAAACTAGAGTAACGGTTGCTTTTTCTGGCGGGGTAGACAGCTCACTGCTCGCCAAGATATGCCTAGACCTTGGCAAAGAGGTCATGCTGCTGACAGTGGGTTTTCCCGGGTCACATGACATTGGATTTGCAGGGAAAATCGCTTCGACAATGGGCATGAATCACAAGGTTCTGGAAATCGATTATCAGGATTTCAAGAAAAACCTGACTCATGTCAGACAGATAATAAAATGCGAGAATACTTCGCATATTGAAAATTGCATAGCGTACCACTACATCAGCAGTCTTGCAAAGCAAAACAGCTTTGATCTGATACTGAGCGCGAATGGCTGCGACGAGCTATTCTGTGGGTATGACGGGTACCGCCGGGCGTACAGCAACGGAGGTGAAGCGGCAATAATGAAGATGATGGACGAAAAGATTGCTAACGAGTTTACCCTGATGAGCGAAATTGCACTTGTGGCAGGCCAGTTCGGCGTGGCTGTCAGACAGCCCTTCCTATCCAGCAAATTCATCGAGTTTGCCAGGACTATACCAATAGGTCAAAAGATCAAGGGACCTGATGATATGATAAGAAAGCACATACTGCGGCAGGCCGCCCTTTCAATAGGTGTTCCAGAAGAGTCAGCGATGAAGCCAAAGAAGGCGCTGCAATACGGCTCGTCCATCCACAAATTTTTCAAAAGAACAACTTCCTAACCTGTCTTAGTTGTAAATGGGGATTGCTCAGAGCCAATGCCAAAGGAATACAGCTCTGATTCTACATGCCATCGGAGGTTCCAGGAATGGGTCAGGAGAGGGGGTATTTGAAAAATCATGGTTCAGGCGGCTTGAAATATGCGGCGACGTCAGCGGAATAAAATGGAGATGACAGCAGTCTCGGCTGCGTTGCTATCAAAGCGCCTTCATGGATGAAAAGACCGGTCCCAGCTCTACAGGCAGACAGCCAAGATAGGTACCAAGCGGCAGGTACTTACCGACCAGAAGCGCAGAGTCACAAGCCTAGTCTAGACCACTCCGAAAATGTCATGATGGTTCCGGCTGGCGATAATTCTTGGATTCAGGTCAAAAACATCTAGATTGTTCCCAATTTAGGACACAAAGATAAGAAAAGAGGAGAAAGGGCTTAGGTTCCTTTTACGAGGATTCCCTTTATTTCCTGGTTGTCTAGCAGAGCGTCGATCAGTTTTTGTTGTTCTTCCTTTGGAAGCTCGTTGGACATTTCAAGCGAGTCGATTGCACGGAGCTTCCAATAGCTGGTTAGCGCACTTTCTACAGTAGCTTGAGCGTCATATACAATTTTGCCAAAGGCCGTTAAGAGGTATTTTCCGCTCTTTTTTCTCACAAGACCCGCCTTTGTCATCCTTGATAGCCTAGAATAGTATTGTTTGCGGGTAAGCTTTGTCCTACTCTTCAGGCTCTCGCTGTCAATTGTTCCCTGGGCAATCGTTTTGAAAAGATCCAATGATTTGTCATCGGCAATAGTCCTTAGGACAGTAGCCGGCGTCTGCGACTTAGCCATATTCTATCTCGAATCGTGCCTGCGTGCTTATTATAGATTTATTATCGGTCAGACGGTGTACATGAATAAAAGTATCCAGTTGTGGAAACTTTTCGAGCAGCAGGTTCAAAGCACGATCACTCCTCCCATCGCAACGTTCGATTGTAGAACCAAGTTCAGCGGGAACAGTTTCTTGTGATGCCTGCGCATTGATTCCATGTCTTGCTGACTCTTGCCCATGGCCGCCATCTTTGAAGCGAGCAGCACGGAAAATAGGCTGGCTGTAATTGCCATGATCAGGTTGCCCCTATCGTCTGCAACAGCGGTCGCCAGTCCATAGAACAGCCATGTTAGCGGCAGCATGGATATTGCAAGAATCATGCATAGCTTGATTGTATTGCCTTCTCCTATTACAATAGGAACCGTGCGCCTTCCTGCTGCCCTGTCTCCTGCCACATCTCCAAGATCGTTCAGCGTTGACGAGATGAATATCATGATGGCAAGCATTGAAAGACCATGGGCGAGAATGACTGGATTATTCATCACC
>DASVCY010000090.1:0-3226 GCA_036381375.1 Nitrososphaera sp. | reverse complement strand
GGCTGCCAGCCTGAAACTCCTAGAATTGAAATACAAGTACAGTCCATATGTGATTATAGCTGGGTCTGTCCTCTTTCTCATGTTGCAATGAAAAGCTAGGACAGTCCTAGCTTTACGAATTACCCTAAGTTAACAGGGCCTATTTGTCAGTGGCTCGCCAAACAACAACAGTGAAGAGGTTCTCTGTTGGTATAGCATTGAAGAAGTAAAGGAAAATGCTTCATTTGAAATACTGGTGCCAGAGACACTGCCCGATGGCTATTCCCTGCAGTCAGTAGACTTTGTACCGCCAGATATAGCAGTCCATATGCAGTATTTCACCCGTCCAGTATGCGATCCAGACAACCCTGCATCACCGGAGGAAGGGTATATCGAGATTGTCGAATCTCCTCTAAGCAGTGTAAGCAGCGCAAGAACTGGTGAAGAGTATGTCCAGAGAGCCATGGCAAGCTTTGCAGAAAGCGGGCTTGAAGCAAAGAGCTATGTCTTCCAAAATGGCAGGATGTATGCCGCTGGATACGACAGAGGGTTGTCTGAATCGATAGCGATAGACGAAAATGGCGAAATAGTCCACAGGTC
The DNA here is from genome assembly GCA_036381375.1 of Nitrososphaera sp. Classification (GTDB taxonomy): domain Archaea; phylum Thermoproteota; class Nitrososphaeria; order Nitrososphaerales; family Nitrososphaeraceae; genus Nitrososphaera. Next base: position 2,647 of record DASVCY010000090.1, on the reverse strand, counting down.
TGAAAACGAGCATCCTGCCACGATATGGGTAGTTGACGATAAGACAGGAACCATTGTAAAGATACAGACTCGGTCAACTGACATTCCACTGGAACAACTAGCGGCTATTGCAGAATCTTTGAAGGAATACTAGCAGGTAAAGACTCAAAATTATACAAAGGAGTAGACGGCAACACTCCATCTCAAGCGGCTGCTGGCATCAGCCTGAATCTTGTAGATGACAGAATTGAATCGCTAATATGAATGGCTTCCTCAAAGGAAACTAATTAAGGCTGCCAATGACATTAATTCAAGTCCTTGTCATCTCCAAACGGCGCACAAGGTCTGAACAATAGTAAAGTAGTGAAATTGCTTACAATCATTCTGTTCGGAGCAGGTGTAATCGCAGCAGCGATGTTTGTTTACCAGCAGACCGCCATTAATGCAGAACCATTTGCAGTATCGAAAGACGATGCAATAAGGTTGGCGTTGACCGAGGTCGATAATGAACCCAGACGGTATCCAGACTACTTGCCCAATGATAACGCCACTAAAGAAGCAAAAGCAGAGTTGATCCACGTAACAAGCAATGGATTATCCTTTATAGTAGATGAAGAATCTCTCACCGACATGTGGCTCCATACTTTTGAAGGAACACCACTGGACGCATATGAGAACAAGTACTTTTGGGAAGTGAGGGTGATAACATCAACAGAATTTGGACAGAGGGGATATCATTATTGGGTGGATGCAGACTCTGGCGAGGTTCTTAAAGAACTAAAATACTGAGAGGTGGAAAGGTTTCCATCAGTCGAATACTCACCAGAACTCGCTTTTTGCATAAAGGCTCAAAAGATGGCACAAATCATTATCCAATAATGTGTCGGGTTCGTCTCCAATGAAGCAGGCAAGAACATCAATTATAATTGGAATGCTTGTGATAGCTGGCGCAATTGCAGTAGTATTGAATATCTCTGCAAACGACGTTCTGAATCAGCAGCCTACTCTTCCTGCTGCAAACCCTTACCCATCAGTTGAGATAGAGACGCCAAAAGCAACCTATCAGGTCGGGGAGCACCTTGACTTTACAGTGCATACCTATGGCATATGTGCATCGCCAAATGTCTCCATCTGGAGGGTTGATGCAGGAGGCGGAGTTGGAGGAGGAGAGGCTGTGTTGGTTTACCAATACATGGCTGCTCCTATAAGTTGTCCACCTCCAGAAAGAGCAGATGAACCCCACTTGATATGGCAAGCGGAACGGTTGGTGCACAGGATAAGCGAAGAGGGCTTTGGTGGAGAAGGTAATTCTGCTATAACAGCCAGTGCAGCGATAACTCTGAAACATGCTGGAGGCTATATGATTTCTGCTTCACTGCCTGACCGAAGCAAGAGCGTATCGGCTGATTTTACGGTAATAGGTATCACAGGAAGTCAGGATTCTTAATGAAAAAACTTGGAATTATGGGCTTCTTGATGATTCTTGCCGCCATACCGATAGCTCAGTTTAGCGTCAGCAGGTACATGCAGTATTCCGAGCTGCAAAAGGAGGCAGACCAAGAAGCAGAGTGCATAGTATGCCTTGGAGTGGGATTGACTGCTGCGGATGCAAAGGAGAACTTGGAAGCATCGATGCGCTACCTGCTTGCAGTCCTGCTGTTAGGATCGGTTGGAATTGTCCTTGTGGGGCTGAACTGGCAAGATCTGGTACCAAAGGCCAGTTAGTAGCGTGGACAAAGGCTCAAAAGCAACTTTTCAGACATTATATGTGCATCAAGATTATGGCGACTGGTTTCAGAATGGCAACATCTGTCGTTTTGCTGTCAATCTCATTTCTGCTCTTACAGGTCACTATCCTACCATCAACCTCTGCATATGCATCTGCTACCACTACCAACAACGGTGAAAGCAAGGAAACATCTGCAATAGTCCACAGCACCATCGTGCTGGGCGAGGAGGGCTGGGAGAACGGTTCCCCCTCAAGCATCGCTCTTAATGAGAAGACAAACTTTGTATATGTTGCAAACCGCAATTCAGATACTGTCGTCGTAATCGACGGAACAACCAACAAAGTCGTTGACTCTATAACGGTAGGGTTCAGCCCGGCAGATGTGGCGGTAAATCCCAATACAAACTTTATCTATGTGACGAAATTGGATGTTGGCATAGTTTCTGTGATAGATGGCTCAACTAACAGAATAATAAAGAACATAGAGATCGACGATTCTATCAACTTTCACCACGCAGGAGGAATCGCAGTAAATGAAAACACAAACAAGATATACGTACTGACAAATAATTATCCTGCAGGGCAAGCATCGAGCTACTACGCTTCAATTTCAATTATCGACGGATTGACAAACGAGATAGAGAGCTTTTTGAAGGTGACAGATTTGCGTGTGGATTACGATGTTCAGGACAGCGCAAGGGACATTGCTATCAATTCAGAGACAAATACGATTTACGTCGTGTTCATGTTTGGCGATGTCTACGTCATTGACGCAGATACCAACAAAGTATCTGGCAAGATAACAATCGGATATGGAAAGACTCCCCATCAGGTGGAGGTAAATGGGGAAACAAACATGGTATATGTTTCAAATTTCAACAACCAGTCAATATCGGTCATAGACGGCTCGACAAACGAGATCAAAAGCACGGTACCTGT
>DASVCY010000089.1:0-20826 GCA_036381375.1 Nitrososphaera sp. | reverse complement strand
TTGCATGTTACTTTTTAGCCGATTTGGGTTTTAAAGTGTTTAGGATTTCACTGACAATGTCGCCTTCATCGCCTACAGCATTCTGTGCAGATTCAAAGAACGGTGCAAGCAGTTTGCCTGCGTAGCCTTGCTCTGCATAGTAGTTTGCCTGCAATGCCATTTCCAGCTTGTCTATCCTGTGGACAAACCTTGCGAGGTCACTCTTGTTTTGCAGGTATTCCTGCCAGATCTTTTCATATTCTGTTCTTATTTTCCGGGGAAGACACGACAGGATAGACTTCATCGCCCTTTTTTCCCGAGCGACTTTCTCCACGACCGTGATGTCGCCGGGCATATAGTCACCAACGATCGATTCAGCAAGATCGTGCAGAATGACCATCTTCATCACCCTTTGAGTGTCAAACCCAAGCACGTCTGATAGGAACATCGCCATCGCGCACATTGAAAAGCTGTGATCCGCGACCGATTCGGCATCCTTGATTTTTACCTTTGAAACCCAGCCGGCGCGCCTGACAGACTTGAGTCGCAAAACCGATTGAAAAAAAAGAGACGGGTCGTCTGCTACCATTTCCTAGAGTCGCCTTCAAGTAGCCCAGAGCCATGATGAATCCTGTCTATGTGCTTTGAAAGCTCTTCGTTGTCCTTAAACTTGGATGCGCAGTAAGGGCAGCTGGACTCTTCTTTCTTGCTGGTCGCCATTTGATAAGGAAAGCGCGACACATGACTTTAAAGCTAGCGAACACTACTGCTAGTCTAGCGCAGGTGCGCCAACTGAAACATTCGATGCAGCCTGAGTCGTGCCCTCGTCGATAAATGAGGGAACAAGATCAGCAAAATATGCAACTACCGCAGTCACCGCAGCCATCAACATGGTGATTGCCAGTATTATCAGCACGTTATAGATCTGCCCCAAAGTTTACCTAACAAGCTCCCGGCAATTTTGAGATTTTAATGTTGGGGGTATTAATGGAATTGCTGGCAGAAGGCTACTATCGGTTTATCCAAGCGACATCCGGCACCCCGAGCCTCCTGTTGGTAAGCCTAGCTGAGACAAACAGCAAATCGGACAGCCTGTTGAGATAGACGATTGTCGCGGGGTTGACAGGCTCGCTTTTTGAAAGTGACACTACCGCAGTCTCGGCCCTGCGCGCCACGCCCCTTGCCTGATGCAAGAGCGAAGCTTCGATACTTCCTCCCGGCAGGATGAAGAATGTTATCGGCTGAAGCTCTGATTCAAATCTGTCGATTATCGGCTCGAGCATAGAGGCCATGTTTTCGCTTGTGCGAGGCGTCTTGCCTGGTTTTGGGTATGTTGGATCTGCAAGATCAGAGCCGACTACAAACAGATCGTTTTGCACCTGCACCAAGATGTCGACGAGATCTGAAAACAGCTGTTGCTGTAGTTCATTTTTTTGCCGCAGAAACGAGATCGCAAGACCAATGCAGGAGTTCAGCTCATCGACCGCACCGTAGGCGACGATCCTTCGATCCGCCTTGCTCACCCGCATGCCGCCAATAAGTCCGGTTTCGCCCGTGTCGCCTGTCTTGGTGTAGATCTTCATATGCACTTACTGGGAGAAGTGAGGTAGATGATGATTTAAGAATATAGCTTGGGGTGGGGGTTGTTGCCTAATTCATTTTGACGGCCAGTAAACGGCGTCTCATAGAACCAACTTTTGCTCGGCAGGGGTGTATATGCACCCTATCATGGCTTTCAAGATGTTCAGCGCGACAGCGTGTACCATTAAAGGGCACTGATAGAGGGATATTTGGTGCAGAAGGATCTGAACACCATCATCAGGTTTAATGCAGGCCCAGGTTGAAAAAGAACTAGGAACGGTTTGAAAAATCGAGACTATCGGGTGGGACGTGGAAACGCTAAACCGACTATGATGTGCGTGCAAACAGACTGGGATTTACGGTGGGAGGCTATGCGATATCGAATTAGGCAACAACCCTGCTTGGGGTGGAAAATAAAACCATTGTATTAAAATAGTCCTCTGAAAATCCCATTCCCTAATATGAAGAAGGTTGCGGTGGTTGACGACGAGCCTGATATTACCACCGTCCTGAAAAGGGGGCTCGAGCACCACGGCTTTTCAGTTGACGTCTTTAACGACCCGCATGCTGCTCTTGCCAGTTTCAAGCCTAACCATTACGACCTGATGATAATTGACATCAGGATGCCCAAGCTGAACGGATTTGACCTGTACAGGGAGCTCAAGAAAAAGGACGCAAGCGTCAAGGTGTGCTTCCTTACTGCATTTGAAATCTATTACGACGAGTTCAGAAAGATGTTTCCCAACATTGACGTCAGGGCATTCATCAGAAAACCGATCAGTATATCAAGCCTGGTTAGCCAGGTGAATGCGACTCTCGAGTCCTAGAGAGGTCCATGATAGATCTCTGAACGTTTTTTGGCACAACTGGGCAAGATGAAACCAGAAGCAAGAACGCGCAGAACGTGGTATTGAGGAGCGAACGTAGATGAGCCTGAATGATGCTACGAATTCTGCAGGCGAGAAGAATGAGGTTCCCGGTGGGCCGGCCGCATTACGTCACGCAAGGCTGCTGCTGCTGTAGTGTTTTCTGGCCCAACGGCAGAACGAGATGTAGAGTCGAACCACTCGTATAATTCGCTTGTTTCAATGATAGAAAGTGTGTGAATGGGCGTTAGTCGCACTCGTATGGAAGGCAGGTTTTACACCGGTGATTGGCGCAGACTGGCGTATTGCTCTAGCTGCCTTTAAGCGGCTTGAGACAAAATTATTTTTCCACTGGCATTCTCCTATTGATGCAAGCAGGGACTCATAGCCCCCCATCATTCACCTACAGGTGATACTGTTCCTGTGGAGTTTGGGTTTGCTCTTGGGCTTGAAGTACCCGGCTTGATCCGGGTAAGAGGAGTGCCAAGCATATTGTCAAATATCCTGAGGCCGCCCTATCGTTGTGACCTAAGCGCGGTTCTCAAACTGCTCCTTGAGGTATTGTATCAGCCTAGTGGCGTCAATTTCTTTCAGGCTTTTCCTGTTTGATGCTATGTAGCTAGCAAACGAATCGATCTCGTTAGCAAGGCTTGGATGTTTCCTCTTTGATTCCTCTACGATGTGTGCATAGTTGCGGTGCGGGAAATAGATCTCTTTGGCAACTCTGGCAAGTGCGATCTTGGCCTTCTTGCTGATGATGCCCTTCTTGTGTGAAAGAAAGAGGTTGTAGCGTATGTCTATCATGGCTTCTGACTGGAGCCGGTAGTCGTCGCCTTCTTGCGCAAATGTGACTGCCACTTCGTCGTCAGCGTTTACCTTGCCAGATTTGTACAGCTGGAATACCTTGCCTATTCCCACCATGCCGAATTTTTCAAGCTCGACTGCGCGTAGCGCACCAAGGCTTGCCGCGCCGGCCAGAAGGACGCCGGGCTTTCTTACCAGCTGGTACACTTCGATTGGTGTTGGAGGGTAATCCTGCAGGAACACGCCGTCGACAAACCCTACCATGGTGACTTTTGGGTCTGCTGCCAGCCGCAGGAAGTCGCCCTTTTTTGCAGGGGCCCTATAGTCTGCATCAAAAATTTTTCTAGCCTTTTCGTGGCTCAGCGACGGCCCCAGGAATATTATTGGTTTCATCTCTTCCACTGCCCAAAACAAGCCCTTGCGCGCATGCCCATCACTGATTTTGTTATCTTGAAGGTCTCCAGACCCGGCACTATTGCCCTAACAACAGGGATTCCAATGTCCGGGTTTGTAAGATCAACGATTATCGCCTGAGTGAGCCCCACGGCTCGAAGCCGCGACAATATCAACTTGATGTCGTCAAGAATATCTTCGTTAAAGAACGTCCTGACTTCGGGGAACTTGACCTTTCTTGACGACGGCATGAATTGCCATGCACGCCTGTCATCCGTGTTCTGCTCGCCGTACTTTATCTTGCGCAGGTCGTCTCTTGCGCCCTGTATGTTGGCTGCCCTTGTCTGCGATACCTCGGTTATCGCCCGCAAAAGAGCTATCCTCGCGTCCGGGTGCGTGCCATGTCCCTCTGCAAGGTAGCCATAGTCGTGGGTGACCCACTCGACGCTGCTGGCATTGAACGTAGGGATTCCGATGTCAGAGGTTATGTCCTTTATCGTCAATGAGATGCCGGCCTGCTCGAATTTTTCAACAAGGTTCCTGACAGGCTCAAATTCAATGTCTGAAATGTCGACGTCCGGGAATATGGTTGGATCGTCCACGAACCTATCAGCAGGAATGGGAGGAACCTTCAACCCTGCAGAGCTCAGTGAATGATGCACTGTCCTCAAGATGTGGAATGGGATCGCACTTGCTCTCAGCTCGGCGAGGCTCATGGCGTCCCTCTCGATTACTTCGCAGAGAGCGTGGCACACTGCTTCCTCCATCACGTTTCCAGAGGCAAGCCCGTTTGTGTGAAAATACGCATATGGGTTGACCGCAGGTGGGGGAGGTGTGTAGCGAAAGAGCGCCACTGACGCCGGGACCATCACCTCTTCACCATTTGCAATGTCGTAGCCCGGCAGCCAGTCCATCAGCATGTCGTCGCGGTATTCAAAGCGCGTCGGCTCGACTATCCTGTCAGGGTGCAGCACATTGTGCGTCTTTGATAGGTCGGCATAGCTTGACCGGACGAATTTCCGTAGTCCACCTGACGGAAGTGATGAATATCGCTCGATGCTCTCCATTAGGGCACTTGCCATTGCATGCTCTCTGGTAGGACCCTTGCCGCTGTAGACCCAGATGTAATCCTCTGTGCCGGGCATAACTGAAGAGTAGTTTGGGATGCGAAGCACGTCCATGTCGGTTATGTCTGCAAGCCTGGTGACGCCTATCCGCCTTGAAATCGGGATGACCTTTTCTAGAGTCTCCTGCGCCGGCCTGATTCTGGATGTGCCGTTTATAGTCCACTTTTTCCTGCTCTGCAGCTGCACCAAATAGAACCCTTGCAAGAGTTCATATCAAGCTTTCTTCTTCGGAAAATCATGAAGCTCGGGGTGTTGGCATCGGAGGCACGACCTCGGCTCTACCTCTGCAAGATAGTTGATGTAAAAACACTTTGCGCATTGGAGCCGCGATAGCCTGCCGGGCATCTTCAACTCGTTACCATCCTGCTCAAGCACTTTTCTTGAAACTAGACTTTCCACTACAGATTCCATCAATTGCGACAGCTGCTGGAGGTCGGCATCCCTGTACCGCAGGTAAAGCGTCGCCATGTCACTTGGCAACGACTCTTTCCTAAATGAGCTCTTGTCGGCATTTGACTGCCTGAAGAGATGGTCGCGGAGGTACCATTCCAACTCTTTTGTAGCTGTCATATCAGACTGTGAAAATCAATGCCAAACGACAATATTTAAAACATATCTCCTCTAACTCGAAAGTTGACTTGCCACAAAACCAATTTCTGTTTGCCGATGATAATTTAGTCAATCCAGATTGTTGGACGTGAGCCTCAAAACACCAAGCATGTACCAACATGACAACGGTTGTTCAAAAGATTCAGAAGGCGGAATCAGACTTGTGCTTCTGCCCAAACGGAGATAGCGATCGAATTTTGCAGGCCAGCGATTGACTGACTAATAAGATCAGCAAGTAATAATCATAATCTCAATTGAAAAGAAGGCGACGTCCGAAAAGATAATTGACAATGTTCTCAAGCTCCAATTATATACTTGCGAGCAGACAATCCAGCTGGATGGTAGCAGCAGACAAGAAGAAAAAGAAGACGAGCGGCCGGCACACGCATGGGGAAGACAGTGGCGAGGACCTTGCAGCGCCCAGAAAGATAACCGGCAAGGAGCTGAGCGAAACTGAAGAGCTTAGCGCTCGGCTGACAGCGCTCGTTGAAATGCTCGACGAAAAGGGCATAATCAGCAAGGCCGAGTACGGCCGGGTAGTTGCCATGCGGCTTCATGAAATATCCAAAGCAGCGGCATTTGAAGAGCTTGAAGAAGAGCTATGATGGTTGAGCGAGCTATTGGCAGGATTATTGGTCTGGCGATTGTGGCCGGGGCAATTGCTGGAGGCATCCTTGCAGGCATCAACCTGGCGCTCGTACAGCCATATACCATGTTGCTAGCGGATATCGAGCTTGAGGACCTTTTTGCGGAAGGGGAGTTTGATGAGGAAGAGTTTGACGCACAGCTCCAGTCTATCTACTTCTGGCAGCAGTACGGTGCGATAGCGACCGGGCTTGGGGGCGGAGTTCTAGTCGGTAGCGCATTCATAGCTATCAACAACAAAAAAACCAAGGTCGCTTCACTAAAATCTGCGCTGGTGATAGCAGGTATTGCGTGGTTTGCCCTATATGTCGTGCCAGCAGTGAAATACCCTCCAAGCCCTGAGGCGATGTTCAACCCCGAAGCCGCTGCAGTCTACCATCCACTTTTGACAGGATATACCGCGGTGTCAGGCCTTGCGGCTGCCGCAATTGCATTTGGCTTTAGCAAGGTAAAGAGGAAGGAGAAGGCGTTTGGCGCCGGTGCCCTTTATCTCGCAGTGGTCGCCGGTGCATTCCTTGTTTTTCCGGATTACGAGAACGAGGATGATTCATTCCTTCCGCAGCCTGTGGTGAACGCGTGGCGATCCGTTATCTCGTTATCAATGACAGCATTCTGGTTTGCCCTTGGCGCAATCTGCGGTGCCTTGTGGACGTATGGCGGTAGAAAGTGATCGGGTTGGAGCTTTTTCTATACAAAAAGACATCATCTTTTATTATTTCGATTGCCCTTTGGTGGCTGGGCGCTTATTTATGATCCAGGAAACCGGAGCAGGTTGTAGCTATTGCTTTGGAATTGCCAGGACAGTTGTTGAAATATTATGTTGCCTAGGTGATGTCAGAGAGGGGACAGAGAATATAAGATGACCAGCCTAGTTAGCCCTGCATATCGCGAACACGTGATGCTGGTTTACGACAGCGACGACGAACGCAACGCTGCTGCAGCGCACTATATCAATGAGGGGTTGAGGAGTAGTTATCTCTGCGTTTATGCCTCTGTCGGCGCGCTCGATAGCGCAAGCAAGTGGCACACTTCTAGGATATCCTCTATGATAACAGATTTCGATGAAAACGTAAGAAAGGGCAACCTCGTTGTAGTGGATTTAAAGCCGTTCTTTGGATCCGCTCAAAAAATCAAGCTTGCACCGTTTTTGCAGCTCAAGACCGAGCTTGAAGGGATGTTAAAGCAGCACATCGCCGATCGAAGGGGAGACAGGATGCTGGTCTTTGCTGACGCAGCATGCACTCTGTCAGAAAATGGGGAATTTGGCGAGTGTGTGGCACTGGAAAGTTGGTGGCAGAGCGTCTGCCAAGAATGGATAAACAATAGCCAGAACATCACAGTAATCTGTCCACATCCAAGCAGGGTTCTGGATGCACATTCAAAGGACACGATTGCGAGCGTGCACAGCCTGACACTTCATCTAAAGCATTGCAAGAGTGCGCAGTCCGCTGAAAGCCACGGCATTACTGTCAGACACGGAAGAAGAAGGGTTCTGATTTCAGAGCCGAACCCAGACATGAAGTATCTGTATAGTCGCTATCTTGGCAAGATGGGCTTCGATGTTACGATTGTAGACAACAGTAGCGAATGCCTCAATCGCATTCTTGACGTTGGAGACACAGGATTTGACTTTATCATTCTGGATGCACATTTTAATGAATTTGATACAGTGGAGGCTGCCAGAATGATAAAGGAAAGGCTGCCTGACAAGAGAATTGTCGTAACTACAACGTCAATAACAGATGAAAGAAGAAACGAGCCAGGGATTGATATGATAACAAAGCCGTTCAGCCTGTCTAGGCTGCTGACCTTAATCAACCCTTAGGCCGCCGCAACTGAAGGAAGAAAGCACCAGGGAAGAGATTTGAAATCTTGCGAGCTTGTCTAATGCCCACCACCTAAAGAATGTCTCGCAATACATTCTGTGATATTAAATCTTTGACTGATGCCGTCGTGTCCTATCTGTGAGCAGGGCTGCTACTACAGGTAGTAATTAAGGCAACGTGGTGAATCTGACAGACTAGCTGATAGCTCAGGCTTTTGCCGTCAGAACAATAGAGTCGTTTGCAGAAGCAAGTTTTTCAGCAGCTGAAAGAGTGGGCACTACAGCATTGACAACTTGCTGACACACAGAGCGGGCTGTAAAACATCCTGATGGGTATGATTGAAGGCTGGGCTACGCACAACTTGGCTGAGAATTATCTCACGACAAGAACTGGGCATTTCGCATGGGATACAACTCCACTTGCAACGCTACCCAAGAGTACACGTTTTATCCCACTTCTTCCCTTTGTGCCAATGACTATCAGATCGGCTTTCTTGTCTTCTGCGTAGTTCACGATTGCCTCAGATGCTGAAACTACATCCAAGATAGTGTCTGTTGTGAATTTGACACCCTCTTTTGACGCTATGTCCCCCGCGGTCTTGTACCATGCCTCTGCATACCGCTTTATCTCATCTATGTAATGCACGAGCGCTATACCTGCACCTTTGTATTCTATGTAGGGTGGCTTTACGACGGCATGCATGAAAATTATCTCTGCTTCTGACATCTTGGCAATCTTGACGGCATACTTTGCTGCACGAAATGATGGCTCGGAACCATCTAGTGGCACGATTATTCTTCTAAGGTTTACGTCACTTGTTGCTATGGACGACATCTCGTTGTCTATCTACCCCTTTGGAATGCCTCCACCAAGTCCCTAGCAGTAAGCATGGCAACAATCCTCTTGTCTTTTGTCGTTAGCGGTAGTCTTTTGATCTTGCGAGAAAGCATTATCTTTGCCGCGCGTTTTGCCGTGATGCCAACTTTTGCAGTAACAATTGGATAGGTGCAATAATCTCCAACTCTTTCTTCAGTATCTGTATGCTTTCTAGCTAAGACCCTGTTAAGCAGATCTCTTTCGGTAAATATAGCATAAGGTGGTCCATTTGTTGTTACCACCACACTTCCTATTCTTTTCTTGACCATCATTTTGACAGCTGCCAGGATAGTACTTTCTGGGCTGAGCGTAAAGATCTTGTTAGTCATGGCCCGCTCAATTGAAGGGTTCTTCCTGCTGTCTGCTTTCAGAAACGCCCGGACGAGATCTGATGCCGTAATTATGCCCACCAGCTGGTCTACGCCAGTTCGTTTGTCTTTCTGGAATACGAGTAACCTCGCCTTCTTCGATATCATTATTCTTGCCGCATCAAGAATGGATGTTTCCGGAGTTACCTTAGCAAACTTTTGTGTCAGCAGATACTTTACCTGTTTGTTTGGTATGGTCTTGTCCACAACAAGGTGGTGCAATATCTCTCTTTCAGTAATTACACCGACCACTCTCTCGCCATCTACAATTACGATCGTGCCTATACCGTACTTTATCATCTCATCTACGGCATCAAGAAGGCTTGTTTCGGGTCTGGCCGAGATGACTGGCGAACTCATGAAACTGCCAACCTTTAACGGCTTCTTCCTAACTCGCGTCCTTTGTTGCTGCTCCGGCCGTTGTTTCATATGCAGCAGCTACTAGCAGCCAAATTTTATTTAAAGAGAAAGAATGTAGTGCATTGCACTGCATACATCCACAATATATGGACGGGTCGGCTTTTACTTCCTATAGGAAGATGGAAATGACTGAAGAGAACACCAGTCTCGTCTCGAAGAAAGCGATAGACTTGGCAGAGAAGAACGTTGTGATACTAGGCGAATCGACCTTGGTCGCTGAAGCTGCTAAGGAGATGCGCAAAAAGGGAGTCATGAGCATCTTGGTGGGCGACGCAGAGAAGAAATCTTGTGTTGGGATAGTTACAGAAAAAGATATTCTGTATCGTGTTGTTGCAGAAAATAGAGGACCATTCAAGACCACTCTAAAAACCATCATGAGCACACCTCTCATAACAATCGATGGCAATCGCAGTCTAAAGGATGCAATTGAGCTAATGAGGGTAAATTATATCCGGAGATTGCCGGTCACAGACGAAGATGGTAAAGTCGTCGGGATGCTGACGCTTAGGTCAATAGTGGGCAACAGCTTGGAAAGGGCCCTGGATCTAGCAGAGGTTGAGCCACCTGTAGGCATTCCTTTGTCGCGTATAACCTGTCCATATTGCCACTCGGAATTTCCTAGTAAGGACGAGCTTTCAAAGCATATTGACAGACTTCATCTTGGAAGTGGGCTGCTGGAAGGAGATCTTCGTCAGTGGTAAGACGGTCGGTCTGCTGTTGCAGCGGCTCTAGTGCCTGCGTACTACTAGAATCCTTTTAATACGCTCATTTTCATACGATTACTACCAAAAAATGTCTAAAGATGGCACGATTGGCGGTATCTCCAGTGGCACTTCGCAATCGAAGAAAACACGGAGTGTTACATTTAGGCTTGACTCCTCAATAGTGGAAGAACTTCAATCAGAGGCGAACAGTAGAGAGATATCGCTCAACGTGCTTGTGAACCAAGTCTTAAAGAGATATACCGAGTGGGACAGGTTTGAAAACAAGATAGGCATGATGCCTGTTCCAAAGGCCATATTGTCCAGCCTTATCGATAGGGCCATATCAGTTGCAAAGAACAGCGGCATAAAGGACATAGACCGTTACCGTGATGAAATCATAAAAGAGGCCGCTCGGCTGGCGTTTGGACTGATGAAAGACTCGGTGCTCTTTATGAAGAGACAGTACAACCTGTGGGTAGTGCTGGCAGTGCTTGAGGAATACATGAAAGTCTCGGGAATAAAGGCTGACCACAAGCTAGAAGGGGCGAGAAAACATGTCTTCATAATACAGCATGAACTAGGAGAAAACTGGTCGCTCTTTACAAAGGAGCTGCTCGCCCTTATATTCCAGAATCTCGCCAATGTCAAGGCCGAAATCAGCACTACTGCAAATACTACAGTGGCAGAAGTCGTGCTATGGTAATATAGCATTGCATTGCAGTGCATTCCTAGTTGTTATTAGTCTAGAGCTTCTATCAGGAGTTGCAAAAAGGTGAATAATATCCACGAAGCCTAAAGTTAAAACGCAGATGCCACCACTTGATGGCGAGGCAATTATACACCGATACTTCAAATGTATTGATGCCAAAGACCTTTCCGGCATATTGGATCTTTTTGATTATGACGCAGTAGTCCACGAACCATTTAGTAACGTAAGCGGAGGATTGAAAGGCAAGTCATCAATAGAGCCATTTCTTAAGGTAGCAATGATGGCAAATAGCAGCTTGCAACGAACAATCAAAATTGAAAAACCAACAACTAGACCTGACATCGTGATAGCATTGATAACGTTTGAGAAGGGCGACAAGGTAAAGGGCAAATTCACGTTTCAATTTGAAGATGACCCCATAAGCGGGAAAAAGATCAAGTCGCTCAACATCGAATTCCTTTAGCGCTTCTGTATTCAAAAAACGCCAGTTATCTGTAACCTCAAAATGTTTGATCTCGGTAAATTCAAGAGAATCTTGTACGCATTACATAGCAAAGTTCAATGCTTTTAGAAAAAATCTGTCGCAAGAGAAATGTACCATTCAATAAAGCGGATATGTAATTGTTCCATGGCGCTGGAGTCGTTTGTTGCTGTCCTTTCTTGCTTAACCGTATTCAATAGCTTGAATGGCCTCTCCACGCTTGATCACTGTGTCTGCACAGCCATGCAGTGTACCCTGAACTGATAATAAGTAATACACACTACTGATCACATGGAGAATGTCGGAAAAAGAAGGAGAGGTGAAACATCAAATGACAACCCACTCTCGCAAAGGTCATAATGGTGGTGCTGTCGGAGATGCATGGGCAAGTAGGTTCATGGCAGCTGCCATAGTCCAAGGCGCTGCAGTGGCAGGTCTTACGATATTTCTCGTTCTCGGGCAAATCTCGATCATAAAGCCAGAAGTATCAAGAGTTATAGCGGGAGGCGGTGCTGGAACTTGGTTTACTTTTGGATATCTGATATACATAGTTGTAGGGGTGATAGGCGTGGCTGTTTCCTCTCTGTTCTATCATTATCTTGAAGGTAGAAATGACGACAGCAGTTTTCGCCGCGGTGCTAACGCACTGGCTTGGACACACTTGATACTGATGAATGTTGGTGTAACAGCTGCAGCGGCAATGCTGATGCTTGCCGGCTACCAAGGAGGCGCTGCTATGCTCCCCCAGGATATTGGAGGACAAGGACTTGACGCGGGCCAAGCACATCAAATAATAGCTCCATATGTAGAACCTATAGCTATGTCGATTCTCGTGCTGCTGGCTGGCGTGATCGCCGGCGGCACAGGATTTCTCCTGGTTTATGGACGCCAAGACATGATTATCAGGTCAGACAAAAGGAAAGAAGGAGAAGCGGCCTAGTAGCGATCCTCGCTTTTTCTCTGTTCTTATTTGAATGGTGCAGGGGCATTTGAAATCGATATCGTGATCAATAGTCTGCAGGTTAATCAGCCCCAACCAAGTCTTTCTGTCGATGCACAAGAACTACTGGTGAATCCTTGATGTTTGCGTTAGATTTGATAAGCGCCTCCTCGTATTGCTTGTCTGTAGATACCTTATTCAAAAAGGGGTTTTCCGTGCTGATATGGCTCTGGATCTCTGCCGGCAATCTTTTCCCGCCGCCAACGCCATCGAGCTCCGCGATGACATGACATTCGCAAATGTAGCAGACTATGCTCGCTTCGCGCAAGCATGAGAGATCATCTCCATATTGATTCATGCGTGTATCAGCAGTAGCCGATGCACTATCAGAACCGTCCTGCTCCGCGCCATCATGATGTACGAGCACAATGGGAAGGAATGTCTCTTTGTCGTTTTCCTTTATTCGTGCAAAAAAGAAGAGAGAGAATTAAGAGAGGGGAATTCTTCTAGTGTGCGTGAGGTGGCGGCGCGCTACCTTTCGCCAGAGCCTCATTGAACGTTCCTGCAGCCTTTTCATGGAACTCTAGGTTCGACTGGTCAACTTTGATTGCCTGTGTAGGGCATACTGAGACGCATGCCATGCACCAGATGCAGTCGTGTTCCCTGATTGGGTCCGACTTGTCTGTAAAGTCCTTGCGACCATCCCTCGAGTGGTCCTCTCCGGTGCCTGCGCTTGTCCCATTCTGCAATTCTATCCCCGGCACATCCTGCTCGGTCCTGTACCACTGATAAACCTGAACAGGACAGGCTTCTATGCACGCACCATCAGCTATGCACGAGTCCCAGTCAAGTGCAACCATAGTTCCATGGACACCGAGTGGGACAAGCTCCTCGCCCCTAGCTTCGTACGCCTTTCTTACTTCTTCATTTTCTGCAGCTTCTGCTAGCCTTCCAGGCCCCCATACAAAATGGAAATGCTCGCCGTCCGCGTGCTTGTGCTTGCCTATCACTTGATGGTTTTTTGGAAAGTCCGCGTCAATTGGCATACCGAGAATAAGCTCGAAATTGCTAATAAGTGATCTGTATGGCATGTTTGCATTCGATTGCTTTTTGTTCCCAATCTTTTTATCTTGTCGTAGTCCATAATTATAGAACAGCTTTGAGTGAACCACATCTGGCTCGCGGACATAAATCTACGGGATTACAAAGTGACGCTGAAGGTCTTTCGAGCAGAGCTGCAGCAGAGAAGAATATTTTCCTGTAGAATGGTCTTGTGTGACTCACGTGGCAGGATGATAGACAGAGTCCCCCGGCTTGCGTCCTACATCAAAATATCTGATTTGGAGGGAGAATAACATGCGATCTTCCTGCAAACTTTCCACTTATCTGTGATTGAGTGTCTGATTTTTCTAAGGCTTTGAGCATCACGACGACATGCAGCCCAATACTCAGAATGTCGATACAAATGCTAGCAACCCTACTCGTGGATTTGCATTTTGATTGTATAACTTATAATTTGCAATGCTATTATATGATCCATCATGGAGCTTGAAATACAAAGAATCTATGATATTGAACGTGTCGCTGGACATGGCAAAAGCTTCAAGATATTTGTAGATAGGCTTTGGGCAAGGGGAATCAAAAAGGAGGATGTAGCCATTGATTTATGGCTAAAGGACATAGCCCCAAGCGACGAGCTCAGAAAGTGGTTCAATCACGATCCGGAAAAATGGAATGAATTCAAAAAGCGGTATTTCAAAGAGCTGGACGGCAAGAAAGAACTAGTTGAGTCGATACTTCGACAATTACAATCCGGCACTCCCGTGCTACTGCTTTATGGTGCCAAGAACAAGGAATTCAATAATGCAGTCGCGCTCAAAGAATACTTGCTCAAAAAGGCAAGCAGAATAGAATGATGATATTTTCTGCTTGTGTCGCAACAGGCTGCCATTTATGTCGCGCGAAACAGTCTATGGGCACTATTTCTGCTCATTTCCTTTATCCACTCGATTTGATCCTTGTTGGTTATCCTGCTTCCATCTACCACTGTCTTTTTGGCATTTGACAGCTTGTTTCCTGCGATTATCTCTTCTCTGATTACCGAGGAGCCATCTGGCGAAAGATATGCAATTATGCTGAAAAAGTTCTTCCTGTTGCCATAGATGTTTACAAGGTCGAAACTGGTTACAATATGTTCGCCATTGGAATCTTGGCTGGTGGACACATCTTTGAACATCAGCCAAGACTTGGCAGGCGTCGGAGACTCTTCAATCTGTTTGAGTAGCGATTCGTTGTCCTTCCAAAACGGCAAGAGGTTAAAGTTGTCCAACTGCTGGGTGGAAATGCCGGATTCCATGATCGATCCGGTGGCAAATGTGATTTAACAATTTCATGTCAATAATCTCTACTATTGTTGCAGCTATTCATAATATGCATATGACTTTCAATGGATCGAACAGGTTTTGATGTAATTGTGCCAAGCCAGAAAGAGAATCCAAGAGGACAAAAACAAGAAGGCAGGCTACTATCAAGAGAAGAGTAGCCAAACTAGGAAAAGCAAAGGTTAATGATAGTGATAAGTTGTTGCATGGCAGAATAAGTGCCGAAACTGATTGTTGGGTATGTGTCTTTTTTTCTTAAATATAATGTAATGCATATCATAATACATATGACAACGACAGCTGCTACTAGAACGGAAGAGGCTATACCGAGAAGGCCGGCAACAGTTGCCAAGGTTGTCGAGCTAATCGGAATTTCTGATAAAGGGTGGGAAGACGCTGCACAGGCTGCAATCGATGAAGCTAAAAAAACAATACACAATATCCATGGCATAAAGATTCATGGTATGACTGCCGATATAGATCCCACCAGCGGCAGAATTGTTCGGTACAAGACCTGCATTAAACTATCATTTGGAGTGATAGGTGAAGAGCGATAATATCTCTATCATCAGAAGTACTGATACACACACATATCTTCGACATCAACAACCACAATTTGGATGACTAACTGATCTGATCGTAGGCGGCAGTCGCTTCTTGGTACGATTCGTCTGTTATCTGATTGATTGTCGCGAATTTGCATCTATCTTTCGGATTTGCGATATCGCTAGGACTAAAGACAAATCCTGTTCTCTAGATCCTACATCTACATCCGGTAGTCAATGAATGCAATAACTGGTTAAGCATGTGACCGTACTGGCAGAAGAACAGAAGCTGTACCTTACTTCAGTCTATGGAAAAAAGGTGCCAAACACG
This sequence comes from Nitrososphaera sp., assembly GCA_036381375.1. Taxonomy (GTDB): domain Archaea; phylum Thermoproteota; class Nitrososphaeria; order Nitrososphaerales; family Nitrososphaeraceae; genus Nitrososphaera. The sequence goes on along the minus strand of DASVCY010000089.1, from coordinate 5,241 downwards.
CATACGGTCGCGCACGCATACACACGTGCCTTCTTCTGATGTGAGGCTGCTCCAGTACTTATCTAGCGGAGCTCTCCCCTGCCGCCGCTGCTACTGAGATGTAGTCTCATCTTTTAGTCCGTCCACATTCACATGCCTGCCAAACCTTTTGAACCACCTGTACGCCCATCACCTAGAATTGTTCAGCTTTTTTTGACCACGCCGGCAGAGCTTCCTGACCCCCTTCTATCCCAACGCATCTTAGAAGCAAGAAAAATTTTGTCCTTCGCGCCCACATCATTTTTCCGTCCTATAGGTATCGTTCAAATGGTCTGTAGCAGTAACCAGCGATGTGCTGCGTAGTCACCGCGCTGAATAGGTGCTGGGCAAAGCCATTTGACAACTGTAGCGACTTGTGCTGGCCAGTATAGGTCATTGACGGGATCTGCAATCTGCAAATCAATAGGTCACTCTGTCAATAGCTGAGGAGGAAGTCAAGTGACTACCTGATGTGGCCAACATCCTGCCCTTTTCTAGTATGAATTAGATCAAACGGGAAGCTATCGGGGCCAAACATGACGGTGGCAGTAGGATAGTTTCGCATCCATTTCCACAACGAGTATTGCAAAATAGATAGCTGAGGTCATCTTTTGATCCTGCTAAGAAAGTCCATCAAGATATCGTAGAGTTGTTTTGGCTTTTCGATGACTATCCAGTGGTCACTCCCCTCCAAGACTCTCACCTCCAAGCTGGGCATTTCTTCACTTGCTTCTTTGAGAAGTCGCATAAAGACGTCATCTTCGCTTCCCACTATGGCAAACACTTTGCAATTTGAAGATCGGAGTCTCTCAACGAGATTGCCCGGTATAGTGTAGAGCGCCAAGGTGGCTGCCACAAAGCCTTCAACTGAGGTCTTTGTGAAAACTTCTCTGAAAAAATCGGAATGCTTTTTATCTTTGAACAGGTCCCTTGACTCCTCGAAGCTACGCAGCTTATGTTCAGCCAAAGCCTCTATCCCTTTCTTGATTGCTATTTCTCGAGTCAGGAAATGCTTCTCCAAGTCCCTTTCTTGAAATTTCTTTGGGGAAGAATTGATCAGAATGATTGCATCAACATTCTCTGGATATTGGGCGGCATACATAGATGCAATAATGCCGCCTATGGAATGGCCTATGATGGTACATTTCCCTATTTTCAGATGTTCTAATAGCAGTCGCAAATCGCTGACGAGATCTTGCATTGCGAATGCTCCAATCCTGCCCATTCCTGTCCTGTTGTGGCCCCTGATTTCATACGCAATAACTCTATAGCCGCTTTCTAGAAGAAGTTCTATTTCTTTATGCCAAACTAGGATGTTGCCACCTATGGGATGAATGAGGACAAGCGGATACGAACTGATATCGCCATGATCTTCATAATATATGTTGATGGGGTCGACTGAAAAGTAGGGAGGAGGAGACATATTTGGTCGCAGTAGAATACTTGCTGGTCTGATAATTAAAGTTCTTTACTACAAGGATTTGCGGATGAACTTGCCGTCATAAAGCTACTATTATCTGTACGTAGAGTAACTCTTCTGGCAGCTGCATCCTTTATAATTCTGTTTTGGTCTAGTTGCTCAATGCTATTGCCTATGGCAGCCTGCTTTACTCTATATCTTGATATTAACAAGAACGATATGAGCAAGAAGATACCTGAAATACCAAAGGTCGTGCCATAGCCGAATTTTGCTACAAACTCTCCAACGCAAAGTGAACCTACAAGTGCTCCGCCGCCTGTAACACTTGAGCTGATCCCAAGCATTTTTCCTTTATTGTCGCTTGCTTCAGGCCCGTCAATTTTGGAGATCGTCATCACTCTTCCAAACAATAGAGAGTTGGTCGCAGCGTGCCAAATAGTGAATCCAATCTGGAGTGCGACGAAGGAGACCACTGAAGCAACCAAGAGAAAGGCTGAATTTCCTGAAAGTAGGATAGCGGCTCCAACTACCATCCCAATGCCCACAAGTCTAGGCCAATATGACCACAAGGATGCTTTAATTTCTCCTCCAATCCTATTGACAAACTGATTGTTGAAGGGTAACAATGCAATTTTGGAGAGATGAAGAACGGCAGTTGCAATAAATACTTCAGCATCAGTTATGCCATTTTCTTTCAGGAATGGCGTGTAGGGACCAAATATCATGGCGGCAGATATGTAAAAGAAGAGCGTCGCTCCGATTAGCAGCAAGAATCCTTTTTCTTTGTTCTGAGTATCTGCTTTCTGCTGCAACAACAGTAGTGATGGAACTGTTAATAACGCCTTCATCTCTTTCATTTTCTCGCCGATCGTTTTGTAGCTCTTCTTTTTTTCATCATTAGTGACATCGCTGCTTTTAGCCTTATACCTCAGAGAATATTGGCATGAACTTGCTATCATTCGTAGTAATGCATGACGTAGAGTGGCAGTAGCAAACACGTTCAGTTTACGCGAGAGGTTTTGGAGGATATTGTGCCGCGCTCCCTCTGCAACTTTCTCCAATTTGGTTCCTCGCAGAAGAAATGATGCCATAGCAAACGATATACCGGCGAAAACAGCCGATGCAAAGGCCAGAGATCTTGTGTCGCCTGAATAGATCAACCACGAGTATCCTGCAAGCATAGATATCACAGCACCGGAAGAGCTCAACAGCGAGCTAGAGCTGAGAAGTCTTACCCATGATTCACTTTTGGATCTTTCCATAACTAGGGTATTCAAGGTAACCGCGGATCCTATGCTAAAGAAACCAACCAGTGCAGAGAATAAGAGCAAGAAAGGAATATCAGGTCCCAGTAGCAAGATTGATGCACCGACGGAGAACATTCCTGCTAGGGAAAGAAGCACCATTGCCCTGCGCCAATGAGTCACATCTGACAGTTTGCCCCAGAAAAAGGATCCAATCATCATTGCCAGGTTCGAAAGAAAAATGGCTATAGCCACATCCTTTACAGTGCCTCCAAGCTGAAGCATGTACAATGGGATCATCGTTGATAGACAGCTTGCGCTCGCATCGGTCCCTATCAGGTACCACATCCATCTAGGTGGTTCAAACGCGGCAGCTGATGGGACAAATCGATGTAAACTCTGGAGCGATGATAATACAACAGATGTCTTGTGCAATTCGTTCGTTAGAGCGCAGCAGAACCAATCACTGCTGCTTCTTACTCCCTCTCAACATTAATTGGGCAATATACACCTATAACATGATCCCATAAAATATGGTGCCATTAGCAAGGGCAACTCGAGGAATAATTCATTTACTGCACGATTGGAAATCAAAAATTGTACCTCCCTGCTCAATACCTCCAATAATTATGCATCTCATTTTTCAATAAGCCAAGCAGCAAAATCTGTATTTGCAAAAAAATATAGCTACTGGTTGTTTGATACATAGATGATTGTTGCATCTTGTATCGCGCCCTCTTCATTTAATTGACTTTATGGTGGAACTTCACGTCATCATATTTTTGCTCCTGATAATCCATCAAAATCCGGCGAATTATCAGGAAAACCGCCAACAACCCAAAATCTCACTTTTCCTGATGTGGCAATGGTGTGCTGTTCTTGATGCATTCATCCATTTCGTCTAACATACAGTCAATTTTTTTCCTGAGCACCGGCTCAATAGCGTACCCTACGTGCTCACCCACTTCCCTTCCTTGACAGTAGAACTTTAGCGTCGGCGTTCCGTCTATCGATATTCTCTCCAGTAGCTCTTGGCTTTGCGGCTCATCTGCCATGAGCTTTAGAAAGGAGAGCTTGCCTGCGTATCGGTCAGACAGCATGCTGTACAGGGGATCCAACATCATACAAAAGCCGCAATATGCCGCGCTAAAGTTTACTACAACTGGAATTTTGGAATTGATAACTTTTTCTTCCCAGCTTTTCGCGGTTATCGTCTCTACCGCCATTTTCTATACGCAACAATAGCGTTCAAAACAATTAAGGGTTCAACTTTTTGGCCATTGTCCTATGCTTGCCTGTCAACGAATACACATGCTGTACGTGTCCATACGCCCCCGCAGACGGGTGCTTGATGGTGCTATCGACTTTCTGGGCAGAGAATGGTGCAGTGCGCCGTTGCAATCGATTCGAAACCACATATATCCTGACCACAAAGCATCACAGCATGACAGTAGGAGGAAAGGTGTAGGATGACCGCGACATCTTCTTTTCTTCTGTCGTCGCCGCTTGGGCCACGGGAAGCAGCCTATCCGATGCAAAAAAATGTCAAGAAGGACCGACTCGTATTTTATGGCAGCCGATCTTTGGACGGGTGTGCTTCTCAACAAAACTAGCCTTCCAAAGGTCAGGTTATCTATCAATTACCATTGACAAAAATATGAACTGGGAATTATGCCTTAGCCTCACCCTAGATCGTTGTCTTCATTGGTAAAGATGGAAATACTTTTGATAAGATTATATAATTACTGGGCTTTACGCATTTTCAGATTGCACCTAAAGAGGGGCCCAATATTGATGATCGCAGGTGGGGCGATTGTGGCCATCAGCTTTTCAATGCTTGCATACTATGGATTGCAATTCGTAAGCAGCATCCAGCAGGAAGAGACACTTAGTATAGAGCCAGGTGGTTCTATTGAGATACAAAAGAATGTTAACGCAAGCGCCGCTGCTTATGTGGTTGCATTCCCTGGATTTGAGGGGCAAGCTGCAATCGAGATAAGAGATCCTTCTGGCAATACACTCATTGAAAAGAACATCGATCCTCCCATCGTGATCGAAAGCTTTGAGATACAAGAACCAGGAGTTTACACGCTTGTGCTTTCAAATCCGACAGAGATGGCACTTGAAGCTTCGGTATTACTAGATGATTATGAGACCGTGCTGGGCAGAAGCAACCTCTCTACAGCGGCAGGAGCTCTCGGTTTCACATCACTGCTCGCTGTGGGCGCGGCAATAGCAATAGCCGGCGCAGTCATTACGTTCGTGGACAGGCGGCGGATAAATAGGATGAAGCAGTTTGGCGACACGAGCGACTTGGTGTAGTGAAGGGGTAGAAGGGACACAATATGGCCAAGCTTGAAGTCAGAAACATCAGCAAACAGTTCAACGCGGTACAGGGAAACGAAACCAAGCTGATCACTGCGGTAAGGAACATCAATCTTTCGATAGACGACGGACAGTTCGTTTGCTTTGTGGGACCATCTGGTTGCGGGAAGTCAACGCTTCTGAACATATTGGCAGGACTTGACAGGCCAACTGAAGGTGAGGTGATTCTGGATG
>DASVCY010000088.1:0-2700 GCA_036381375.1 Nitrososphaera sp. | reverse complement strand
ATATAGCTTATACCTTGGTCGGACTTTGAAACGCAAGAAATCTTGGCGATGAGGCGCGCCCATTTAGGCTGCGGCCGGGTGGTCTCCCCGCTTAGAGGCAGGATATCTGGCGCTTCTCTTGATGTATACTGATGCACGTATTGAAGAAGAGAAACGCGATAAACTAACCGAAGGGGTAGATCAGGCGTTAAAAAGACATATTAACAGTATTTGGCAACCTACCGACATATATGATGAACTGCCCGTCGTGTGGAGCAATCATGGTCTGGCTGAATGGCTCTGTCCTTCATGACCCGCCTGTGAAGGAATACCAGTGTAGAAGATGCCAGCTTTTCGTGATCAAGTATCCTGACGGCAACTATGATATCAAGCCTATCCAACAACCAGAATCCACACAACAGCAATAGCTAGAATAACAATCATGAAGATAAACAAGGTTGTCGAAACCTGTATCTACTCTTTTGATCTCGACAGCATGAAAAATTTCTACGCAGGGATTCTGGGAATGCCTATAATACAGGAAGAAGAAGGCAAGTTGATTTTCCTCAAGGTAGGCAAGAGCATGCTATTGATATTCAACCCTGACAGAACCAGAGTCGAGAATGGAAAGCTGCCTACTCATGGCGCTACCACACCCCCATCAAGCATACATTTCGCAATGGAAATCGAGCAGACAGAGTATGAACGCTGGCGAGAACTTTTGGTGAAAAACAAGATCGGGATAGAAAAGGAGGTCAGCTGGAATGACAGGGCCAAGTCGCTTTACTTTCGCGATCCTGCCGGAAATTTGGTCGAGCTGATAACACCTGGGGAGTGGCCAGTGGAAAGCTAATAAAATATAACATACTGAGCATCTCTCCTTACTGATGGTCAAGAGAACTGCACAGCTTTCACTCAGAGAGCGGCTTGAAGACAAGAACAAGATAATCGTCCTTCCAGGAGTGTTCGACGCGCTCAGCGCTCGAATTGCAGAACAAGTGGGCTTTGACGCGATGTTCCAGACGGGCTATGGCTCCTCTGCGACCCTGCTCGGGATGCCTGATTTTGGCTTCCTCAACGCGGGTGAGACGGTAGAGAATGCAAGGAGGATAATTCGCGCAGTCAATGTCCCAGTGCTGGTTGATGCTGACACCGGTTATGGCAACCCGCTCAATGTCTGGCGTCTCGTGCAGGATCTTGAGAGCTTGGGCGCGGCCGGCATATTTCTAGAAGACCAGGTGTGGCCCAAGAGGTGCGGCCACATGGTGGGAAAAGATGTCATACCAAAGGACGACTACCTGCCAAAGCTCAAGGCGGCGATCGAGGCACGCAAGAGCAAGGACTTTATCATAGTTGCAAGGACCGACGCGCGTGCACCCATGGGGCTTGAGGAAGCGATTGAACGCGGCAAAGCCTACAAAAAGGCCGGAGCTGACGTGATATTTGTCGAGGCTCCAAGGTCAGTAGAAGAGTTGAAAAGGGTAGCGAACGAGATCGATGCACCGCTTGTGGCCAATATGATAGAAGATGGGGTTACTCCGACAATGCCTGCAGAGGAATTGTTAAAAATAGGCTACAGGATCGCTGTCTTTCCACTATCGGCTTTATACAGTGCAACGTACGCCATCAGGGAAGTTCTGACAGAGCTTAAAAAGACAGGCGAGACAAAGCTGACTCGCAAAATGATGGTTACATTCAAGGACTTTAACCAGTTCGTCGACTTGGACAAATATATGGACCTTGAAAAAAGGTACACCTGACCTTTTCTCATAGTAGAATTCTCTGGAATCGGTAAATAAAATCATCCAGCTTTTAATTCGTGGGCCCGCGAGTAGCGGTAGTTATACCTGCAAGGAACGAAGAAAATTTCATCGGCAAGACCTTGCATACGCTTTTTAGCCAGCATAGCAGGCCAAGCAGGGTGATAGTGGTTAACGACGGCTCCACTGACAGGACTGCCGAGATTGCATCAGCCGCCGGTGCAGAAGTTGTCGACATGCCGGACAGAGGCTTTAACGTTCATGGTACGCCAGTTCTTGCTGGTGTGATAAACCGGGGTCTAGCACGCATTGAAGAAGACCACAATTTTGGTGGTCCCGATGATTATGTCTTGATACTTGGAGCGGATCATACACTGCCTCCTCATTATATCACTGCCGTGCTCGACGCAATGGCAGAGAACAAAAGGATAGCATTGTGCTCCGGCGTAATAGAAGGCGAGCGCAGCATCGTACCTCGCGGCTCTGGCAGAGTTGTTAGGGCCGATTTCTGGAAGAGCATTGGTTTTCGATATCCCGAAAATTATGGTTTTGAAACGTATCTTGTGCTAAAGGCCCAACAACAGGGCTACGAAGTCAAGGTGCTAAAGAATCTGACAACTTATACGCTGCGCAAGACGGGCAGAAACTACAAGAAAAGCGTCTATATTTCGTACGGCAAGTCGCTCAAAGCTCTAGGCTACAGCAAGTTATATTCAGCTGCAAGGATTGGCCTTGTCTCCATGAAAAATCCAAAAGGCGGTTTCTACATGCTCAGAGGCTACTTTAGTAAAGACGTCCAGACCTATGATCCAGAACTGCGTTCATTTCTCAGCAGCATACAGCACCAACGCATCAAGCGATATGTCACAAATCCGATCAAGGCGCTAAGCGATGTGACATAAAAATGAACATCTTGCACATATGGGATCAAGCGGGAGTGGCCTGCGTACTTGCCAAGTAC
>DASVCY010000087.1:0-8168 GCA_036381375.1 Nitrososphaera sp. | reverse complement strand
TCGGGGCGACGAAAAAACGTCGTGTAAACGAGCTGCTCAGAAAAGCATCAATCAATCTACAGCGACAACAACACGTTCAAGAGCATATTGACCGCCACGGCACTGGGTCAAAAAATCAATCAATGTGTGTTCATGATCCAGTCATTAGGCAGGCCAATACAAAGTCAAGGCTTAAATAATACCCTCGTTAATGGAGAGTGTTGAACGTCACGGCTTCAACAACAACGCGTGTAATTTTTGAGGTACCCTAGTTGACTGATCCTTCTTTATCTTCCTGAGGCATTTTACATGAAGCCACAGTCAAAACAGCAAAAACCATCTTCTGCAAAACCTCGCAAAGATTACGATTACAACAAACCCATAGGCAAGTGTATGGTCTGCTATACTCTTTCTGGCTGGCACTGCTATGATTGCAACAATGATTTTTGCCAGATGCATTTTCAGGATCATAAGGAAAAGAACCTGTGTAGAGCAGCAGTCCAGTAGTAGTCAGATTGGCAGATATAGCCTCTCTTCTTTTTGATCAGCGTGAAAAGAGACCTAATTTTGCTGGTCGGCATAATATCGGTATTTCTGGTGATCGGTGGCGTTCTGATAGTAACCCACTCGCTGCCTGAGGAACATGCCAGAGACTTTCGCCCTTTATCTGCAGGAAACTTGACGCTTGACTCCGAAACGATTGTAATAAGAGAGCCTACTCCTGACGATAACACATACATCTATGCCATAAATGACGCCGCAAAAGAAGCGCTCTATATTGCCATGAACGACACACGCATCCAACAGATGCTTGACCAAGCAAAAGGAAAGGCAGTGACTGTAGCGGCAGTCCAGCCTACTCTCCTTAGGACTCAGAGCGGCGAATCTATCCACAGTTCCGGCGGGCAAGTCCTTATCGCGGTTAACTGGCAGGTTGTCGATGGCAAGGCTTATTCAGATTCCGCAGATTTTGCCAGCCTTGAAGGTAAAAAGGGCGAGTCACACCAGCAAATTTGGAATGTCCTCGTCGACATGGACACCCAGCAGGTCACAAGCATATCCGAATCAAGAAGGACTATCGAAGAAACATTGCAGCGAAACCTGGTATATGCTGACATGAACATGTTCATGCCAGCCACAGTAACTGTAGATGCGGGAACAACTATCCGGTGGTTCAATGATTCAAACGTTCCGCATAATGTTGTCGGTTCCTATAGAACAAAGTCTGGATCAACAACAACCGTTGTCGACAGCGGCTTTGTAGAGAGAAGCAGGTCTTGGCAGTACACGTTCGAAGAAGGCGGTGTGTTCGAATACGTCTGCACCATTCACATAGAGGAAGGCATGAAGGGAACAATCATCGTCAAGTAACGATGATGTGTAGAGCCTATCCTGCCAAAAGTTTCTAGAGAAAATAATGGAAGGCTTTGCTGACGCTTGTTCCTCATTTCATATATAAGCAAGATGTCTCCATCTTTCAATGGATCACAGCAAAACGGGAGTAGCTTTTCTGGTGGGTATAACTGCAGCGATCGTTGCAGTGGCAGGGGTAGTTGCACAACCATCTATATCTGTAGTTCTGGCAAGCAGCCAAGCTACAAACTCATCCGGTACAAACGCTACTGGCGATGACAGCGAGCTGACTACGTTTGAAGAGGAAGCGCTTGGAGCAGAGGAGGAAGAAGGAACTGCGACAACAGGGAGTTATAATAATGGCACCATCAGCAGCAACAACACAACAAACGGTGCAGAAGGTCCGACGATGCCAACCCAGCCATCGATACCTCCATCACCACCACCAGCATCAGCAGACGATACGATAGTCTTACAGGGAACAGTGTCTTCTCCCGGCGAAGAAGCAGGACCTTTCCAGGTGGTCGATCTGTTGCCTCCGGCCCTTAACGGTACTGTGTACACTGGTTGGGTAACCTATACGGCTTCAAAGCCTGTGTTTGTAGCACCGCTGAATACCTACGGAGTTGCTGATACAGCGATAAATCCAGATTTCGGAGATTTGTTCGTGTTTCCAGGCATTCCAAACAGCACAATGATAGCTCCGGCCATAACCATGCCAAACTACACTACCCAAGAACAGATTGGCTCAGATATCCCGATGCCAGACACCTTTTCCGCAACCGTCCCGTTCTCTGCAAGCGGCCTTTCCGTGGGAACGCTTGATGGAGAGCCTTTCATAGTTTCATACACTCTATACGCAACGGTCGACACGGCCGAGACTGTAAATAATGTCGAAAGCGCATTAATTGATCCTACAGTAGTCGAAGGAATAATGAACGAAACAACAGTCGTTGCAACTGCAGTTTCAGGCTCGGCATTCTTGAACGAAACGGCGTACTCTCCAAACCCGATCGAGATTGAGAACGACGAGACGGTGACATGGGTCAACAAGGACTTTGACCCCCACACAGTGACATCCGGCGGCTTTGGCGGTGAGGATGTGGGTCAGGAGTTCGACTCGGGCTACATGGGTCCACAGAGCATGTTTTCGTTCACCTTTGAGGAAGAGGGCGAGTTCAACTACTTCTGCGCAATTCATCCTAACATGGTCGGAACCGTAATAGTGGACTAGCCTAGTCCCCCACCTTTTCTTTTTTCCATACTTTAAGCTGAGTTGTGACAGTGCACTTGCTGCAAGATTTGTTGTTGCTATTATTAAATTCAGGATGTCTATGAGAGGAAAAATGTAAAAGGTGCGGGGGGTGGGATTCGAACCCACGAACCCCTGAGGGACGGGATAACCCATTCCTGTGTGAGATCTTAAGTCCCGCGTCTCCAATTTTGTAGCCTATTTGGCCAGGCTCTACAACCCCCGCTGGTCTACAACTGCGTTAGCGCGGTGCGTAATTAAATCTTGATCTTTTGGATGGAAGAATTCACGCATCCGTGCGTTTTCATCATGCCAGAGGTATGGTGCCGAGGGCCTTCGATATCCAAGGACCAGGAATCGCTATTCCTCAGAGATCTGAGAGCAGCATGCCAGGCATAGCGGTAGCCCAGTAGGTCTCTGACGGGTAGTCCTGTGACTCAGAGCCTCATGAAGAACAGAGAGAAGAGCGACGTTCAACAATGATACCGCTGGTAGATGATGTGCTACTGTTTACCCATCAATTGGAAAACCACTGAAGTGCTCACCGTTAGTAGGCTCGGTCTTTCCTGACGATATTGGCATCCAAGGCGAATGGATCGTTGCTGATCAGCCCCAGTAGTTGTATGACTATATCGGAGGAATCTTTATCGACACTTGCTTCAACTGTTTCATAGATTACACCACCTTGCAGCTAATAGGTGATGTGGCGCAAGGTTCAATTTTGTCGCAGGAAGTGAAGGAGTCTGAAGAGATAGAGATCGAGCCATTCAATTCGGCTTTCACTGGCGAAATAATCAACTCAGAGCAAGAAGATTATCTACTCGAGCGCGACATAACTTCGTAGTGGCGCCAGCGTCGGCGTATTGCTGCTGAGCCAGTGCAGCGTCTTCGTGAACGAGGTGGCAGACTCGATCGTGGTCAGAACAGGTATCCCCATCTCGACTGCTTTCCTCCTTATTTGATATTCATCATACAGCATCCCTACGTACTTTTCGATCGTGGATGTGGCGGGAATATTGATGATAAAGTCGATCTTGCGCTCATACAGGAGGTCTGCGATGTTAGGTTTTCTATCCGGCTCGCTTATCTTGTAGACCAGCTGCACATCCTTGAAGTTGTTGTTTTCCATGAATTCAGCTGTGTGTTCTGTCGCAAGGATCTTGTAGTTCATAGAGGAAATAAGTGACACTATCGGCAGCAGCTTCTCTTTGTTCTTTTGCCCTCCGACCGTTATCAGTGCAGTGCCTGTCAAAGGTAGAGAATATCCTGCGGCCATATAGGCCTTTGACAACGCGTCGTAGAACGAATTCCCAAAGCATGCGACCTCGCCAGTCGACTGCATCTCCACACCAAGTACAATGTCCGAGCCTTCAAGCTGCATGAACGAGAACTGTGGAACCTTTATCCCAAAACCAGTAGTCTTTAACCATAAATCTTTAGCCGCAGAGGGCAGCCTTTTGCCAGTCATTGCCCTCGCAGCCAAGTTGATCAGGTTGAGGCCTACGAACTTGCTCACAAACGGCATAGAACGTGATGCCCTGACGTTTGCTTCGATTACGGACACTTCACCTTCCTTCACCAGATATTGGATGTTGAACGGGCCCTTGACGTTAAGCGCCTTGCCTATCTTGACGGAGTTGTCCACTATGGTATCGATTGCCTCCCTTTCGAGCCGCCATGGCGGTATGCTCATCATTGCATCTCCAGAGTGCACGCCTGCATTGTCAATGTGCTCTATTACCGAACCAATGATGACGTCAGTGCCGTCAGACACGGCATCCACCTCTACTTCGGCGGCGTCCTGTAGAAACTTGCTTATGACCACAGGGTGATCGCGACTTACATTAGTCGCATCGGTCAGGAATTGCTCCAGCTGCTGCTCTCCCCACACCACTTTCATGGCAGCGCCAGAGAGCACGTATGAAGGCCTGACAAGTACTGGATAGCCCACCAGCTCGGCGAACTCCTTTGCCTCTGCGAGGGAAGTGAACTTTCTCCATGCCGGCTGCTTTATGCCGAGTGTGTCGAGCATCTGTCCGAATTTGGCGCGATCTTCTGCCCTGTCCACATCTTCAGCGCTTGTTCCTATGATCTTGATTCCGTTTTTAGCCAATTTGAGCGTCAGGTTGTTGGCTGTCTGACCGCCCACGCATGTCACGACGCCAGTCGGTTTCTCTATTTCGCAGATATCTAGCACCCTCTCCAGCGTCAGTTCATCGAAATACAGTCGATCGCAGATATCATAATCAGTAGACACTGTCTCAGGATTGCAGTTGATTACCGAAATTTCCTTCACGCCATTGTCCTTGAGGCCCCATACCATGTTTACCGTCCCCCAATCGAATTCGACGCTGCTTCCGATCCTGTACGGCCCGGCCCCAAGCACGATCATCCTGTTGGTCTGGCTATTCTCTTCCACCTTGACATCGTCTTCATTTCCTCCGTACGTCACGTAAAGGTAGTTGGTCTTCGCGGGCCATTCCGCTGCAAGCGTGTCTATCTGTTTGACTGCGGGCCTGATCCCAAACTTTTGTCTGAGCGCCCTTACCTGCATCTCGTCAAGGTTCTGGCAACGAGCGATCTGGATATCAGAAAATCCTAATTTTTTTGCGCGCCTGATAGTGTTTTCATCGAAGGTGGTGGCCTGGCGCAGCTGCGCCTCCATCTCCACGATATTCTTTATCTTTGTAAGGAACCATGGGTCAATGAACGACAGCTGGTATATCCTTTCGACGGACATTCCTGCCTTGATGGCCTCTACGATGTGGAAGATTATCTCGTCATTTGGATGAATGAGCGCTTGCTCTATCCTCTCCATGTCCTCAGGAGTGGGCGTAGGTGGAGAGTTTGTGTTTGCTACAAGACCATCCTTGCCGATATCGCACATCCTAATCGCCTTTTGCAAGACTTCCTCAAACGTCCTGCCAATCGCCATGACTTCTCCCACTGACTTCATGGTACTCCCGAGCTTGCGCTTCACCAGCTCGAACTTTGAAAAGTCCCACCGGGGCATCTTGAGCACAACATAGTCAAGAGACGGTTCAAAGCATGCCGTGGTCGCTTTTGTGATCCTGTTTAGAAGCTCTGGCAATGTGTAGCCCAATCCTATTTTTGCCGCCATGTATGCAAGAGGATATCCTGTCGCCTTGCTCGCAAGCGCTGACGATCTTGACAGCCTTGCGTTTATCTCTATAGCCGCATATTCTTCTGATTGAGGATCGAGTCCGAACTGGATGTTGCATTCGCCCACAATGCCACAGTAATTTGTCGCTCTTATTGCGGCAGAACGGAGCATGTGATATTCGTAGTTATTAAGCGTCTGCGACGGCGCGATGACAATGTTATCGCCGGTGTGTACGCGCATAGTAAGGATATTTTCCATATTGCAGACGATAACGCTGTTGCCCTTGTAGTCGCGCATCACTTCGTACTCTATCTGCTTCCAGTGGCCGACGTAGCGCTCTATCAGGATCTGGTGCACCATGCTGAGGTTGAGACCCCTTTGCGCGATTTCTTGCAGCTCGTATTCGTTGTATGCTACTCCCCCACCCCTGCCTCCAAGTGTGTATGCAACCCTGACTATTACGGGATAGCCGATCTCTTTGGCGGCGTTGAACGCCTCATCCGGTGAATTGACCGCAAAGCTGCGCAGCACCGGCACGTCGCACTTTATCATCGCATCCTTGAAGCGCTGTCGGTCTTCTGTTATTTCAATCCCCTTGATCTGCGTCCCTAGCACCCTTATGCCGTATTTTTCCAAGATGCCCTGTTCATGCAGCGCGACACCGCAGTTGAGCGCCGTCTGGCCGCCAAACCCAAGCATGATGGAGTCGGGCCTTTCCATCTGGATTATTTTTTCAACGTTGACAGCATTGATCGGCACAGGATATACTTTATCAGCAAAGCGCGTGTCGGTCTGGATAGTCGCGATGTTGGGGTTTATGAGGACGCTCTTTACTCCTTCCTCGGCTAGAGCCTTGAGGCATTGCGAACCGGAGTAGTCGAATTTGCGGCCAGTTTACTGGCTCTCGCCTGCTTCTCCGATTTTTATTGCACCGCTGCCCAGCACGAGTACTTTTTTTATTGACTCATCCCTTGGCGCCTTTTTTTCACCCCTTTCTTTTTTGCGGATTTTTTCAACGGCTTATTTGTCTTTTTCTTCGCTGCCGGCCGCGTCGACTTCCTTTGGGCTTTATGCTCTGACGACAATGCCGGTTTCTTGCCAATCCCATTAGCGATAAGCTCTTTGAAGCGATCAAACACATACATGCAGTCGTACGGTCCTGGTGACGCCTCGGGATGAAATTGCACTGCAATTATGGGTTTGCTCTTGTGCTCAATACCCTCTACAGTGTCGTCGTCGGCGTTTGCAAACCAGACTTTGAAGCCGGATTTTCCAAGTGTCTTGGGGTCGATCCCGTACCCGTGGTTCTGACTCGTCACATAGACTTGGTTATTGTGCCTGTCGATACAGGGCTTGTTCTGGCCCCTGTGACCAAATTTCAGCTTATACGTGTTAGCGCCACCTGCAAGCGCGAGTATCTGATTCCCAAGGCATATTCCAAGCGTCGGCGTGGACTCTTTGATTAATTTTGAAGCGGTCTTGATAGTAGGCGTGCAAACCTTGGGGTCACCTGGCCCGTTGCTGATTACTACTCCCTTCGGGTTGTAGGACATTATCTGCTCGTGCGTTGCATCCCAAGGAAGGCGCACGACCCGATAGCCTGTGCGCATAATATTCCTTATTATGCTGTACTTTACGCCTGTGTCGAGGACGACGATGCAGTCTTTGCCCTTGTCACCATATTCCTGCGGCCTGTCTGTCGACACTTCGGGCATAAAGTTAAGACCCTCATACCTTGCGCTTGCAAGCGCTTTTTTCAGCTGCAAGTCGGTTATCTCTCCTTCTTCTTTGGAAACAACGACTGCACCCATCATGACTCCTCTTACGCGCAGCTTTTTCGTCAATGCTCTGGTGTCGATGCCATAAATCCCCGGCACCTTTTCTTCATAGAGCCACTGGTCTAGTGTCTTTGTGCAGCTCCAGTGGCTTGCAATATCTGACAAATCATGAACCAATAATGCCTTGACCTGTATCTTGTCTGATTCAAAGAACTTCGGCAAGCCGTATTCGTCCCTGATGTCAAAGCTTGGAACGCCATAGTTGCCGATCAGAGGATAAGTCATGCACAGGATCTGGCCCCGGTATGATGGATCGGTCAGCGTTTCTGTGTACCCGACCATTCCAGTGTTGAACACGACTTCACCACCGATTTCTGAAGGATAGCCAAACCCAATGCCGTCAAAAACACTGCCGTCTTCTAGAATGAGCTTGGCCTTATAGCCAGTGTAGGTCTGTTGCAGTGTTGGAATTTTTTGAACCCTCACCAACTGTTAAAGTAAGCAAATTTAAATTTTTTCATTTGGGTGATCCATCGAATAGCTGGATCATGAACACACATTGATTGATTTTTTGACCCAGTGCCGTGGCGGTCAATATGCTCTTGAACGTGTTGTTGTCGCTGTAGATTGATTGATGCTTTTCTGAGCAGCTCGTTTACACGACGTTTTTTCGTCGCCCCGA
>DASVCY010000086.1:0-10176 GCA_036381375.1 Nitrososphaera sp. | reverse complement strand
TAGCGGAAATTCCTGACCATGTTGCGATGAATCTTGTTGCAAACATCTTGCACGGTCGAGCCGCGCTTCATTATCATTGGCTCCTTGTAGTCGGTTTCACCTCCTTTTGGCCTCATGTAGATCCTGATAAAGTCCAGCCTCTGGTATAGGGCCTCCTTTAGTGCGTCGATGTTTATGTTTGCATCTGCAGATATCGGGATAAAGTTGTTCCCTATCTTTGCCTGTACTTCTTGCACAAAGCCCTTGTTAACTAGATCTATTTTGTTCAGCACAGTAAGCGATGGCACATAAACACGGTTACCGTTGAGCACGTCAGTCAGCTGTTCGTCCGTCAGGCCGGGCTCCCTGATTATTATGCGCCCATTGTGTATGCCGTAAAGCTTGACGATTTCCTTGACAAGGCGTTCAGAGACCTTGATCGAGACTTGCGCGTGAACAGAAACGCCTCCAGTAGACGTCTTCTCAATTACCACGTCAGGCGGCTTCTGGTCCACCTTGATGCCTGCCTCGGAGAGCTCTCTTTTCAATATTTCCAAGTGGTGAGGCTGAAAAACATCCAGAACTATCAAGATGAGGTCTGCGTTTCTTGCTACTGAAAGAACCCGCCTACCAAATCCTTTTCCGCTTGATGCGCCTTCAATGATCCCGGGGAGATCTAGCACTTGGATACGCGCACCCCTGTACTCCATCATTCCCGGAACTGCCGTAAGCGTCGTAAAATGGTAAGAGGCGATCTTTGATTTTGCATTAGTGAGCTTGTTCAAGAGAGTGGACTTGCCGACGCTTGGAAGTCCGATTAACACTATCGTTGCATCACCTGTCTTTCTTACGTCAAAGCCAACGTTTTCCCCGCCAGTATGAACCGTCCTACCGTGGATGTTTTCCTCCTGCTCCCGCTTGAGCTTTGCTATCTTGGCTTTCAGGATCCCGATGTGGAACTCGGTAGCCTTGTTAATCTGGGTCCGATGTATCTGGTCCTGTATCTCCTTTATCTTCTCGGGGATACCCAAAGGCGATCATGTACGCTATAATGGATGAAGTGATAAAAACATTCAGTCACGTAGACTTGCGGGCTTGCGAAGATGAGTTCTTACTCATCTTTGACGCATGACCACTGTGCCATACGGACTAATATAATTAGGATAACCTTTCCTACTACTCCACCCAGCAAATATCTGACTATGCCAGAATGAGCCTCTTTGTCCTGTTAAATGCGACGATGGCGGGTGATTTCAGGTCGGCAAACTGTTCATAGTACATTGCAACTCGCAGAGGTCATACTTCCCCCAGCTTCCAGGATTTTCTTCTACAGTGTTAAACTCTGGCGAGCCTCTTGGCAGACATATACACGTGTGCATATGATTCTGGTTATTCCTTGCTCTTCTCTGCGAGGTTTTCAGAACCGCTTGGATTTCCTTATCAGAGGTTCAATTGCAGCATATACATATATGCAGCGATGGCTTCTCTACGCCTTGTATCCCGCGAAGATGTCAACTTTGCTGCTTTGCCAGCAGGTTTCTAATATGTTTGTCAACCCTCTCAATCATATAGTCATTGTCATCAAAGATCTCTTGTAGTCTTGGATCACTGTATTCAATGTCAACATACTCGATAGTGTCGTCTTTTGCAAAATACTTGTACTTGAAGGTGGCTTTGGCTATCTTGCCGTCTTTGAGCTTGAAATCAAGTGATATTTGTCCATAAACGTAAGTTGGCGGCATAGCACAATTCTCTTCTTAACGCGCTGGTATTGAGCTTTACCATTTGTTATTTCTTCTAGGCATCGATACGCTTTCCTCATGGGCCTGTTTCTTTCTTACCTCCTCTCTTTCTTGTCTTTATGAAGAATATCGCTGACACGCTCCCTATTCCTGCTGCCAATAAACCAAACATAGCAAGCATTGTAGGATTTTGAAGTACTTCTATCTGGTCTCTTTCGGTACTGCCGCAACTCATACCCAGACACTCCATTCCCAATATCGCCCTTTCACTGCATTCCTCTTCTTTTATTCCCAGTTCAGCACACCTTTGCAGAATTTCGGTCGTTGCTGACGGAACCTTTGGTTCGAGTAATGAACTATCAAGAGCAAGTATGGCTAATGAGGTCGTTTCCACATTGGTTTGGCCATCAGGGGTTAAATTCGATGTATAATGTGTATACACTCCTCCTGTCTTTCTGTCCTGCATCTTTCCGAGTATTTCCCTTGTTTGCTCTGCAACATCAGGGTCTCCGCGTCTTGTCAGATCATTTGCTATCTGCCATAATGCCACTTTGTAGGTGCTGTACCGATTGCCATCTGCTGCATAGGCACCATCCCTAAATCCTGCGCCATCAAACATCTCGCTTCCTGCCTGATAGCATTCGTTACTCCGCCGGTAATCTCCAATCTTGTAGTAATGGATAGCTTTCAGAAACGCAATATCGGCATAATCAGCACATTGCAGCTCGCTGTCACCGGCAAAATCCGTGAACCATATCTTGTCAGTTATGTTCTTGTTTATGGGTGCTTGAAAAGATGGGTCCTTTCCTAAAATTGTACCGTATGCCGATCTGAACTCAGTGTAGCCATCCACATACTCTACTACAGAATTTGTGATGTTTTCGGAGACAGCAGGAGCATAATCCCTCAGGACAAGAGCTGCTAGTTCATTATCAGACCACAGCCAGTACTTCTCAATATGCTCATTTTCTCTTACCAGCCCTAGGGAATGATTGTATTGTGAAGTTATATAATGATAGGCCGCACGAAGGTCAAAGACAGAAGACGATGACTGTCCAAAGACAGGGACTGGCTGAAGAGCAATAGAGCACAACAGCATGGCCACACAAGTTAGCGGGAAGAAGCAGAGAGATGAAATGTGCAAATACCAACGACAAAATCCAATATGACACTAATGAAGATTCCCTCTTGGATGACAATGTACGCTCAATGATATCCTGTTCCCTTGGCGCTAATTCAAGGACGGTGCTCAAAACGTCCGAAGTTGCGTTTATATTTTGTACGCTATTGAAACTGTCCGGGCTCCGGTGGTGTAGTCCGGTTAAGCATTTCGCCCTCTCAAGGCGGAGATCCCGGGTTCAAATCCCGGCCGGAGCACTCTTATGTTAATTGACAAATCGCCTTGCATCCATGAGAAGTCCGCAGTGAATGTGCAAACAATTCAAGCCTATGATTGAGCATCAGGGCCAACATAGATGATGACGCTAATCCTGTTCGCTGTTATTAGTTATCAGTAGCATACCAAGTTGGGTTTTCAAGAAGAAAGATGTCCTTCTTGTAGCCATGTAACAGATCTGTTCGCATCACTTGTAACAACGAAAAATGCACAAATCAATTACGATTCCGTACGCGGAGTAGCACCAGAGTTCCTGTTTGCAAGATAGTGGCGGTCTAAAGTGATGCACATTTGATGTCTTTTTAAGAGGCGCAAGATTCGGCAGTCCGGTAAATTCTCTTCATTTTCTCTGCCTTTTTCATTCCGGGCAGATAATAGGGGGACTGTTACGTCGTCATCATCTTGCAGCCTAGGATAGAGGAACAAAGGGGCTAAAAAACCGTATCCATCATTCTATCACATGGACGCTATGGAATCCGGCCTTGCATTTTGGGCACGCAGAGTGGACCCCCATGCAATCAAGACAAAAATCAGCCGCAGCCAGGAATTCAGATTCGTCGCCCCGGTAAAAGCAATTCTCGCAAAAGCGTTTTGCCAAGCTTGAAACATGCAGCTGATCGGGTGCCAATTTAACCTTTTGCATCCCTTTTCTTCCTATTGTTTTTCTTATTGCCTGGTTTTTCCTTGATCGTCTTCATTACCTTGTCGCGGATCTTGTTC
The DNA here is from genome assembly GCA_036381375.1 of Nitrososphaera sp. Taxonomy (GTDB): domain Archaea; phylum Thermoproteota; class Nitrososphaeria; order Nitrososphaerales; family Nitrososphaeraceae; genus Nitrososphaera. The sequence goes on along the minus strand of DASVCY010000086.1, from coordinate 6,339 downwards.
ATGTTGGCTTTTGGTGTAGTCGATAAACAGAGTATGCCATTGGCAAGAGGAAAAGTCATCAGCGTGACCCTTTCGTGCTCGGTTATGCTGTAGCGCACCTTACCAAGCCTGCCGCTGTATGACTCTAGCGTAGTGAGGTTCCAGAGCGATTGGATATACATCTGTTGCTCCTCGGTTTCGTTGAGAAGTGGCCTGACCCCCTGCTGGAAGCCGCCTTCGATAACTTCGCCCCTGCTGTTGACTATTCCAACAAATCGTATGTTGCGGTCAAGCTTGATAATCCTGTCGCAAAGGTTGCGTTGCATATGTGTATGTATAGTAATTGTTCGTGGGAATATAAAACGTTACAGTTGAAGTCGTTGCCACCATCGTTAGTCAGCAATCCTTGTTACCATGGAATGGCCATCCTTGATGTGAGCCGAATAGTGCAGCCTGACGAGCTCGTTGATGTCCGCGTCTGTAAAGTATTTTGTTGAATACCTTGCAAGCACAGTCTTGCAGTCAGCGCAATAGATCTCCTTGAACGTCAATGGTATGATTATTATAGCAATTCTGCTTATTCACCGTTTTGGCGATAATACTTGTTTTCGATAAAGCGCATTTTTGACGCTTTGTAATAGATCACTTCGCCTCTCCGCTCTATCACGGCTACAACGGCCTCCTTACCCATCTTTTCTATCTGGTCTATTGCTTCTGCAAGATCCTTTGCGGTCATGTTGGTGCCCTCGTTTATCCCAAAGACCACATATTTTGCCGGCTTTTTTTCATATTCGCCCCGCTCATAGACGCGGAAGTCATTCCCAAATCCAAATCCTTCCTTCGCAACGTATCCTCTACTCCGGAGGTCGCGGTAGATCAAGAACTTGGTCATGATGTTTTTGTCGTACTTTAGCAGCAATTCAAACAATGAATCGAACGTCAAGCCAGGCTTGTTCTTGAGCGTAAGCCGATTCGTGTGCATCAGATAGAGTGCCTCGTACGGTTTAAGCACATAATGATCTTCCTTTTCTCCAAAGCCCTTTGTCCGGAGCTCGTCCTGAAAGCGCGTGTCGTCAACGATTATCTTTCCGCCGGCTGCAAGGCGTGCCTCTACCATCTGCGGCGGCGCCTCGGCCACGTCCGCCTTGCTGTCAGAAAAAGGAGGCGCGCTCGCCGGAGCTGACGACATAACGATTAAATCACAGCAAACTTCCACATTTAAGCATTCAAATTTAGGGATTGAAATGAAAGGAGTTAATTACCGTGAGACTCGCGGGATGCCGTATGTAAGGCGTGAATACATTGCCGGTAAACCCCAAATCAAGATTGCAAGGTTTTCCTCAGGGCAGGCAGGCGACAATTACGACTACAAGCTGGAATTACTAGCAACAGAAAAGCTCCAGATAAGGCACAACGCCTTAGAGGCAGCAAGGCTTGCGGCCAACAAAAGGATGGCCACTGCTGGCGAAATGTCTTTCTTCTCAATGCTCAGGGTCTACCCACATGTAGTCCTCAGAGAGAACAAAATGATCGCCACAGCGGGTGCAGACCGTCTTCAGGAAGGCATGAGGCGCGCCTTTGGCAAGGCAACCGGCCTTGCAGCAAGAGTCGTGCCAGGGCAGGCTCTGATAGAGGCTCATGTGACTGCAGCAAACCTGGACCTTGCAAAGGAAGCGTTCAGAGTTGCTTCTAGCAAGCTCGGATGCCCGACTACTGTCCGGGTCACTCCACTAAAAGAGCAAGTCCTGGCTGCAGAAGAAGACTAGATTTTCGCAACCAAGCTTTTGATATTTTCTGAATTGCATACATCTGACCTGCCGCCTATGCTCTTGCATATCAACGCCGTGATGTTGTCTATTTCCGCCCTCATTGCCTGTCCTACTGGCGAATCAAGTTTCCCAAGCTCTGCTCTCACCTTGGCGTGGTCCATTCCTTCTAAGATCTGGGGGCTGTAGCCGGCCCCAACCTGCATGAACTGCCCATCGATGAGGAGAAATGGGATTATCTGATCGGGGTTGAAGGTGTCCAGAATTTCATAGTCCTTTTCTTCGAGCTCCTGTAGCGGTTCGAAATTCCTATCTGCAGTCTCGCGTCCGACAAACTCTATATAGTCGCTTTCATATTTTGCCCGCGCAAAGCTCACAGTGGGGATATTCAGATATTTTTCATCATGTCCGGCACTGGTGGTTTCGACAAGCCCCTCCCATCTCCCAAATCTGGCAAGGGCCTCCACTATTGCCCAGCGCTCCGCAGCGCAGAAAGGGCAAAAGCCAGATCCCATGAAAAACACTAGCGACTTGCCACTGGCTCTTTTCAGAGGCTCATTTGTAACATGCATAAACTTTCCAAGGACCTTTTTCGGGATAAAGCCGCTCACGGACAGGATTCTCGTCGCTTATTTTATTAAAACGTTCTGAATACTGCCAGGGTCAGGCGAGCCTGTGCATATGGCCGCGTTACGATGGCGCCCGATACCAAAGGGGATGAACAAGCCAGCCCGCCTTACCTAGCAGGACAATTCAGCATTAGATTATTTTTAAAATTACTGGAAGAAAATAATAGAAACAATTATTCGGTAATTACTGACCTACTTCCCCACTGCGCTCTGTAATAGTGCAATAAGATCGTGGCCAAGAGGGCAGAGCACACAATTGTAAAAAAGATCACCAGGAGGTTGTAAGGGTATTGTAAATAATGTATCGGTGCAGCTGAATGGCCGGAAACGATCGCTTCTGCAGAATTGAACGGATACACAAGTGTACAAGCGACAACAACAATAACAACTACAGCCAAGACGCCGCGGAAGGATGTGGGAACTTTACTCATTCGTCGAATCGACCCTCCAAATATATTATTAAGATATAATCATAAAAAAACGCGCTAGTTGTAATCTATCAGATAATTTTCAAATCATGATATTCAGGTGGTCGACTATTGTCCATATCACAAAATGAATAGTGTGTGTGTTTCTTGATTGTGAAGTTGTCCACGATCTCGACGCTGCCTTTGATGCGAGGATACAGGATGTCCCCATATGAAAACGGGTACAGAGTTACTCTCACCTGGCTGACAGGCTTCGGATAGAGACACCTTGTCAGGGTGTTATTTTTATTGACGAAAAATTGCTTCAGATGGGCGACATTCACTACTGGCCGTGAGTTGCATACCCACCTGCACCAGGTACATGCTTGGCCATGGACTTGTCTCTCGTAAGAGGAGCATTTTCGTATGCTACCGATATTTCTTCGAACAACTGCTAACGAAGTATGAACAGAGAGCGATAACCACAGACAGCGCTCAGCAGTGTACAACGATGCTTGTAGGTGGCTCCCCCTCCACCACTATGTGTGTATGGTACTGAAATGAGGAATTTGATGCAGCGGTGTATACAGAATATCAAGTACAGGACATAATGTTTCGACGCCCATTTTCCATGCTGAGAAAGTAGATTGCAACAGGCAGCATGTGTGAGGAACTGGTTCATGTCGTTCTTGGCTAGGGACGATGGCCAAGTTAAGAGCCTTTTAAGGCAATAATAAAGATAAATTAGACCTCTTCAGATTACCAATCGTTCAGTTGGCGCTGAGAACCCTTACCGACCTTTCTGATTCGCAGTTTGATGGCAAAAGGGTGCTCGTAAGAGTCGACTTCAATGTTTCCGTAAACAACGGATCTGTTGGTGAAGACTATAGGATACGCATGTCGATTCCAACTATCGAGTACCTTACAAAACGCGGCTCAAAAGTCATATTGGCTTCACACCTAGGCAGGCCGGACGGGCCTGACAAGAGGTACTCGCTTGCGCCTGTTGCAAAGCGCCTCGCAGAAATTATAGGAAAATCCTCCTCTGTACGGTTCGCAGATGACTGCGTCGGTTTTGAAGTCGAGGACCAAATTCAAAAGATGAGCAAAGGGGACGTGCTCTTGCTCGAAAATCTTCGCTTCCACAAAGAAGAAGAACTGAACGATCCCGAATTTAGCAAAAAGCTCGCGGCGCTTGCAGATATTTATGTTAACGACGCGTTTAGCACTTCTCACAGAAAGCATTCATCTACTTACGGCGCTGCTTGGCTCTTTGATACCCGGCTCGCTGGGTTCAACCTGAGTAAGGAAGTAGAATACCTTTCAATGGTAAGAGAGAACCCGAAGAAGCCGTTTACTCTTGTGGTTGGCGGGGTCAAGATTAAGGACAAGATTGGCGCGCTAGAGCACCTGTTGCCAAAGGCAGATAGGGCGATCATTGGCGGCGCAGCCGCCTACACGTTTCTGAAGGCAAAGGGAATGAAGACGGGTAAATCACTCATCGATGAAGAACATCTACCGTGGGTCACAAAGGCTCTTTCAACATACGGCGACAAAATAATGCTGCCGACAGATCATGTCTGTGCAACGTCGCCAAACGACAACTCGGTCACAATGGTCAGGGGAGACATTCCAGACAATATGGCCGGCTACGACATTGGCAGCGAAACCATAGAACGTTATTCGGCAGAAGTGGGTGGCAATGACGGAGGAACTATCTTTTGGAACGGCCCTATGGGCTTGTTTGAGATAAGGGCATTTGCAAACGGAACCGTAAATATTGCCAAGAGTATGGCCCTTGCATTCTGGCGCGGGAGTAAGACTCTCATTGGCGGGGGCGATACACTAGAAGCAATGAAAAAAGCAGGAGTGGCCGAGAACGAAGTGAGTCATGTATCCACAGGCGGCGGGGCCACCCTTCGCTATCTTGCCGGTGATGAAATGCCAGGAGTTGTCATTCTCAACGGATCCTGAGTTCTTTTTGCGGAACGAGTGACTTTCCCCTCGGCCATATCTCTCTCTTTAGCACATCCCACTCGATTGAGATCCTTCCGGGTCCCGTAATGAGAAGGCTGGCCGCCATAACCAAGAGCAGCAGGTCGACCTCGAACCCGCCCACGAAGCCCCTTGGCAGCTTGATCACGAATGTTGTTGCCAGCATAAATATGATGTAGAGGATCGCGGTGATCCTCGTCAAAACTCCTGTGAACATGGCAATTGCGCCTCCGATTTCAAGGATTGCTACAACGAATGCCATTTCTGGAGGCAAACCTAGCCTGCCTACAAAGCCCTGCACTTGCCCAAAGTCTGCCAGACTTGGTACCCTGTGAGCGAGGAATGTTATCCCGACCATTATCCTGAGTGGGAATGGGCCAAACTGCAATAGCTTTGTGCTAGCCATGCAGGAATTTAAGGGGGCCTATTAGATTTAAGCTCATTGGTACAAATGCGGAACAACATTCCCACTAGACTACGTTGACCAGGACAGCCTTTAGCTGTGAAACTTCGTCATTTTCAGCCCCAATCATGATGACATACCTTCCCGGTGCAACATCTTGCGCAGGGGTGAACGTGTAGGATATTTGCTTTGATCCTCCTGACAAAGACACCGACTCTTCGCTGAATATTCCTGTTGAATTTCCAAGCATCCCGTTTGGAGTAAACGTGCCCGATGCAAGCATCCTGCCGTTAAAGTCGCCACCAGCGTTTACCGTGATTCTAATCTCGGCGCTATCGCCTCTTGCAACCGTTATTTCATCAGTTGCCGAGATTGCAAATGGAACCTGCTTTGCAGCATCCAGCCGTGCTATCTTGTTTTCAGTCCATTCAGAAAACCACACTTGACCATTCTGTCCTGTAGTAAATTGCATGGCGTTTGCAATCCCACAGCTTGGTGCATCAGGAAGGCATGCTGCCCAGGTTGGATTCTGTGTTGGTATCCAGTACTCGGTCAACGTGAGTGTTTCAGGGTCAAAGCGTGCGATCTTGTTGCCCGTGTGCTGATTGAACCAGATCGAACCGTCTTCGCCCTTCTGCAGCCAGTATGGCCATGTGTGAGCAGTGGCCGGGGTGGTATCACCGCCAAAAATCCTTGGAGAGGCTACTGACGTTGTGAATTTTGTGAGCTCGTCGGTTGCAGGGCTGTACCTGAAGAATATGTTTGTGCCATGATCACCGACCCAAAGGTTACCGGAATTGTCGATTGCCCCGCCTACCGGCGAGCTGAGATCGGCCGGCAGGTCTACCGTCCTCACAATTTCATTTGAATCAACATCATACTGGAATAATTGGCCTTTAAGCTGAAAAGCAAGTAGTGAGACCCACACATCGTTCCTCTCGTTGTCGACCACCAGCAGTCCGGCAGTTATGATGCGAGGGTCGATTCCTGAAAAGCCGTCCATGGGCAAGGGGATTTCGGTGATGCCTTCGGAAGTGCCGTTCCTCATTTCTGCGACATTGCCAAAAAAGAGCGACTTTGAATTTATCCCGATGAAATAGATATTGCCGTTTGAATCAAAATCCATTGCTGACGGGTAGTTGGCAGGAACCGGGAACATT
>DASVCY010000085.1:0-5246 GCA_036381375.1 Nitrososphaera sp. | reverse complement strand
GCACCTGCCACAATCTCTATCACTGTAAACGGGACAAACGACGCGCCGGTTGCCGACGGGCAGAGCGTCACGACTGACGAAGACGAGGACGTGACATTTACACTCACAGGAAGCGACGTTGAGAGCAGCGCCCTTACCTTCGGCATCGTCACCGACCCGGCAGAGGGCACGCTATCCGGATTTAACTCCACCACCGGCGAAGTAACCTATACGCCAAATGCAAACTTTAATGGAGCAGACAGCTTTACGTTTGTGGTAAATGACGGCACAGACAACAGCACTGCTGCGATAGTGTCGATAACGGTCAACCCCGTAGCTGAACAGGATGAAGATGACGATGAAGATGGCGACAGGCACAGAAGCAGCGGAGGTGGAGGCGGCGGCGACCGCGTTGTTATAATCAACAGCAACAGCCAGCAGCAGAATGGCGGCAGCAGCTCTTCTTCTTGTGCCACCGGCACGCTCCCGAACAGCCATTTTCAGGAAAACCCGCTTGACAGAATCGTGGTGTGCAACCCCTCATTCCTTGACCAATTTGGAATTGGCATATCTCAAACCGGCATAGACCAGCAGGTAAGCATCACCGGCACCCTCTCAAACCGCCAGCAAATAGCTCAGGACTATGCCTTCATAGTACAGATAACCGGCAAGGATGGAGGAGCGGTGGTGTTCATTGGATGGCAGAATGGCAATATAGAAAGCGGTAATACTGCCGACATCTCCCTCTCATGGACGCCGGAGGAAGCGGGTGACTATATGGTCAGGATATTTGTCTGGGATAAGCTGCAGCCGCCTGCACAGCCGCTATCAACAGTCACTACAATGAACATAGAAGTGACTGGGTAGTGGTCGTAGAAAGGGTCTATCCAAAATAGCCGATAAGGCAGCAGCCCTGTCTTGCAATATTGGACACGATCTTGGACGCTTGGTTGTCCGGAATTGACACTTTTCATGCTCTCATTTCGGGGCTTGCGAGTTCTGGTATTGAAATACACAAGTCTAGATTATATCTGATTATTATAGCTCTGGGTCTGTTCTGGTTCTTCTTTCTTATGTTGCAATGAAAAAGCTAGGATAGTCCTAGCTTTACGAATTATCCTAAGTTAACAGAGCCCTCGAACACGTCTTCGCCCTCATTCACTGCAGGCTTCCTCTCGAGGTTGACCTCGTCGACCTCTGTGGCAGGCGAGGGAGCCCTTCCCTTGAACTGGGGCAGCTTGAGAAGGAACACACCCGGCGCACTGGTGGCCTTCCTCTCGCAGTCCCTGCCGTTCTTCAAAAATTGTGCTAGCCTTTCGTCTGGCGGTGCCGCCACTGTGGTCAGGAGCAGTCTACTGCAGGACCTCTACCCAAACATCGCCTACGAATTCCGAGCCAGCCTTTGCATTGCGTCAAGATATCCTTATTTTTTAAACCGACGCTACATAGGTCAGTGAAAGAGCATGTCGAATCTCTGGTCTACAGACTCGCCGTGCGTGGTCCTGAAACGGATCCTGAAACAATAAGATCCATAATCGCGAGGAAGGACGAGGCTCTGCCACACCTGATTCGGATCGCAACTGAGGAAAAGTACTGGGACACAGAGTCGGAGTCATTCTCTATCTGGGCCCCAATATGTGCTATGCATATCCTGGCAAAGATTGGTGGAAAAGAGGCTGCTTCTGCTGTCTACAGTGCAATGAGAATTCACTATGACGATGCTGGAGACTGGATTACCGAAGACATGCCGTATGTGTTGCCAGCTTTTGGACCAAGAGGATTCGACACACTCGCGTCGATGGTGGCAGATTCCTCCCTTGACCCGTTCGTAAGGAACGGTGCCGCCAGGGTACTCGTTATAATATCTCAAGAACATCCGGAAATCAGGTCAAAGTCTCTTGAGATCTTCAAGAAGGTGATAGTGGACGAAGACGACGAAAGTGCAAGGAGCATACTGACAGACGCCCTGGCCGAGTTCAAGGACGAGAGCACGCTCCCGTTCATCGAAGATCTGTTCAAGAAAGGTCTCATAGACACAAGCTGCATTGACTATGACACCATACTTTCCGTGTATGGCGGCGAGTTTGACCATCTGCAACACCTGGTCCCCAGAGACCTCTGGGCATATTCAACCCCGTACCTGGCAACTTTTACAGGAACAATAATCCTCTGCCTAGATTGAAGGGCTATAATTCAGGGAAGAAAAAGGTTGGAAGGAATGACCCATGCCCATGCGGTAGCGGTAAGAAGTTCAAGAAGTGCTGCCTGACAGTGGCATGACCAGCTTGAGAAAAAATTGCAGCATGGATGTGGCCGTCTTTAGTGCTTGCAACACTCGCAGTGGTTGGCCAGGCACATCTCTGCCTGTTCATCCATGCATTCTTGGCAGCTGCATCTGTCTTCTGAGAGTACGTCCATAGAATGGATTTATAGCCCTACTTAATAAGCACACCGATAACCTGCACAATCCAACCCGCACCCAGGGCGGTTCAGCCGCCGTTGCTTTCCTTTACGGGCCTCACATGGAAGCGTCATTCTCCCCTCCGTTGCCGTCTAGCCTGGTACTCGTTCCATTGCTCGGTATAATCTCATTGGAGCCAACCCAGAAAATTGCGCATGGCAAGAAGAAAATAAGAAGGATTGAATCGATATCCTGGAGGGCGAAGATGTCAACTACCCGCTGCTAAACAATAGATCAAAAAATTTGCTGGCGATATGTGATGATTCTTCTTCTGCTGCTTCCTGCTGTCCATATATGTACACATACACCATGGAAAAGGCGCATCAGATGGGCATGCCTGTAGGAGGGGGCCAAGGATACGGGATAGATGCAAGCTCGTCCTCTTAACTACCTCCTCCCCTCCCTAAGGCATTTGTTGGCCGGGCACCAGAATTGTCAGCCTATGTACATACATACTTGCATGGCATTCAGAAAAGAAGAGAGGCGTTGACAGCGCGCAAAATGACAAAATTTTGATCTGAGGTAAATAGGGCGGGGTTTCTTTGTTTCCCACACCCTCCGTCTGCTAATTTTTATAACCAGCGCGTCATCAATTGACGCACATATGAGCTCCGTCGCAGTTGAATACTATAACAAAAAGTTTGGCGACGACAAGGCTGCCGCATTTATTCACCTCGTGAGGGAAATTGGCGAAATCGCTTTTGCAATGGAAAAGAACAACGTCGAGCACGCCAGGATAGAAATAACCGAGTCGGCCGCGCTTCTGTATTACTTGGCCACGAAATACAATCTTGACCTGGATTATAACATGAATGCCGTATATGGCAGAAAGTTGGAACTGCTTAGGGCCAAATCATGATCATCATGCTCCGGGACGATCTTGATGCGATAACTGCGATTCTGGCAGAGACCTTCAAGATCGAACCATTCAAGCGGAATTACGACGAAGCCTTTGGAAAAATAGCAGACATTCTCTACCGGTATGGGATCTCTGAAAACCCGCGAAACCTGCGATTCAGGTTTATACTGTGCATGCAGGAATTCTTTGACGGCATACCACAGGACCAGTGGAGAATAAAGGATCCAGTATTTGTCAAGCAGTCGGAAGATTTTGCCATTGCAAAATTCCGGGAGTGGATTATAGACCAGGTCACCTAGACTTGCTCTTTGCGACCCACTGCTCGTACATTCTTATCAGCTCGTCAACATCACTGCCGTTTTCAGAATAGGTGACGATCACTCCAAACCTGCCTTTTGCGTCATGCCCCCTTGCGAAGTATCCCCAGAATGTGTCCGGCAGCCTCTCAAAATTGGATCTATTCTTTGATACCCCTATCAGGTTCTTGGCGATTGTGTCGACAATCCTAGCTGCATCCTCTGCCTCTATCATAATAAAATCTAGGACGCTCTTGTCATTTAAAATGCCTGCCGGGGTTCAAATAGGATCTCCGTGCAATATACCATGACGGATGAAGACAAGGTGCGGTCATTTCGAGCGTAGATCGTATGCCAGGGCTCACTATGGGTTATGCCGCCGCTGCCATTCGAACTTTGCATTTCTGGTCGAGCTGGAGGAAAAACACGGCGAGGATGCCCTGGTGGAGTATTGGTACTCGCAGATATTGACCAATCTCTCAGAATCAGGGGACAGCACCTGCATTATCGATCATTTGATCGACTTTTACCAGCGAAAGCTGGTCGAGATCCCGTCAAAGCAGCGCTACATCTGCAAAATGCTCTACATGCTGCGATCGATCAAAGAACCGTTTGATGCGAGCAAGTTTGTCTGATCTCACTCCTATTGTACCCTTTCCAACAACTCGAAGACCTTGTTCATGACGGGAGGCTCGCCCTGCGGGTCTCTTACATAGAGCGACGCGCAGCAGTTTGCAAACAGCAGCCTTTCATGAGGCTCAAGTCCTGCAAGGTATCCGATAATGTCTGCCGCATCCCACGTGTCTCCGGCACCTGTAAGAGTCCTTGCGTCTACTCTTATTGCATGCACAAATGCACTTTCCCTCCCGTTCGACCACGCCGAGCCAATCCTTGTGTGCAGATCGGTGCTGATTCCCACCTTTTCCGCAACTGTCCTGGCAGCCGCCTTGACTTCATTTGCGTCAAAGCTGGCCCCGAGCGGATGTGCAATCCCAAGTGCGTTCGCAAGCGAGTTGCATTCATTTTCATTTATGCTCAGGCAGTCGGTTATCTCCGCAAGCTTGGTTAGGGAATTGTAGAAGTCTTGTTTCCTAGTTTCGATGTCTGCAGGATCGATAAGGTGGAAGGCACTTGGTGAGTTCCTGAAAGCAAATTCGGCAAGCTCGGTGCCCCTTTTGTTGCTCCCCCAGTTGGTTATCACGACGCCGTCGGCATTTTTCAGAATAGCCCTGTCGGCTTCTGACTCTATCCTTTCTGGTCCAAAATTGTCGTTGTCGCCAACGTCACTCACCATGACGTTTACCCTTGTGCCTCCATGCGGGAATTCAAACGAAGTGGTGAGGCCGCTCCTGCCCGTGCTTATCCTGAGAGTCGTCCTGTCGCCAAATTGCGAAAATGCCTGCCTTACCATAGCAGCGCCTATTTCGTCTGCCACTGTAAACAGTGAAACCTTGACTCCCAGCTTTGAAAGGCAGTAGGCTACATTGACTGCGTTACCGCCCTTGACGTCGACTGTTGGCACCCCTCTGATGCTTCCGCCGCCCCGCTCTGCCTTTTCTGTCAGCGCGTCAAAGAACTTCTCTTTTGACTCCAGGCGTATTATGCGGTCGACGAAAAAGTCAGGCATCACAGCTATCGAGCCACCGATGGC
>DASVCY010000084.1:0-3159 GCA_036381375.1 Nitrososphaera sp. | reverse complement strand
GGGTATACATCTCCCCCCTACTTCTTTTGACACCTTGTGCGGATCTGAATATGCTGTCAAGTAGTTGCAAGTATGCATATCGAAAATGACGGAAATATTACCAAGTCGCTGCTATCGATTCTGAACCTAAAAAAGTCAATAATGAGGGCAAGTGGAACCCTCACTATGGCAGTTATACGGGCCAACCGTCTCTTGGCTAAAGATACTCTTGAACCCCAGTCGCATCAGCACGACATGCGCAGCTACAACCGTGGAATTTAGCACACCTGTTGACGTAGAGGGCAAGGATTTTGACGTTGTTGTCTTGTACGAAGGAATTGGAAGCGCCCAAGCTAGTCTAATTGTGGTGGCATAGACCACTAGAGCACCTTCTAAGCCATCCTCTTTTTTCCATCGTGCTGATTTCTAAAGGATTAGCCTCATCTGCATATGGAATGGACAATACAGCTTTTATTCAATTTATGCAAGGATCAACTCATTCTCTCCGATAGTCGTCCTCTAGTCTAACTATGTCGCCCTCATCAAACTCGCCGGTTGATATCTCAAGTATTACTCCATCGGTTCCTGCTCCAATAAGCCTGTGGACTGCTTTCTTGGGTATAGTAATAGTTTCTCCTGTTTGCAGCACTCTTGTATCTTTGTCCAACTGCACCTTTACTGGACCTTTAATAACCTTCCAGAACTCCGAGCGGTTGTTATGATACTGCAGCGATAACCGCTTGTCGCCATCAAGGTAGACAAGTTTGACTGTGCTCTTTTCATTGAGCGTAAAGCGCTCAAACTTGCCCCATGGTCGCTTTTCTACAATGATCACAGACATTCTTAATTCCGCCGTAACTTTTTAAAGGTATTTGTACGTAATCAATTGCTAAATCAGATTATCAACAATTTATTATAGAAGATCAATCTATACAGAGTATCTAGGAAATTGCTCGCAACTCGGCTTGGTAATGCACTGTCTAATAGAACCGTGCTGGCCGTCATTCTCATAGCATTGGTTGTTTCTGGAGCACTGGCTGCCGAAGTAGCGAGCATGTCGGCTGAGCTGGCAAGCAGCTCAAACACGATAGAGCTGCAGAACCAGGAGATCAAACAGCACCTTGCGGCCATCGAAGCCAAGAATGAAGAGATTGAAACAAAGTCTGCTCAGCTGGATGATCTTAACCGCGAGATTGCAGCCAAGTCCTTGGAGGCTGAGAGTCTTGGCAACGAACTTTCTGCTCAGGCAGAAGATCTGGCTAGATTGCAGGCGCAGGCTGAAAGACTTCAAACAGAGATATCTTTTCTCCAATCAAAAATCCAACTGGACGAACAGTACATTTCATCACTTTCAGAGCAGCTCGAGCTTACTCAGGAGACTGCCAAACGGGTTAGGGTGAGCCATTACAGCCTTGCAATCAACGATGGCGTTGGAATCGCGCTTCCGATAGAAGTGGAGGTGATCAACTCTGGTACAGGGTCGATATCTGTTGACGTAGGCAATGCCCAGTACGAACCTGCCTTCCAAGAAGCTGTAAGGACTGCTGCAGAGGTGGCTTCAGAGTACACGGGCGAAACCATATCTGATAAGGACATAATTGTGAGGATCATAAACGATCAAAACGATAGGGCGCTGACGATTGACGGCGGTTCGGCCGGGGCTCTGATCGCAGGTATGCTGGTAGCCGCCATGACAGACAAGGGTGTTAGCGACAAGGTGATGGTGACAGGCTCCATCAATCCAAACGGCACTGTTGGTAGGGTGAGCAGCATTGATGAAAAGACTGAAGCCGCACTTGATGTTGGGGCAAGCGTATTGCTCGTACCCGAATCGCAAGAGTTCGATTCGAATAGAATAGTCGTTGTGGGTGTTCTCGATATTGACGAAGTAGTGAAGTACCTTGTTGTTTAGATAACCGCGATTTCAGATGAGGCGACGGGCGAAAGAACTACTCCGCCAATGATATTGCTGAGCACAAAGGCTCTTACTTCAAACATACCTGTCTGATCGGGCTGCCACAGGGCTCCAATATCTGCCAAGCCGGTCGGCTCTAGCGTTCCGCCTTGTAGTGCAAGAAACACTGTAACTCCATCGCTGTCCCTGACTTCTATTAGTGCCACAAAAGGCTGCGGCTCATTATTGTTGTTGGCCACAACGGTCGAGAGCGTCACCGAAGAACCTACGTGGTAAGGGCCACCCTCGCCAGCTGCATCCTCTGCCACAGGCGCCGCCACCTCAGTCGCATCTATTCCTATCCTGTCAGGAAGCTGGATGTCAATTTCAAGAGCAAATTCCTTTTCTGGACTTTTGCCAGCTTGCACCTTTTCAGAGTAGTCAGCCGGCCGTTCATCGGTGTAAGTGATTATTGCCGAGTCGCCCGGTTCAATCCTGTATGCAGCCACATCGGTCTCCTCTGCAAGCTCGAAACTGAGCTCAAATGTGCCGGTATTTGCACCCGTTTCAAGCGCAGCCAGCATGATCTCGGTTCCTTTCGATGATATCCTCACTTGTATGGAGTCAATAGCACCAGAGTTAACGTTGGCATCCTGGTCAACAATAGTAACGTGGACGCTGTCCCCCAGCATATACAAATCCTTGTCTGCTTCAATGACAGGATCCGAAGTTACGAGCTGCGTCTCCCCTCCGATGTCCATCGTGCCGTCAGTATTGCCCACCGTGAAGGTAATTTCGTCGATGTTGTTAGAATGGTTTTCCGGAACCGCCAGGCTTGCTCTATAGTTTGCCTTGTCGAAAAGTGTCAGCGATAGCACTTCGCTGTCAGCAAGTATTGATTCTCCGAGCCTGTACCTCCCTTCAAAGACGGCGGTATTGCTGCCAGTTTCCCTGAATACAATAGCATCTTCAAAGGTTCCCCCATCAAGCATCAGCAGGTCGCTGTTTGGATTACTGTCTGGGTCAACTATGAATTCGTCACGCGCCGTTGGATTAAGGTTTACATCCTGATCTGCTATCGATATGTATACAAAGCTCGTAGTACCGTACGAGTCACGGTCAAGCTTTAGAACAGCTATTGTACTTTCGTAGCTCACCTTGGTTTCAGTGTTGCCGGTTGTAATCTCGAATACAACCTCCTCGTACAATTCAGACTGTATGTCGATGTCACCGCCTGGACCAAATGTGACGAAAGGGGCGCAGTCTATAGCACATGTGCCGTCGCC
>DASVCY010000083.1:0-6140 GCA_036381375.1 Nitrososphaera sp. | reverse complement strand
ACCGCAACGCCGAAAGGGCCGCCAAAGTCACAAGGGAGTTTCTGCATGGCTATGCTAGCGCTGCAGGCACTGCAAACATCGTCCGCCTAGCCAAGAGCAGGCGCTACATCGAGTCGTTTTATCCAGTGCTAGTACCGACCGTGGCGCGCGCCATCAAGAAAGAGATCAAAGAAATTTCGAGATAGGATTTTTTCTTGTTTACTTTTTGCCCTTTTTAGCAGTGTCTTTATGGGTGAACTCGGTATATCCGCATTTGCCGCAGGTAAACCGGTCCTTATGCTCGGCCATGAATGTGCCCTTGCCGCAACGTGGACAGTCGCGCCTGCTGCGGGTAACCTTGTCTCCGGAAACCTTGTAGAACTTGTATACCGCAACCTCGCCTTTTGCCTGCGCTTTCTTGTCAGCCATTGCTACCTCTTGGCACCTCCGCTCTTGGATGCTGTCGCCTCCTGTTTGGCCTTGAGCTTGGCGGCCTTTTCTTCATCAAGGATTTTCTTGCGTTCTTCTTTTGGCATTGTTCTTAGCAGCCTGTAGCGGGGCAGCTGCTTGGCCGCCTCTTTTTCATCGTCATAGACGTAAAAGACAGCGTGGACATCTGTCATGCCCGTTTCACATACGAGATTAATAGGGATAACCTGCTTTTTATCGACATTAAGCTGGCTCGCAATCTTTTCAGCTGCCTCGATCTTCTTGATCCTTCCGGCGGCTCCTCTGAACAGCGCTTTTACCTCACGCCTGTTCAAAAGCGAGTTCTTGCGGTCTTCCAGCGTCACAATTTCCTGACCAGACAAATCAGACAGAATCGTTCCTGTAACTCATATAAGTATTTGCTTGTGCGATACTGTTTCCATCATTTGTTATGACTCCGGATACTCTCCGTAAGTAGAATTCAATCCAGATGTGTTGTGAGGGGCGTATCACAAAAGACGCAACCGGATCCCAACCACTGCACAGAGATATATGTGGCAGGTGAATGATGATGATGATGATGATGATGATGATGATGGCAGAGGAGCGAAAGTTTGGGAACAGTTCACATGTATATGAGAATTGTCCTCAGAGCTCATCTGCGCACGAAAATCAAATATACCTAGCATATGAAGAGGGAAGTTGAATGAAGCCATTTTTCCAAGAGTTTTGCGACAAGGTGATCGCGCTTGACAAGTCTGTAAGGTTTGCTGGCATTGCCGACGAGGACGGCAAGCTCGTGGCAACTGCCGAGAGGAAGGGTCTACAACCACTTCTGAACGCGGAAGAGAGGGCTCAGTATGCCATTACTGCCGCCACCCGCCAATACACGCGCCTCAGGTGGGAATACCTGTTGGGCAAGATTAACTATGCAATGTCTCAATATGCCAAGCTGATAAGGGCGACAATTCCGATAGCCGACGAAAATAGCAGACTGTCCTATGTGCTCCTTCTGTCATTTGACGTCGACGCGGAGAATGTCCATGAAGTGATCATGAAAAAAATAATCCCGCTTGTTCGCCAGAACACCAGCAAGTTCCTGCAAGACTCCTAGCCTAGTCTTCTCTACCAACGGATCTTGTAACAAAGCGGTTTGTTTCGTCAATGAATATCCGGATGTGGTATGGTCTCCGGCCGCTCCGGACGTGCCTTGCAGCGGATAACTGATCTATGCACCTCATGACATCACCCGCAACGAATCCTTGTTGCTCCACCGCGGGGAGTCATGTCAATGTCTCTCTTCCTGACTGGCAAGTTCCCGTATATCAGATAAGAAAGAACATTGTATTTTATTAGAACTGCCCTGTGTCCGGGCTGCCGTCGCCGTCCATGTCGTGGTCGGCTGCGTGCAGTTCTTCCTGTTCAATCTCCTCCTTGCTTTTGACCTCTTCAGGCCAGAAGTCGGTCTTCGCCGGTTTCTCGTCCTCCTTCTTGACTATAGCCTCCTTTGGCATTTCCGGGAATTTCTTGCTGGTCATGGATGAAAAATAAGGAAAAGGGCGATGTACTACTTGTTCGTGCCAGCCGCGCCCTGCTCGTATTGATCGCCAGTTTCTCCGGCGCCTGCTGTTCCCTTCGCCATGCCCTTGCTTCTTGCGACCTCGCGTGCTTCTTCCGGATTTCCGCCTTCCTGGCCTTTCTCAACTATTTGTTCGGTCATTTCGCGCTTGACGGCTGTCGGCTCATGTTCCTGTATCTTGGCAGGGGTCATGGGCTCTTTTTCACGATATTCTTTCGTTGGATCTTCTCTCCTTGCTTTTTCGGTGCCCGCCGCGCCTTCTTCGTACTCTCTACTTTCTGACATAACTCCCGCGGCATCAAACACTATTTACTGATTATGAAACAATGCAAAGGTATATTTTTCATAACTAGTGAAGCTGGCATAGCAAAACATGCCCTTTGAAAGCCTCGGGGAATACATCGATGCACTTGAACAGGCAGGACAGCTAAAGCGGGTCAAGTCAAAAGTGAGCCCAAACTTGGAAATAGCCGAGATCATGCGCCGGCTGATGTATTCTGACGGGCCCGCAGTTCTGTTTGAAAACGTCGAAGGCAGTAGCGGCATACAGGTGCTTGGAAATGCATTTGGCAGCATGAAGAGGCTTGAAATCGCACTTGAAATGCAGGATTTCACCGAGATCGGGAGGCGCATCACAGAGCTGACAAAGATGAAGATGCCATCGGGCATGCTCAACAAGCTAAAGATGCTGCCCAAGCTGTCAGAGATAAGCGAATACGGTCCCAAGTATGTTGACAGCGGGCCGGTCAGCGAGGTTGTCGAGACTGAGAGGGCATCACTCAACTCGATGCCTGTCCTGAAATCGTTTGCAGGGGACGCGGGAAAGTTCATCACCTTTGGGATGACCGTGACAAGACATCCGGAAACAGAGATCCGCAACCTCGGAGTCTATCGCATCCAGATTATTGATGACAAGCACGCCATAATGCACTGGCAGACACACAAGCGAGGAGCACAGCACTACAAGATGCAAAAAGAGCTGGGCAAAAAGATCGAAGTGGCGATTGTAATTGGGGCCGACCCTGCAACCGTGTTTAGCGCGGTCGCGCCGGTTCCTGAAGGAATGGACAAATACCTGTTCTCTGGCATCACCCGAAAAAGGGGAGTAAAGCTGGTCAAGTGCAGGACAGTCGACCTCGAAGTGCCTGCAAACTCCGAGATCGTGCTGGAAGGCTATGTAGATCCAAACGACATAAGGATGGAGGGGCCTTTTGGTGACCATACCGGCTATTATACACCGGCGGAGCCGTTCCCCACTTTTACACTGACAGGCATCATGAGGCGAAGCAACCCCGTCTACCTTACAACGGTGGTAGGCAAGCCAATCTTGGAAGATGCCTATATTGGCAAGGTGATCGAGCGGTCGTTCCTTCCACTCATTCAGATGTTCCATCCGGAGGTGGTTGATTTCTCGATGCCTGCCGCAGGCTGGTTCCAAGGGCTTGCGATAATATCAATAAAAAAGCAGTATCCTGGACAGGCGAAGAAGGTCATGATGGGTCTCTGGGGCATGGGGCAGCTGGCATTGACCAAGATGTTCATCGTAGTCGATCATGACATCAATGTACATGACATGAACGACGTTATATGGGCAATGACGACGCGTGCAGACCCTGCACGCGACACCATCATAATCAATAATACGCCGACAGACACACTCGACCCCGCCTCGCCGCTTGTCAATCTCGGATCAAAGCTTGGAATAGACGCTACTACCAAGACTAGAGAGGAAGGATACATGCGTGAAATCCAACAGCTCGCCACTGTAGATGAAGAAACAAAGGCGCTCGTTGACAGAAGGTGGCGCGAGTACTTTAATGGTACTTTATGATCTTGTAGGAATTATCGCGCTCGGCAACCCTAAAGCCGGCCTGTTTAACAGCGGCGATTATCCTGTCTGACGTCAGCTCTGTCGACCGGGCGCCAGTCGCGCTCACCACTTCTTCGCCAATGAGCGTTCCGCCAAAGTCGTCTGCACCGTAGTTGAGGGCAAGCTGCGCCATGCCTATGCCGTTTGTCAGCCACGACGACTGGAGATGATCTATGAGGCCGTAATACATTATTCTGGCAATCGCAATCATTTTCAACAATGACAGTCCGCCTGCTGGATACTTGATCTTGCCCTCTGATTGGATCTGGGTATTGTTTGGCTCAAAGCTCCACGGGATAAAGACAAGAAAGCCGCCCGTCTTTTCCTGCAATTGCGCAATCTTCACGATGTGCCTTGCCCTCTCTTCCTCTGTGTCGACAGTGCCGTACATCATTGTGGCGACCGATTTGAAACCCAGCTGGTGCGCCTCTTCCATTATGCGGAGCCACTCGTGGCTCTTTATCTTGAGTGGACTGATCTCTTGCTTTACCCGGTCTTCGAGGATCTCGGCTCCACCGCCCGCAAACGTGTCCATGCCTGCAGCCTTTAGCCTGGCGAGCACTTCTTTTGTGCTGCTATGCTCGACATTGGCGATCATGTCGACCTCAGAAGGCGACAGGCCGTTTATCCCGACTTCGGGGCACTTTTGCTTTATCGCTCTGAACGCGTCTTCATAATACTCCAGTTTCAAGTTCGGGTTATGGCCGCCCTGAATCAGCACCTGCGTGATACCGAACATCTCTCTTGACATAGCCACACGCTTTACAATGTCCTCTATCGGGACAGTGTACGCCTCTTCGTGACCGGGTGGGCGGTAAAATGCGCAGAACTTGCAATAGGTGACACAGACATTAGTGTAGTTGAGTATGATGTTGTTGACGAAGGTGATGTAGTCGCCAAACAGCCGCTTCTTGAGAGCACTTGCAACGAGGCCCATTGAATGGATGTCGTCTGACTTCATCAACCTTATGCAGTCGTTCAGGCCGAGCCGGCGGCCTGCGAGCGCGCCTTCAAGAACGTCGCTGATATCAGACTTTTTTAGAAAATCGGTGAGCAGCCTGTTTTGCAAGTGTTAACGTGGTTGTGAGGCCGTCAATGGTATTTATTCGTTATATGCGACAACCTTAAGATACAAGCCTGCGATCACTTGATTGTGGCTGCAGACAAACTCGCCGAGCTCTCCAAGCACAAGTACATAAACCTTGAGACTTATAGGAAAAATGGCCAGCCGGTCAGCACACCTGTATGGTTCATGATCGATAACAATCTGGTTTACGTCGTGACTTCATCTGATACTGGAAAGGTCAAGCGATTGCGCAACAATCCTGCGGTACGAATAATGCCAAGCGGATTCCGGGGAGAGCCCAAGGGCGAGTGGATGGATGGAAAAGCTAGGTTTGCAGAGGGCGCTGAAGCAGAGCGCGCGATACAATTGCGCAAGAAAAAATACGGACTCCAAGCAAGGCTGGTTGGAATCATCAGGGGAGCGTCCACTGTTGTTGCGATACAGCTGGATTGACAACAATTTATAACCGACTCTGGCGCAAACAGCTATAGTTGCAAAAGAGCGATACCATCGCAGGCGGGACAGCTGCGCTAGAGAAGGCGCTTGCAGGCGAGGAGCTTTCATACAGCGACGGAGTGCAATTGATGAACGAGGAAAACCTTTTCCTTCTTGGTGCAGCTGCAGACAAGATCCGGAACGAGGTCTGCGGCAATACCGTCACATTCGCAGTGTCTTATTATCTGAACTACACCAACGTTTGCGCGGCCAGCTGCCCTCTATGCGCATTCTACCGGAAGGGCAACGAAAACGATGCCTATACTTTGTCAACAGAGCAGATAGTCGCTAGATCAAAAATTGCAATTGAACAGATGGGTGCCACCGAGCTTCACATAGTCGGAGGGTTCAATCCAAAACTCGGACTTGACTATTATGAAAGAATGATGAGGGCAATCAAGGCAGAGTTCCCGAAAGTGATGATAAAGGCGTTCACTCCTGCAGAGATATTCTTTATCTCCCGGGTGACAAGAAACTCGATAAGGGAGGTGCTCTCGCGCCTCAAGGCGGCAGGGCTTGACTCATTACCCGGAGGCGGAGCTGAAATCTTTCACCCCGACGTCCACAGGAAAATCGTGATTGGCAAATGTTCGGGTGAAGAGTGGCTTGACACTGCACGTCAAGCGCATGAACTGGGCCTAAGGAGCAACTGCACGATGCTCTTCGGCCACATCGAAAAGCCGGAACATATCGTCGACCATGTGCTGAAGCTAAGGGAGCTT
>DASVCY010000082.1:0-2863 GCA_036381375.1 Nitrososphaera sp. | reverse complement strand
TGGTCGGTTCATCAAGTAGATAGACTGTCTTTCCTGTATCACGCCTTGACAGCTCTGAGGCGAGCTTGATCCTCTGGGCCTCGCCTCCTGACAGCGTAGTGGCAGGCTGACCGAGCCTGAGGTAACCCAGCCCTACATCATTGAGAGTCTGCAACTTCTTCGTGATTGCAGGTATGTTTGAAAAGAATGACAGCGCTTCCTCCACTGTCATGTCAAGAACTTCAGAGATCGTTTTGCCCTTGTACTTTATCAAGAGTGTTTCCGAGTTGTACCGCTTGCCTTTGCACTCGTCGCAGGTGACGTATACATCTGGCAGAAACTGCATCTCTATCTTCTTGACTCCCCCGCCCTCGCACGCCTCGCACCTGCCCTCAGAAACATTGAAGGAGAACCTTCCGGCCTTGTATCCCATCTCCCTTGCCTGTGGTGTCTTGGCAAACAACTCGCGTATTGGGGTAAAGGCATTCACGTAAGTAGCAGCGTTTGATCTTGGAGTCCTGCCGATGGGAGACTGGTCGATACCTATCACCTTGTCGATCAGGTCAAGCCCGGATATCCTGTCGTGCTTACCGGGCCTGTCCTTCGCATCATAGAAATGTTCGGCAAGCGCCCTGAACAGTATGTCGTTTACAAGCGTTGACTTGCCCGAACCGGACACGCCCGTAACGACTGTCATGCATCCAAGCGGAAAGCGGACGTTGATGGATTTGAGGTTGTTCTCCCGTGCGCCATGTACTGTCAGCCACTTGGTTGGCGTGCGCCGCTGGTGCTCATGGGAGACGAGCTGGTCTCCCCTCAGGAAGGCACCTGTGATTGAATCTGGGTTGTCAATGATGTCCTTCAGCTGACCGCTTGCAACGATCGCACCCCCATGGGTGCCTGCGCCGGGGCCGATATCAATAATCCAATCAGAGCTGCGTATCACTTCTTCGTCGTGCTCTACGACGACAAGCGTGTTGCCAAGGTCGCGCAGCTTTTTCAGAGTATCGATGAGCCTTGCATTGTCACGCTGGTGAAGGCCGATCGTGGGCTCGTCAAGCACGTAGAGCACGCCCGTGAGGTTTGACCCTATCTGGGTGGCAAGCCTGATCCTCTGTGATTCGCCCCCGGAGAGCGTGGCGGTCATGCGGTTGAGGGTCAGGTAGTTTAGCCCGACGTTTCGCAGGAATTCGAGCCTCGATACAATCTCCTTTAGTATTGTCTTTGCAATGTAGCGTTCTGTCTCCGACAGCGCCAGGCTCTGGAAGAACCTGTAGCACTCGTCTATAGAGAGGTCGCATACTTCCATTATCGACTTTCCCTGTATCTTTACCGCGAGTGCTTCTTCCCGAAGCCGCCTGCCGTTGCACCGCTCGCAGGGCCTCTCGCGCATGAATTGCATCAGGTCCTCGCGCTTTGATTCGGACTCTGTCTCGCGATACATGCGTTCAAGGTTAGGTATCACGCCTTCAAAAGTCCCGCGGTATTCCCATCTGCTATCAGAGTAGCGCGACTCGTACTTGTAGTGGATGCTCTCATCGGTGCCATACAGTATGACCTTGATCTGCTCTGGCTTCATCTTGGATATTGGCGTTGCAAGATCAAAGCCGAATTTCCTGCCTACGTCACGCAGCATTGCGGACCTAAAGGTTGCAAAGTGGCCGCTCCACGGCTTTATCGCACCGTCTAGTATGCTCTTGCTCTTGTCAGGAATTATCAGGTCAGGGTCGAACTCGATCTTGATTCCAAGGCCGTTGCACTCTCTGCATGCGCCAAATGGAGAGTTGAATGAGAAGGTGCGGGGCTCCAAGTCGCCAAGCGAAATGCTGCAGTGGGGGCAGGCGTTCCTTTGCGAATACATCGTGTCCTTGCCATCGACTGAAATGACAACTACGCCGTTGCCAACCTTCAGAGCCGACTGGATGGAGTCAAAGAGCCTACTCTTCTCCTCCGCAGACGGCCTGAGTCTATCAACAATGACTTCAATTGTGTGCTTTTTCTGCTTGTCCAGCCTCGGATACCGTGGCTTTTCCTCCTCGTCGTCAAGTCTAGTTATCTCGCCATCAAGCCTGATGCGTGAAAAACCGTCCTGCTTTAGCTGATCAAAAAGTTTTTCGTATGTCCCCTTTTTTGCCTGAATCACCGGGCCTAGAACCATGACATTCCTGCGCTGTGCACTTTTGATCACCGACTCGGTGATCGAATCGGCCGATTGGCTTGCGATTTTCCTTCCGCACTTGGGGCAGTGCGGTATTCCTATTCTTGCAAAGAGCAGTCGCAAATAGTCGTAAATCTCTGTCACCGTGCCGACAGTCGAGCGCGGGTTTTTGCTGGTGGTCTTTTGCTGAATTGATATTGCCGGTGACAGACCGTCTATTGAATCCACATCGGGCTTGTCCATCAGCTCCAAAAATTGCCTTGCATAGGACGACAGCGACTCGACGTAGCGCCTCTGACCTTCAGCATAAATTGTGTCAAACGCAAGCGTCGACTTGCCAGAGCCGGAGAGGCCAGTAATGACTACGAGCCTGTTCTTTGGTATTTCGACATTGATGTTCTTGAGGTTATGCTGCCTTGCGCCCCTGACGACTATTTTGTCGTGCATCGTCAAGAAACCTCTGATAGTGTTGGCTCGCCAAGCGCCTTTCTGATCTTGGTTAGCTTTTCGCGGAACATTATGGCCTTTTCAAACTCTAATTCTTCTGCAAACCTCTTCATGGTGGCTTCAGTCTCGACAGCCAGCTTGATCAAGTCCTGCCTTGTCATCGACTTTGTCTCGACCCCTGCTACCTCGATCTCTGCAGCTCCTTCTGGTATGGGTTTGATGATGGTCTTGGGAGTTATCCTGTGCCGCCTGTTGTATTCAAGCTGCTTCTTCCGCCTC
>DASVCY010000081.1:0-6513 GCA_036381375.1 Nitrososphaera sp. | reverse complement strand
GACGGACGTACCAACAGGCAAACGTGCGAAAAGAACCATAGGAAGCCCGGGGTGCACTCCAAGCGCCATAACCGTCGGTGCTGTGGACAAGTTCAACAACGTGGCGGACTTTAGCAGCATAGGCCCGGTAGGCGTCTCTCCGATCCCGACCGATCCCAAGAATATCAAGCCGGACGTAGTGGCCCCAGGCGTAGACATTGTCGCGGCAAAGGCGTCATCTTTTGAGTATGACGGTCCAAGCTATGGAACAAAGCCTGATCTGCCAGCCGACCTGAGGAAAAAGTACACGTTCAAGAGCGGAACCTCGATGGCGACTCCGATGGTTTCAGGCGCATGTGCCTTGTTGATTCAGGCATTTAGACAGGCAAACAACTTGACAGACGACTCTAGCTGGAAGGCTGCCCGGAACCAGCCGGTGGGGCAGTACAAGAATGTGCCGGAACTTGTCAAGCACGCCCTGATGGATACGGCGTCGAAACTCCGGCGCGAGGAAGAATATGAAATAGTTCCCAATGCTTCAGTTGTCTTTGGATCCGGGCTGGTTCAAATAAACAAGAGCCTAGAAAGGGTGCTTCGCTCAAAGGCGGTTCTTCTTCCGGCAGACCAAGGAGAGACAGCTGCTGGACGTGACCTCCCCTACGCAGTAGAAGACGCGCAATACCCTGGCCATCACGACCTCCGACAGGTTCAGGAGGCACTCAGACAATTGGTCGACCGTCAGGAGCTCACCGCAAAAGATGCTAACAAGATAGTGACTGCCTTGCAAAAGATCAGTTCTGATCAGGTTCCTGCGCTCCTGCACATGATCGATTGGCATGTGGCATCCGGTTCCATCACCACCAACCAACTGCAGCAAATGGCGGCGCGCAAAGACCCTGTCATAGATGTCGTCATACCGCTCATCAAGGCATGTAGCGCGGGAGGAGGCGACATTGATATTTCAAGCGTATTGACGCCAGTCCGGACATATCTTCGCTCTCTGGGTCTTCCATGCGCGATAGGCAACTGCTATGCACAGACTCCGTCCTCAAGCGCTACAGGGCAAATGCTGACTACTAGCGGCCTATCTGTCTCGTCCAAGCAGCGCGCCAGAAAAGTATCTACGCGGCTCCAGTAAACTGAACCGGCATGGCGTTGGCAAAGAAACACGGCAACAGTGTGTGTCCCCCACCCGCATACTCCACTTCTTTCTTTTGCGAGAAAGCCATCAATAGAAAGGCTTATGCACGCGCCACTGATAGAATTTCACTTGCCACATGGCGTTTGGTGTGCATGTATGTATGCGTGCGTATGAGTATGAATATGATTTCAGAAAGGAACACTATGATGGTGATGCAGCCGCAGCTGTCAGCCTTGGATTTAATGATGAATGGATAGCAACAACATGGAGTGAGTGATACAATATCCATATGAAACAGAGAGATGACATCGGTGGCTTGATCATGATTCCGGATAAAGACGAGTTCTCTCCCGAAGATACAGTCACCATTACAGTAACTAACAAGACGGAACAGAATGTGATATTCAGCGACTCGGCATTGGGCGCACGAGTATACAGAGCTGGCAATACAAATCCTGTACAATTTGTCAGGTCTCCTGCCGAGGTCGTTCTAAAACCTGATCAGAGCTACAAGATCGGCTTTGCGCTGGATGAACCCGGAGAATACATTGTCAAGGTCAGGGGATTATCATCGTCTAGGTCTGGAGAAATCATATCCGCTGAAACACGAATCAAAGTAACGAAAACTATTCGCGAATAGTGAACTGCCAACAAGCAGTAAGCTACTACCGAAATTGTTTGATAGCCTTTTTTTCCTTTTTCATTTTTTCCTATTCCTCTACTTACCCGACCACTGCTGCTGCCGCCTTTTTTGCAATCTCCAGATATACACACTTACACAGACAAACAAACATACGTACATACATGCACACGAGCACGGAGGCATGGCTCCCTGGAATTTCCCGGGTAGCGGCAGCGGCGGGGGCCTCTTCAACCCACCTGCGCATCCTCTATGGAAGAAAATTTTGTAGCAGTCCTCACACCCAGCATGTCATATCCACTACACAGCGCCAGATTCTTGGGGACACGAATGAAGGAGAACGATGATGATTATCTTCATCCGCGGATCAAAGGCGGCGGTTTTTTGTCCTGTCGTCGTTATTCTATAAAGATATCTGCGACCGACACCTTAAATTAATGTGCAGTACCTATTGAAGAAACTAACCTGAAATATTTTCGCATATTACACTAAGTCAATGTCAAAGAAAACTATTCTATCAAAACAAGATAAACCAATACGCTCCAAGCATCGTGTTCTCATACTCCAAGGAGGCGGCGCGCTGGGCGCCTATGAGGCCGGTGCATTTAGAGCATTTTACGACTGGCTGTCCATGCAGCCGAGCCGCGACGATGAAAACATGTTTGATGTCGTGGCAGGCACTTCGATTGGTGCGATAAACGCATCAATCATAACAAGCTACGTAAAGGAAAGGAGGAATGCAGGGAAGAGCCCAAAGGCAAGCTGGGAGGGTGTGGCACACAGGCTTGAGGAATTCTGGTCAAAGATTTCCGTTTCCCCTACAATGACGGACTCGCTAATCCCATACCTGTGGCCCGGCGGCTTTTTGCGCCATATTTTTCCCAACATCGCATCCGGTGAAGCTGCAAGAAGGTATTATGCCGCCAAGGCGTCGATGCTGCAAGGGTCGCCTGGCGTTTTTTCTCCGGTGGTTCCGGTCTTTGATTTCAAGTACTTTGATATCTGGAACACTTCGTTCCGGTCAAGCAACGAGCCATTGAAGAGGACCATGAAGGAGTACATACATTTCCCCATCAAAACCTCGATCGAGAAAAATGAGCCTCGGCTCCTGGTCATAACAACGGATGTCGCGACCGCGGAGGCCGTCGTATTTGATAGCTACAGCAACGAATCAAAGATAGCGGTAGATGATCAAGCGGCGGATAATGACAAGTCATCAGCAGCAACAAATGATCGGGAAACCAGGACGCCGAATAGCATAAAATATGAAAAGGGACTGGAAGCAGAGCACGTGCTCGCAAGCGCGTCGGTCCCGATCAACTTTGATTACCAATGGATACCAAACGAATATGACTATGAGAACCCTTCCAACAACTCTTATTCTCCCGCGGCAGAAAAGAAATTCCGGGCTTTCTGGGACGGAGGAATAATGAGCAATACTCCTCTATGGGAATTCCTGATATCACATCGCGCATTCTGGATCAACAGGATTGCAAGTCAGGATTCCACAAAAATTGAAAAGTATCTTTGGCTAAAACCGGAGGAGGTGGTCTACGGGCGTTCCATTTCAAAAACGGATCTTGTCCCTAATGTTGACGTATACATGATAAATGTGTGGCCCACAAGGATAGACCCTGATCGCATACCCAAGGACTATGACCAGACCCTGGCAAGGCAGGACAATATCATATTTGGCGACAAGACGGAAAACGACCAATTGATGGCGGAAACTATTACCGATTACGCAAACCTGGCCAAAGAGATCAGACAGCGGGCGCTGGATTGGGCTGGATCTATAACAAATGGAGATCCAAAACAAGAACAGAAACTCAAGGACTTGCAGCGCAGGATCGACGAGCTGCTCGACAAGGATTCAAATCCCCACAGATTGAACGAGAGCAGGCTCCGCTACAAGGACCTCTTGCTAGGTCAATTTGACGTGGATAAAGTTCATCGCGTCGAGCGGAAGGCTGACACAGATGCGATCTTTAACATGATGCTGGATTTCACCACAGAGACGGTGCAGAGACTGATGGTAGATGGTAGAGATGACGCCTTGCAGAACATCATTGCTCACCAGATGGACCTGCTGAGGCATTACCTTGATCTTAGAAAGAGTGATGCCAGACAACACGGGACAGAAGAAGAAGAGGAGACTGCTGCAGCGGGCAAGAAACATAGCGCGATTGAAGAAGAACTCAGGGATATCGAGGAAGAACTCCTTTCGATGTTGAAGGATGCAATGAACAAGGTGGTGCGCAAAGACAACCGCTCATATTACGCCGATGCCCTTTCAAGCCTGAAATCTTATCTTGAAAGGCGTGAACGGTACCTTGAGCAGCTCAGACCATTGGCGTCACGAGGTGGTGTGCTGTGGGCAGCGATCGGCGAAGATGGACTTGAGCAGGTCCTATCCTATCACAAGGGAGAGTCGATGCTGCGGGACTAGTAGGGAAATAGCAAAAAATCCGTCCGAGACAGCTGAAGCCTCCCTTCGGGAGCGCTATCGAAGGAGTGCTTGATTGATTGTGATGAGAGCTATTGTTATTTATCCTCATTATTTATCCTCAGGTCGCCGCCAGCTTCTTCAAGCGGCTGCTGTCGCTTTGTCGTCCTAAATTGAGTTATACATCTTCACCCCTCCAAAACAACAACCGCTGAATCCGCCGCACTCCAAGGAAAGGATTTTCTGACGTCGACATGCACTATTGTTGTGACTTCTCCCACCCCTAAACAGTAGATCAAAAATTTTTCTGGTGATATACGACGATTCTTCCATGGCTTTCTGCCATGGAGCTACGTGCACCACAATCGCGAGAAATGCACCTGTAGAGGATGAAAAATATTGGATAGAAGCAGGCGATTCCTTTCAACTACCTCTCTTCCTCACCACCTTTCCAAGGCATTTGTTGTCCCAGCGCCAGAACTATTAGCGTACGTGTCCGTACATGCATCCAATCAGAAACGGCAATTTTTGCAGAATGACAAGATTTTGATCCACTGTAAAGCTTGTGGGCATGCGCTCGTCAATACCTATGAGCTCTGGGTAATATGGGAACATACAGGCTGCCACGATTATCTCTCGAAACTATCAAGGTAGGAACTCATACAAAACAATTCCATAATTGGGCAATTATGATATATGCATCCCTGATTATGATACTGTGCGTTGTTGTTTTCTAAAATGCCGGTAAATTGCTACCTGGATGACCTGCTTATCTTGATTACAAAGTACGAGGAAGCATTGTTGTCGCAAAGTGAAGGGTCTTAAACATGGACGATCGTGGTAAGCGACGGGCAAGTATCGCATGCGCATCTCCATTTGGAATGACTATTGAAGTTTCCACATGAATGCATTAAACCGCTATAGTTGGCGCAGGTATCTTGGATATCGAGTAGAGGAATACTTTCCCCGTTTTAGCTCATGTTTTCACAATGTATCTTAGACTAGGGAGATAAACCTTATTAGCTACCATTCAGCCATTACGTTGGAGAGTGCACGCAAATAAGCTAGTATTTGCAACAATCGCATTTTTTGGAGCCTCGGCAGTAGCAATAGCTTTTCTGAATACAACCGCAAACAATTCGAGAGAACTTGAGACAATTGAGATAAGAGAGTATCTGGTCAATTCTACAATCGCTGCAGCAGTCAGTGGTGACCAAGAACAAACCAATCACGAAATTCGTATCAATGGCATTTGGACAAAAGAGCTCGTTACAGTTTCGTTTCGCTTTGACAATCTAAAGTATGATTCAGAAACCCGAATCGTAGCGCATCAGGCAATCAACGGTCCCATTACAGGTTACAACCTTACAGGTTGGAACATTGTATTTGACACAATGCTAAACAATACTGGCAGCTCTCCAACACATCTTGTAATACCAAGCGATAGCGGCGATACCGTTAGCGACACAGACATACATGTCGTTTTTACCAATGAACAAGCAGCTGAGGACATCAATGGCAACAAACCATTTGCTGTTACAACTCTAACTGTTTTGCCCGACAAGTCACTTGATCATGCTTCAACTGTCGTCTATGGGACCGATTCTCTGTATGAAGGGAGGATTTTGGTACCCGTATTGATTCACGAGCTTGGCCACGGACTTGGTTTGGGTCACTCGACAAAGCTAGACAGCATAATGTACCCGAGGATCGTGATACACAATGACAAAATAGGCGGCAACATTAGCATTTGCGAAATTGCTGCATTGAACGCGTACTATGTCGCTCGACAAGACATAACAGAAAGTTTAGAGTGCCAATGATTATGGCGAGTAAAAACTGATTTAATTTTGTTAAGTGCGCTAGGTTCTGCAAGTCCTCGGCGGATTATGCATACTTGCATCGACTCTGCGGATTATTGTTGGACGGCGCAAGTTCACCTCTATTGGTTCGTCTGCAAGCTCTTGATCGTAAAATACCTGCCATAGATCGGGCAGGAGATCACAGCTGCATTTTTTCCGCAGCGATACCCCTTGCTTCTATGCCGCAGAAAAGAATCCTGCGATCTGCGTCACTATGGTCATGATTATGAGAGGAGGCATGGTAAACTTTACGATTGTCAACACCCAGCCACGCACCTTGAACGGGCTTTTCAAGTTGATCTGCTCTAACAGCTTTGTTCTGTCCATGAGCCATGTCGCAACGATTGAAAATAATGCTCCAGAGATTGTAATTCCGTATGTCCCAAAGACCCGGTCGTAAAGGTCAAAGAATGGAACGTTGCCAATCTCTGATGCAAGACCGCTG
>DASVCY010000080.1:0-72604 GCA_036381375.1 Nitrososphaera sp. | reverse complement strand
ATACCCATATTTGGTTGGTTAGCTCTGTAATAGCTGTGCAGGTTCAGATGGAGCTTGCTGTTACGGGGCTGGTTGCTATTCTGATCACGTGGGGTCGATTTCCCTTACGCTCAGATACTTGAAGCTCCATGTTAGATCGTCTGACCGCCATGCAGCAATGTTCTGCGTGCTTGTGCCGCCAGGCCCGGTCAGTATTTCATCCCTGTCTCTGCCGCAGGAACGATCAAAGTCGCCATCATTAGTACGCCATCCACCCCTGTCTTCATAGACAGAGGCGAGCTTCCAGTTGTTTGCAACAACCAAGCTGCCGTCTTCATCTGTCACGTCGTCGTCGACATAGCTTTCAAGCCGGACATACGTCTTGCCATCTTCTTCGTCGACAAAGTTGTAGATGACAGCCTTGAACCCAATCCAGCGATCTTCGAGAGGGTCTCTGGTCGCGCGTGTCTCTGCGCGGTTGCCAGCATAGGCAGGATGCGAGATTTCCTTGTTCCATGCGGCCGTGCCGTCTCCATACAACCTTGCCTTGTACGCGCTACCTAGGCACTCGTCCCTTGACGAGTGATGCCCCCCTCTTGAATACAGCTGCAGGAGCTCGTTCGAGCCACTCTCGATCTTGGCATATGCCGTAATCTCGACATTGAGCCACTTTTCGTCGGGAGGCGACCACGCCTCCATCCTTATCTGGTCGGCAGATACCCTCCAAGAGCCATCGTCGTTTTTCCTAAAGCGGACATTGTCTATATTCCGCAGGTCTCTTGTGGGGTCGTCCATGTCCACATACCACTCATTTCCACCCCGTGCAGTAGGATAGATCTTTTTGATGCCAAACTTGTCCAGCTCTTCTCCTTCTTCTTCACCATAGGCAGGCGTCACTGCGCTTCCAAGCTGAAAGGATAGCATTCCAAGCGACGCCAGCAGTGCTATTGCCACGATTCTTTTACCCGAATCTTTTTCTGGCACATCTCTCCAGCAAGACTCTACATGTTATTAATGGTAGGATACTGAAAGAAGTCTGATTCCATTTTTTAAACAGTAATCATAATTCAGAACCAAGAACATTGTTCCAAGTGAATAATGGAAAGTCTACGTCGGAAGATGGTCATGGAAGATATCCGGGATTGCATAATCCAGGATCAGCAAGGTAAATGGATCAAGGACTAGTCCTAAAAATAGGAGGACAGACTTAATCTTTATTGGGCTTACAAGCTTGAATTTTGAAAAATTATCAACATCGCACGTACGTCGAACTACGACTCCATCATAGTATGACGAGGACTTAGAGAATCTTGAAGCACTTTAGACAGCTACTGCAGGCAGAGCTCTCACCCGACCGGTTCTCGCGTTACATGCGAGCCATCCGCAGTCATGGCAAACCTGAACACCTGATCTACCTCTGAATCCTCAAAAATGTCAGAGTCATGCGTTATTATTATCAGCTGGGCAAGTGGTCCAGACCCTTCCCTAAAAGCCTCAGATATTATCCTCACAAGGGCCTTTCTTCTTTCTTCATCAAGGTGTGTTGTCGGCTCGTCAAGGATTACAAAATCAAGTTTGCTAGAGCCCATCATGTACGCAATCCCAAGCCGCAGAGCAAGTGCGACCGCGACCTTTTCGCCGCCGCTCAGAGAGTCCATGTCTATTTCACCCTGCCGGCCGTAGCAGGTTATGGATATTTCCCGGGTACCTTCTTCAAGCTCGATTCTTGAAATGCCGATGTTAAAGAGCGATGCATATTCCGATGCTTTTTGCGATATTATCCCAAGCGCCCAGGAGCGCAGGCTTGTTCCCACCATCCCATCCCTGTTGAAAATCACCGATCTTATCTTTTCAAGGATCCTGACAAACTCGGCTGCATTTCTCAGCTGATCTATTGTTTTCCTCGCAGAATCAAGTGCAGCTTTGTTGTCGTCGATTGCCTTCTGATGGATGCCAATCTTTCTGTTGACATCCATCAGTCGCTGCGAGAGGGCGCCCTTCTCCAGTTTGGCATTGGAGTACAGCTGGTTGCTGAAGCCTTTGACACGCTCCCTCAAGGAAATTATCTCCTCGGCCAGCGCCCTGGAATGGTCGTCAATTGCTATCTGCAGCGGATCTGCTCCTACTTTTGCAATCTGGTGCGGCAATCTTGCCAGGTCCCGCTGCTTGTTCTCTAGATCTTCCTGCAATTTGTAAACATCATCGGCGGAACTGATAGAGTTGTTTGACAGGAATTTTTCTGCTGCCGCTATTCTCTTGTCCTGCTCGGCAAGCTGCTGCTCTTCTTTTTTTAGCTCAATCTTTGCCACCTGAAGCTTTGATTTTTCATCTGCCTTGGCCCTTATCTCAGCCTGTATGTGCGAAATGTCAAACATCTCGTTTACTTTGGTGACTGCAGAATTGCATACAGGGCACCGACCATCCACTATTTGAAGCCGGCTTGCGCATTCCACAAGCCCCCGAAGCTTGCCGGACGCGCCTTCGTTTTGCTCTATTTGTGACTGGAGCTCTTCAATTTCAGATTTTGTCATCTGGAGCCGGATGCTGACTTCGTCTTTGTTCTTCAGCAGCTCAAGCGCGGTTGTTGCTTCTCTGATTGTTCGTTCCAGTCTAGATACTTCGCTGCTTATGTGGTTTAGCTTCTCGTTTACATGCCGTACAAGCAGCTCCTCCCTTGTCTGGAGCTCTCTGACCTGGAGGATCATCGGCTCCATCCTCTCGATCTCGCGCTCTGTCTGCTGAATCCTGTCTTCTAGCAGCCTTCTTTCGTCTTCAAATTCTACCAAGAGAGATTCGGCTTGCTTGAGCTCGGTCTCTTTTTTGATGATTAGCTCTTCTATCTTTTGGATATCCTGGTCGGTGTATCCTCCTGTTTCGTCGCGCAGCCTATCCCTAAAGCCCACGATTACATCGCGCATTGTCTCAAATGCAAGGTCCAGCCTGTCGATCCCGATCAGGCCGTTTACAAGCTCCTTGAATGCCTTTGGCTGCGCTTCGACTATTTTGGCAAGCTCGCCCTGCTGTACCACTGCAGCCACGCGCAGCTTGTCATAGTCCATCCCGAGCACCTTTTCTACTTCTTTCTTTGTAGATTCACCAAACTGCCTTCTTTCTCCTCCAGCCAGCATCTTGTTGACGGCCTGACCTCCGTCTGAAATGAGCGAAAGCCGCGAGAAAGATTGCGAGCCCCCCTCCATCCTCCTTGCAACCTCGTACTCTCTAGAATTGAGGGTAAAGCGCATCTGCACCATTGCCTGATTGGCACCCCTCCTCACAAGGTTCTTTTTCGATTTGCCCCTGGTGTGCTCGCCAAAGAGAGCAAAGGTAATTGCATCTATAACTGACGACTTGCCTGAGCCATTGTGTCCGACAAATATCGTGATGCCTTTTCCAAACTCTATCCTTGTGTCCTTGTGCGCGATAAAGTCCTTCAGCTCGATGTCCTTTATCATTTTGCTGCAGCTTCTCCTCCTCCAAACTTGCCGGACTTGTATGCCTGCCATACAACATCCAGAGCAGCTCTGGCGCCATCCTTTTCTGCAGCCAGCGGCAGGATTTCGCCAACGGCAAACTTTGCAAGGTCATCTGATCCGAGCGCTTCAACCGAAAGCCTGTAGAGTTCGTTGTCAATGTCAGCAGGCCTTGAATCATACACTGTCGTTGCTCTAGCATCCTCTAGAGGCTGCCATACATAATGCAGGCAGCATTCGTTGAGCCTCTTTAGCTGCTCGGCTATTACTTTTGAGTCGATATCGGCTCCCGCGACCTCTATCTTTGCTACTGGTTTTTTGCTGCCAAAGCTCTTTGCCTTTTCAATCACCTTATCCACCTCGCTGGAGATGTCCTTGTAGCTTATGCGCACAGAGAACTGCCGACGGCGCTTAGTGAGTGGAATCCATTGGGTCGAAGGCTCTTCGCCCGACATGTCTGTGAGGATAAACCCTTTCTCGGCCTCCTTGATCCCCTCGCTTGGTGTCAGGTCGATGGAACCGGGATACGCTAGCGGGCCTCCGAGGAAGCTAAACCTCTTTTCTTGATGGTCATGGTAGTGCCCCATTGCGTAGTAGTCAAATCCAGGCGGCAGGTCGCTAGAGTTGATTTCGCCAGCAAACTTGTTAAAATCCATAAGCCCCTGGTGAAGCACCAGCATCTTTTTCTTGTCTGAATGCTGCTGCTTTGCCACCTGCTCTGCATGGCGCAGCTTGCCCAATAGCACATCGTCGATGTTGCTTCGCCGCTCCTTGTCTGCTCCAAACACTGCGCAATTGTCAACTACAAAAGCCTCGTCATGTCTGAGCTTTTTTGCTAGGCCCAGGTTGCTGTAAATGTGCGGGAACGGGATGTCCCGAATGCGGCTGATGTCATGTTCGCCCAGAACAAATGCCGCTGATATCTGATTTTCCTTGAGCCTTTTTAGCGCATTTCCCAGTGTGATTACAGCCTTACCACATGGCTTGGGGTTGTGAAAAATGTCTCCTGCAAGGATTACAAGCCTGACCCCTTCTCTTATCGAAACGTCTATGGCTTCATTGAATGTCTGGTATACATCCTCCTCCCTCTCCTCCAGGCCGAACTGGGCATAGCTGAGATGGAGGTCGGAGATGTGCGATACTAGCATTGCTATTGTGCACCGTTATGACAGCAACTAATCCTGTATATACCCTGACGGAATGTAGGAATCTGAAGACTCCCTGACGACTTTTTTCATTGCAGCAAGGCGACTCCATTCTTCTACAGCCTTTTGGTCTCCGCCTATCTTGCGTTCTTTTACCTCGTCTATCTTGACAAAAGTAGGCAGGTTTACCCACTGTCCGGCGAATATCGCTTCGCCAGGATTCAGCGACGTGAGCTGATCTATCAGGTCCTTGCTCAGAGCTTCGCTTGCGGCCGATACATGTGCCTGGTCATCCTGCTGGATCATGCGCATTACCGCAAGGGAGCCCATCTGACTCAGAATGTTGGCGTCTATGCCCCTGGGCCTCTGCGAGACTATTACGAGCCCAAGGCCGAACTTCCTGCCCTCTCTTGCAACTTTGGCGGCGAAATATTTCGTGTCAGTGTCTTCGTCTCGCGGTATAAAGGCGTGCGCCTCCTCGATAACTACGAGCACAGGAGCGGGAAACAGCGGCGGCGACTTTGATGAGCCCTTCTTCTGCAGGGTTGCTTTTTTGCGATCATCCAGCAGTTCTTCAAGGTAGAAGGACACTGCGATATTGGCCTGCCTTTCCGTCAATTCTACCAGGTTGATTACGTTTATCTTGCCGTTCTTGACCAGGGCCAGCGGATCGGCCATTCCAGGATCAAGAATATTATGGAATTTGCGTCTCGCGTCGTCTATCTTGTCCACAACCTTGGCTGCCGCTTCACGGTAGGCCTTGTCTGCCCCGACCGCTGCAGCTGAGTTGCTCAGGGCTTCCCAAAAGTCATCACCTTTGCGCTGCCTTACTTCTTCAGTGAATGCGACACGCAAAACGTGCATCTGGTTAGTGGCATTTTCCTGAATTTCAATAACTTCTGCAAGTTTGTCAGCAGACAATAGACGCGGGTTTATCCTAGCGTCCATCAGGTTGCTGTTGCTGCTTCCCATGTCAAGTGTCGAATAATCGTCATGGTAGTCAAATACAACCATCGTTCCATTTATTTTTGCGATCTCTTTGGCCAGGAGCGAAACCAGGTTGCTCTTGCCCATACCAGTCATTGCAAGCACTGCCAAGTGTCTGGAAACTATTTTGTCGACATTGACGCGTGCATCAACTTCTGTGTTTCGGAGAAGAGTGCCAATCCGTATCCATTCCTTACCCCCGGGAGCAAATATCGTGGTCAGGTCCTGAGCTGTTGCCTCATAGACTTCGGTGCCCGGCTCTGGCGGCAATGCAGGAAGTATTGCCTTGCATTTTTTCAGCTCATCAAGGTATCCCAAGATGCGAACGTGGCCCTTGTAGCTTTTGTCCCGGCCATTCGCAGCTGCGACCTCCTTGCTCTCATGCGCTTCCTCATAATTGCGAATGTTGTTGCCAAGCGCATCGCTGCTGATGGACGAGCTTTCTACCAGACCAAGCACCTTGCCCCTGCCGTAATTTAGAATAACGTATTCCCCGATGCTTACAGGCCTCTTTGATTCAAACGTGACCTGATCAGGCTTTGCGACCCCGATAATAATGCCAAGTTCTTGCTGCGCCTTATTCATTCAGGGCATCCCTCGCTCCTTGTTCATTCTGCAGGCTGAATATGCTTGCGAGCCTGTCTATATCTTCATTGCTTATCTTGCAGGTATTATGTGCCAGCTTTAGGCAGTATGGATATCCGGAGACACTGTGATATCGCAGCCTGTCCAGAATTCTTGAAACCTCTTGCCTGCTAACAGGACCCAGGATTTCTATCCTTATCATTGGAGTGTGGTCCCTCATGCGGGCATACACTTCATACAGCTGTGCATGGCGGAACTGCGTCTGCATGGGAAGGCTAAAGCCTGCACGCTGGCTGGCATGACCGTAATAATAGATGTCGCCGGCCCTTGACCCCATGTTGCCAAACTGGAACCGGCTCTCCGAGCTCTTCGAGACAAAGATGCAGGTATTGCACTTTTTGACCATGTCAATTGCCACCTCGGGAGTTGCCCTTAGCAGCCTTGATACAAGAGAGCCATCTATGCAGACGATGTCCACTTTGCCTGCGGCCTCTTGCGCTACCGATGTTTCCATTTCCATCGCCTTTGTTTCCAGAAAGTCCGGCCTGGCAGAGCTTACAATATCGTGATCCCATTTCGCAGATAGGATCTTGTTGGCACTTGTTACGGCAACTGCATCCACGACATATAGTTGCAGACCCTGCAAGGCCCTCTTGTTCCAGCTACTGTCAATACCGGCTGTTTCGCACTTTTCCGGTGACGGTTCGTAAGGAACCCATCGCGATGATGCTTCTGATAATATCTTGTCAAAGTTTGAATCCCTTATTTTGGATATCTTGGCATCCCGGTTCTTGAGGGCGTCAAGGAAAACTTGGTTGAGCAAGCTGCTTTTTCTGGATTAGACTAATTTAAAAAATTGCCGACCCAGTCATTATTGTCATGGCCAGTTGACCTTAGGAGTATCGCTCGTTGGTCATCGATCGTGATTTTTTTCTGCATTTTGTAGAGTCCTATGAAGGCGTTCGTTAGCTTGATTGTGGGGGTGGGGACAAGAAACGTTCTGTGAATAACTTCTTTTGTGGATGGATGTTCTTAACCAGCCGGGGCATGACTCCAGCCCCCTTCACTACTGTCGGAGCACCAAAATTGATCGTATATGGCTATTTGACAAAGAACTTTTGCGCAGGCGGCATGGATCACAAAATATGGCTAATCTTTCATTTTCGCGGCGGCCGCTCTAGCGTCCCAGAGCGATCTTGGCCTGCCATCTGGCGATATCGTTATTGCACCCGCTTCAATCACCTTGCTTGCAATGCCGGCAGCCATCGGCAGCGCGCCAGTCGCACCCGGAGAGTTGTAGTTGAGCACATGAAGCGAAGATTCTCTCTCCAGAACGAGTGTGTCCGGCACGAACCTACCGGCCCTGTCTATCACAGAAGAGCGAATGCCGGCAGTCCCGCGCTGTCTGAACGCGCCTGCGCGTATCGCCGGCAGAAATTCTCGCACGCGGTTTATCATGGCAGCCTTGGAAAGCGAGCTCTTCAGCTCGGTGCTTGCAAGCGACAGGAACTGCCTGTCCAATACCATCCTGCGTGCACCTGTCCTTGACGATTCTATTATCTTTGGAAGCATGTCTGAAAGGTTCCTGCGCCAAGTGTATGCGTACGGCCCAAAGACAAGTACTGCGTTTGGTCCCACCTCGCGCCTTCCGTCGGCTCTCACGATCCAGTGCGGGTCGAGGAACGGATACTCCGGATGCCGGGGCACAGAATATATCGAAAGTTTTGTAAGGTCATGATACTGCTCTGGAGCCTGCCAGTACTCGCCGCGGAAATGCAGGTCTGTATAGTCTTCGGCGACCTCCATCATGTGGGCGATGTCCATGGAGCTTCCGCCTGCCGCGTTGATCAAATACTCCGCCCTGATGACTTTGCCCTGACTGGTCGTTATCGAGTAAGTTCCTCCCTGGTTGTATGATGACGACGATGACGATATCTGGATAGCTTTGTGCCCAAGCAAGAGCTTGCAGCCAAATGATCTGATATCCTCGAGCAGCGCAAGTGCAAGAGAGCCATAGTCGACCGACGCGTCCTTTGAGCAATAGATCGCTGAAGAGCAGCGGACATTGGGTTCCATCTTTGCAACTTCATTTTTGCCAAGGAGCTGGAGCTCGCTCCTAGCAAGGCCGTTCGCTTCTCCCCACTCCATGTATTTTCGCAGCCGGTCTATCCCCTTGTCGTCAAGCGCCACCTCCAGCACTCCGTCACGCCTGAACGGCAATCTCTTGTGCTCAGAGTATGCATGCCACATCTCATAACCAAGCGAGGCCGCCTTTGCAAAGGTCTTTTTCTTTGCAGGGTCGTACAGGAAAGGCGCATGGACCTTGCCGGTGTTCCTGCTGCTGGTGTGCTGAGCAATGTTGCTTTCCTGCTCCACCAGCACCACCGACTCTGGATCCCTGGCGTGAGCCGACAGGAAATAGGCGATCGAGGTTCCAAGCAAGCCGCCCCCGATTATCGCGACCTTGCAGTCCACGTTTACATGATGCAGCACGCCAGATAAAACGTTTAATATCGATCGATTGAAGAAGGTGTATCGTAATGACACATCAGCAGCAGGATTTTGTGCCCGACCGGAGGAAGAGGCTTGACGACCTGCCAGAGATGCCAGAGGGAAGGCCGATGCTGCTGCTCTCCGCAGTATATTCAGGTGAAGAGAAAAAGGTCTACCTAAAGTTCTATGATCCAAAAGATAACGTCATCTATCACTGGCGCGACAGAACCGACCACAAACCGTACTGCTATACAAAGATGGAGTTTGCCGACTTGGCAGAGCAGGTTGCGCAAAAGGAGACCAAGTATACTATTGAACGTGTCAAAAAGCGCGATATCATAGCAGACAAAGAAATCGAAGTGCTCAAAGTCCTTGCACCAGACCCGCTATCGATTGGCGGTACTGACTCTAGCTTTCGCGAAAAAGTCGTGTCATGGGAGGCAGATATCAAATACCATGAAAACTATCTCTACGACCGCTCGCTGATTCCAGGGACGTACTATGTGAGAAAGGGCGACCAGATCACGTATTTTGAATATCCCATCTCGGAGAAGGTAGCGTTTGCACTGAAGAGCCTGCTGTGGGACAAGATAAAGGAGAGCGGCGAAGCTGGCAAGGAATACAGGCAGTACATCACCAACTGGGCCAACCTGCTCAACCAGCCCATACCGGACCTAAAGAGGGTCGCGGTGGACATCGAAGTCGAAACCGAAGAAGGCAGGATGCCAACCCCCCGCGACCACGACAGGCGGGTGACTGCAGTCGGCTTTGTGGCAAGCGACGGCTTCAAAAAAGTACTGGTGCTTGCAAGCAACACACCAAGCACGGGCGAGCCGCTCATCCCGGAGGCAGAGCTTTGCCAGACAGAGAAGGAGCTGCTGGAAAAAGCGTTCCGCATAATCAGCGAATACCCAATCGTGCTTACGTTCAACGGCGATGACTTTGACCTCCCGTACCTCTATGCCCGATCGCAGGATCCGCGGATCGACCCGGCAAAGGGAGTCGCAATACCAAAGGAAAAAGTGCCAATCATGGTCAAGAAAGAGTCATTTATCAAGCACGGGATGCAGGCAGAGCCTGTCGGCATAAGGCACGGCATCCACATCGACCTCTATAGGACATTTGACAACCGCTCGATCCAGATTTATGCTTACAATCGAATCTATGCCGAAAAGACGCTAAACGCAATCTCCGAAGCCCTGCTAGGCGAATCAAAGTTAGAATTTGAAGGAGATATAAGCGACCTCCCGATCCAGACGCTTGCTAGATACTGTCTTCAAGATGCAAGCCTGACATATAGGCTGACAAGCAACGACGACAACCTGCTCATGAAGCTGCTGGTTGTGATTGCAAGGATTGGGCGGCTGTCAATCGACGATATCGCCCGGTTTGGCGTCAACCAGTGGATTCGCGGGATATTATATTATGAGCACAGACAAAGGAACGAGCTGATACCGAGCAGAAAGGAGCTTGAGGCCAAGGGCACAGCATCAACCACAGCGGTGATAAAGGAAAAAAAGTACCGCGGCGGGGAGGTAGTCGAGCCGATACCGGGCATACACTTCAATGTCGTCGTACTGGACTTTGCGAGCCTGTATCCCAGCATAATCAAGGTTCATAACTTGTCGTATGAAACGATAAACTGCCCCCATGAAGAATGCCAAGAGACATCAAAGATAGAAGGGACAACCCACTGGGTCTGCAAGCAAAGGAAGGGGTTGACGTCGCTTCTCATAGGGTCTCTGCGTGACCTGAGAGTCAATTATTACAAGCAACTATCAAAAGACAAGAATCTCCCCACGCAGGAAAGGCAGCTCTACAACGTTGTAAGCCAGGCTATCAAGGTCATTCTAAACGCAAGCTATGGTGTCATGGGCGCTGACATTTTCCCGCTCTATTGCCTGCCCGTTGCCGACGCAATTGCTGCCATAGGGAGAAGCACGATCCACAGAGCTATCAACAAGTGCAAGGAACTGGGAATTGAAGTGGTGTATTCTGACACTGACTCGCTGTTTTTGAAGAATCCTTCGCCAACCGCTATTGAAGAGGTGGCATCGTGGGCCAGGAACACCCTTGGGGTCGACCTTGAAGTTGACAAGGAATACAGGTACGTGGTATTTAGCGACCTGAAGAAGAACTACCTTGGAGTCAAGCCAGACGGTACTGTCGACGTAAAGGGACTGACGGGCAAAAAATCTCACACGCCTCCATTTATCAGAACCGCATTCTATGAAATTTTGAACATCCTTGGGAAGGTTAATTCTGAAAAGGACTTTGAATCGGCTAAAAACAACATCAAAAACATCGTGCAGGAAAATGCCAGGAACCTAGAGAACCACAAGATTCCACTTCAAGACCTGAGCTTCAATGTTACCATTAACAAGTCATTGAGCACTTATGGCAAAAAGACAACAACAGGAGCAAGGACAGTCGACGGCAAGAGCACCGACACATACAAAGGACTGCCACAGCATATCAAGGCGGCCAAGATGCTTGTAGAATCTGACAAGGGTCGGCAGATAAGGGCAGGAGATGTTATTTCCTACGTCAAGATAAAGAACGGCGAAGGAGTCAAGCCTGTAGAGCTTGCAAGGCCAGACGAGATCGACACCGAAAAGTATCTTGAAGCGATGGAGGCTACCCTTGATCAGGTGCTATCTGTCCTGAACTTTGACTTCAAGTCGGTGCTTGGCAAGCCCCGCCAGCAGAGCCTCGACGAGCTTTTCTGGAAGAAATGACCCGCATGTTTTCGCTACTCTGGCATCGAGCCAGAAATCTTGATGAGGTCGTTTACAACGCTGGACACGTGCATTACAGCCTCGCCTTCTGAATTATGGGCTTGCTGCAGATCTTTGTAGAGTTTTAGCCGGTCTTCATGCTGCGCGATGGCTTCGTCGGCTTGCCTGAAAAAGTGGAGCGTCATCCCTGTGACGTATTTCAGCGCAAGCAGGGCAGACGGCCGCGCCCAGACCGGGAGCACTTTTAGTATCCGCGGTGCCTCCCTGTTTATCAGGTTGATCGAATGCCGGGTGGCTTTTAGGATCAGCTCTTGTCTAAGGGGCGTGTACTCGGGCGCCCATTTTGCCGCGTTCTTGAGCATGGCTCTGAGCGGCATGAGCGGGAAGACCCAGACAAACACGTTATGGTGCTTTATCCTGTCGATAAACTCGATGCTCCTTATTACGTCATGTTCGGTCTCTTTTGGAAGGCCGGTCATCATTGAGGCCACCGTGAACCAGTGGTTGTCATCCAGAATACCCAGCGCGTCATCAATGACATCGGGCCACTGTTCGATGGAATACGGCTTTACTTTGCCGG
The DNA here is from genome assembly GCA_036381375.1 of Nitrososphaera sp. Lineage (GTDB taxonomy): Archaea > Thermoproteota > Nitrososphaeria > Nitrososphaerales > Nitrososphaeraceae > Nitrososphaera. The sequence goes on along the minus strand of DASVCY010000080.1, from coordinate 60,627 downwards.
GCATAATGTTTTGCACCAGCCGCGGACTGATGGTCTCAAGGCCAGTCTCGATATATCCGGGATTCTTTTTGTCAAGACCCATTATTTCAGAAATTGCCTTGACAGTCTTGGGCGCGGACTTGACTGTCGAGCATGCGAAAAAGTCGGTCACCACCTGCTTGACTCCGGGGAACTTTTTGACAGATGAAAAGAGATCGACTACAGCGTCATGGTTCACTTCGAAACTGCCCAGCTTGCGGCCATAAAACAGGGCGTCTTCAGAGTGAAGCTCTATCCGGCGGAGTCCATGCATGACTTGCATCTCTACTTCCTTCAGGATGTTTTCTTTTGGTATACTTCCGAAAAACAAGAGATCAGGCGTGCAGAACTGGCAGCCACGGCCGCAGCCCCGGGTGATTTCTACGATGCCGCCAGTGGAAGGACCTTTGATCAGCGGAACCCTGTCTGAGCGCATGGGCCTGCTTGACGATGTGCGCTCGGGCAGAGACTCTCCTTTCAGTGCACTTTCAAAGAGAGGGCCCACTATCGACTCTGCTTCTCCAGATACTAGGCAATCGACGCCCCATTCCTTGAGCATTTCAGGATGCTCTTCAAGCTGCCAGATGCCGGGGCCCCCGATTATCAGCTTTGAATTGTATTTCTTTAGGAGCGGATTCCCGATAATGTCGGCGAAAGCTGCTGCGGTGTAGGAAGGTGCAGGCCACCAGCCGATCAGCCGGAAAAGGCATGCATTCAGCTGAGACACTGCAGAATACCCCATTGGATCGTGCACCGTCAACCCGATTATCTTGGTATCAGGGCCTATCACCCTGTCCAGTTTTCGCGGGTCGGCAATGATGACCTCATCTTCAGTAAAGCCGTATTCCAAAAGGGCTGCTTCGATTTTGCGGAGCGGATATGGCGCGAATTTCAGCCGGCCCTCATCGTCGCTACGAGTAGGAAAGAATACGCTTTCCATAATCTTTCTCCCGTACGGCATCTTTGGATAGTTAGACGGGATGCATCCAAGGAAGCCTATCCAACTAGAGTGCCTAAAGTCGCTAACCGCTGTACTGCTGCCAGAAAGAACTACCTTGTACCCAGCTGGCAACCTGCCTACACAATGGTATGAAGAATTTTATAAGATTTACCGGCAAATTTAGCAGACGTTTCTCTCATTAGATTATATGCGTATCGTGCTAGTTATCTGCAGGCAGGCCGTCGTTGTTGATGATGATGATTTTATCATGGCTCTGGTAACATAGCGGGAGCTAACCATCCTGCTAACTGTCGTGTGGTGTGGTGCCAGTTCTGTTACCCTATCGGCACATAGCATGACTTTCAAAAAGGGTGCTAACCCGCGGCAGATGAAGGAGCCGGTTGGCTGAAATTGTGCAAATCGGAAAGAATCCTTATAACTTTTAGTTGTACCTTTATCGCAATGCCTACATTCCTTGACTCTCACGCGATAGGAAGTATGGAAGAAGAGGCGATAAGACAAGCGCAGAAAGCACCAAAAGACGAGTACGGCATTACGCACAAGAACATTTACTTCAATAAGGAAGAGGACAGATGTTTCTGTCTTCTTGATGCACCCAGTAAGGATGCAATAGAAAAGCACCATCAAAACCTTGGAATGAAGTGCGACTGGATAGTCGAAGTGAAATCGGCGGCATAGTAGTGCCTCTTCATGCCCTCTTTTTTGATCAGTTCTTGAATTTGCTTGGCAGGAGGGGCAGTTGACAGTTTATTATATGCGCCTCCTTTTAGAGACTTGCTAGCTTGGAAGACACCATCCTGCCACTATTTACGGTGCCAGAGAGGACTAAGGCCGGCTACAGCTTTGCTGATACGCCTGTAAGAATTTCGCTCAGAGAGTCAAATGTCGTAGTCTATGGCGTGCCGCTTGATGCCACCACGAGCTTTGGCAAGGGCACTTCAAGAGGTCCAGAGGCAATCAGGCTTGCGTCTGCGCGCCAGATAGAGACGTTTGTGCTGGACGAAAAGACCGACATTTACGACATGGTCGGCATATTTGACCTGGGCGACCTGAAGCTGCCAAGGGCAAAGAAGGGCATTTCCGAGACGCTTGCGTTTTTGGATTCTGCAGTCCCAAAGATCGTCGATTCGTTACGCAAAGAAAACAGGATCCCCGTCATGCTCGGCGGGGAGCATACTCTGTCATATTACCAGATAAAGGCGCTTGCAAATGAAAAGCCAATCGTGATACACTTTGATGCTCACCGCGACATGAAACCCGAGTACGAGGGTTTGAAGATGTGCCATACCACGCCCTTTTACCACCTGCTTGAACACATCCCCGGCAAGAACCTGATCCAGATCGGCATCCGGCAGACCGATAAAGAGGAGAATGAAATTGCGATCAAGAGCGGCGTGACAACGTTTGACGCGTGGAAGGTGCATGACGACATCCAGGCAGTCGCCGATCACCTGCAAAAGACCACGGCCGGTAAAAAGATCTACATTTCATTTGACATCGATGCCTATGATCTGCCCTACGTACCTTGTACTGGAACGCCGGAGCCGTTCGGCCTAGACCCGTTCCAGGTGCTAAAGCTGGTCAAGTCAATCAGCCCAACCGCGCGCCTGATCGGAATGGATATGGTCGAAGTCGGCCTCAGAAACGACGACTATCGCGAAGGGGCGCTCGCCACCCAGACGCTGTACAGGATACTGTCTCGTAAATACGCTAGACCATGATCTGGGGCCTTGTCGACAGGTGTGTCGGCAGGTTCAGCGGAAGATAGGGTTTGTTCTTTGTCTGGGCCTTTACTTCAGATATCAGCTCCTGCAAAGTGATCTCGCGCTGTTTGCCCTCGTTCCTATCGCGCACCATCAGCTTGGAGGAATTCATTTCCTTGTCTCCGATGACTACGGTGTAACGTATCCACTCTGTCTCTGACTCACGGATCTTTCTACCCACGGTCTCGTCACGGTCGTCGATGTCTGCTCTGATCTGGTTAGCAGACAGCTCTGCAAGGATCTTTTCACAGAATTCTGTGTGTTCCTTGCCAACGGGAACGACCCGGACCTGCGTGTGCGACAGCCAGAGGGGTAGTGAAGGAGTGCCGCCAGTCTTGGATATCTTGGCAGACTTTTCTAGCAGCGCATAGATTACACGCTCAACTGCGCCAGACGGCGAGTTGTGCAGTATTATCGGGTTCTTTTTGCTGCCGTCCTCCTCTACAAACTCGATGTTGTAACGCTTGCCATTTTCTACATCTATCTGGTCAGTTGAGAGCGCAGATGCCTTGCCAAGGCCATCGACATAGTTGAACTCCCACTTTAGCGTAAAGTAGAAGAACCGCTCCTTCCACATTTCGACTATCACGGGCCTTCCAAACCTGTTGATAAGATCGGTTATGAACTCCCTGTTCTCGTTGTAAAAGTCCTCGGTGAACCTGATCGCCATCTCGACATCTTCAGTTGACAGCCCAAGCTCCTGCAGGACGCTTATCGAAAGTTCAAAGCGCTTGCGGAACTCTTGCTTTGCCTGATCCATGTCCCTGCACAGCGCGTGGCAGTCCGGCATAGTAAACGCGCGCAGCCGCCTGAGACCCACTAGCTCGCCGCTCTTTTCCCGCCTGAACGAGTAGCGAGTTAATTCGTACAGTTTTACCGGCAGGTGCTTGTATGAGATGTTAAAGTCCTTTGCCATGAGGAACTGGCCAAAGCATGCTGCAAAGCGCAGGAACAGCTGCTTGTTGTCAGACAGTATGTTGTACTGCCTTGCAGGGAACCTGTTAAAGTAGCTCTCCATAGACGGGTGTTTTGTGTCGTACATTATAGGAGTCTCTACTTCTGTGCCGCCGTATTCCATCACCCTTCTTGTCACATACTGCTCAATGAGCGACTTCATCAGCCTGCCCTTTGGGTAGTAACGCATGTTTCCTGGATCTGACGCCGGCTCATAGTCAGCTATCGCCAGCTTTTTCATCAGTCGCACGTGCGCAGGCTGTTCGTTGACGGCCCTGTTTTTTGCCATTTCATAGCTTGCCAGCACCTGCAGATTCTGATCCTGTTTCCTGAATCTGTATTCGCTTACTGGCGTCATCTGGCCGCCGGGCTGCAGTATGTACCAGAATGACTGGAGCTTCTCCTCAGCCTTGAGAGCGGTCGACTCTTTTTCTCCTCCGTGCGCGTGGACGGCGGCATGTTCGTGCTCTGCCTCTTTGCTTATTTCCTTGGCGTTTTCTGCAAGAGGGTGACCCTTTACCTTGATGTTGAACGACTTTGTCCAGCCAAAAGGAGCGCGGTAGACTTCTCCTACCGACGATTCCTTTGCAATGCTTTCGACTGTCTTTATCAGGCCGGCTGCAACAGATGGCGGCGCAAGATCTGAACTGAGATGGGCGTAAGGGTAAACCAAGAGCTTGTTGCTCTTGACAGTGCCTAGATACTTTTTGATCTCGCCGACTGCTGCCCTGGCTACGCTTTCGTCGTCGCCGTTTTCAACTGCGACAAACGCCACTACCAGATCTTCGAGCCTTACCTTAGACTTGGACGCAATATCTTCTGCGTCTCTGATCTCTTTTTCAATCGGCTCGTATTCGATAAAATCAGAATGGAGCTGCAGCATTCGCATATATAATATCCTCTATATCCTATCCCAATCACGCATCTAATCTAATTTAAGCCCATCTGGCCCTTTCGTTTTCCCTGTCTTCCTTGGAGAGCTTTTTCCATTCCTTGTAGTGTTCCCTGCAAAGGTAAACGCGCTTGCTCCCTCCCAGGCCCAAATCCGGAGCCATGCTGGCCTTGGTTCCGCTCATCGATCGTTCGGCCTGGTTCCCGCACCCGTCCACACTGCAGCTGACACCTTTGTCAACCCGGCCCATTCTGGCATGAGGTTTCATTCATAGCTATAAAAAGCTGACTGGCTTAGTTAGCTTAATACCCTGGCCAGTCCAAGTAGATTATCGACGGTTGCCATATAGCGGTCCACTCTGCAACAAGTGCCTCCACCTTCAGGAGCTTCACTCTGAAGTAGTGTCACGAATCCCGGATGGTCCAGAGATAAAGCGCTGTACAGTAGGAATATGCTCCTGCCTGCTGACGGCATCTGGACAAAGGGCCAGAAGCAGGCAAAAAAAGGCTGCCGCACAGACTTCCTAGTTTGGAAGAAGACTTATAACGAACGTTTCAGTCGGTTAATGCCAGAGACATAATATGTCAGAGGACGACGATTTCGAGGACGAGTTTGACGAAGAGGACGAGGATGAATTCGGGGACGAGGAAGAAATAGACGACGACGAATAGAACGGCTAGATTTTCAGGCCAAAGCTCTCGGCAAAGTCCCTGAACTCGCTGTAGGCTTTCAAGAATTTGATTCCTTTTTCACTTATCCTGTATCTTGAAGAATCTTCTTCTAGCAGGCCCGACTGCATCAGAGTCGATATGATGGAGCTGAGCCTCTGGTGCGGCACGTTGGCCTCGCGTATCAGATGAGTCACCGTCGCACCATTGTCGTATCCTTCAAAGCTATACTGCTTTGCGGTGGACAGAATGTCCGCAATTATGCTGACGTGAGTCCTATAGCCCGCTGCCAATCTGAGAATTCATCCTCCCCAAGCCGCTTGTTAGCCCAAACTTTGAGAACGGGACGAACATGAGACCAAACCCGGCAACCTTGGTCACCAGCGCAGCCACGTAAAACGACTCAGGATAGATAAAGTTGTACCAGGACATGAGTTCTGCGCCTGCCAGCAGACCAAGACCGGAACCTATCATCAAGGTACTGGTTTTCCTGCTCTGCATGTATGACGCTATTGTTTCGATGGACACATATACTAGTAGAATAAAAGAAATTGACCTTACAAGATGTTCTATTGAATTACCCGGTATGACAAAACCGGTGACCGCAAGGGGAAATAGCAGGAAGTACTTTGGAGGAGCAAAGTCAAAGCTCTTGAGGCTGTGAGAAAATGCGATGAAAAAGTAGCCAAGAGCCTGCACCGCAAGCCCGGCGGTTGTTACCGCCTGCGAATATCCCCCTGCAAAGAGCCCGGCCGCAATAAGCACAAAGCCGATGGCTATAGAGATAAAGGCGAAAGTAAGGCGGAGTAGGTTTGGGCTGGCAATCGCCGTGTAGCCAGAGTAAGCGAATCTGCCAATAAAGGCCGAGACCCCAAACCCTAGCAGGTTCATTGGAAGCTCGAATAGGAGAGCTGATTCTACCAAAGGGATTATGGAGCTTTTCTAATTTCCAATTTTTAACTCTATTTGTACTAATTGTGTTCAGTTCCTGGCGTTTCTGTGCCAACTTTGATTCATCCAAACTGTGTACGAGCCGTAGATATTATCACAACATCTCTCTCTCCTACGAACGCACTCATCTACTACTTGTAGTCGCTCAAGACATTTCTATAGCGTGCGTCCTTGTAGGCGATATACTTGATGTATTCACCGTATGTCATGTCAAAATCGCAGTTTGGGCACTTGACAAAGGTAAAGTCGTCTGCCAGCTCTGCAATGCCCTTGCAGTCAGGACAGTGAACTTTCACATGCAAATCTGGCCGTCAAAAGTATAATAAGGTTGTCCAGACGGGGTCTGTTCGAGTCTGACTTTTCCCACCGCTAAACCGTAGACCGAAATCTCACCATTTTGCAGGGTACAAGCCTCTCTTCTTTTCTGAGGGTATGTGCGCATGTTACAAAAACGCTAATAATTCCGGTGCCCGGGCGACAAATGCCTCGGGAAGGCAGGGAGGAGAGGGTAGTTAAAGGGCGAATTTTCCTCTATCCTCATATTCTTCTCCATTTACTGGTGTGCACCTCTGGCGCTTTTTTCATGGGTATGTGTACATGGACAGCAGAAAGCTATGGAAGAATCTGCACATATCGCCGGCAAAATATTTCGATCTATTATAAATGCCGCGGGCTTTCTCCCCACAAATTGGTAAATAGGTTCATAAGTCAAGAGGTTGCTAGATTACACATGGACAGCACACTCAGGCCGGTTCTGAAGCGTCAGATTCTCTTGATAGGTGCAACCCTTGGAATAGGATTGCTGGTAACCTTCCTAACTGGCAGTGTGCTGATCGGCCTAGCTGTCAATATCGCCATCTTCATCGGTCTGATATTCTACATCAGGAGAAAGCAGCTAAGAGCGCTCAGGACACTTGGTCTTGGCGACTCCGGCATGGGCTATAGTGCCGGCAAGCTAAAATACATCTGCCTGTCGTGCGGTGCAGAAGTAAAGGGTTCAAGATGCAGCCGCTGCGGCTCGAATATGAAAAAACCGTTATTTTAGTCGGCCGCTGTCTGAAAACCAGATTCCCTTTGCCTTCCTTCTTTCGTTGATTATCAAGAATACACCGGCGGCCGATGTCACTGCAACAATGGCGGCTGGCAGTCGAATGTCGATCTGGCCGTATAGCTCGCCTGTTGACGGGTTAAAGGAAAACGACGTAGCATAGGCGTCAGCGACCGCGAGGAAGAGCAGTGTGACCGGCACGATAAGAACCAGATATTTCACAGGTATTTCAAACAATTAGTGACATATAATACTTATCATAGAAATTGCATTTTATGATATTTTCTAAAAATTCGAACTTTTTTACACTTATGCAGGCAGCATCTTTCTTTTTTCGCAACCTCAACAACTTATTAAATCGAACGGGCATCACCATCTACAGATGAGCAAGACCTGTTTGAAATGTGGTAAAGATATTGTGGAACCCGTTGACGACCCGGCGGCAGACAAGTACCCCGCTTGCGCGGCCTGCTGGAAGGAATGGACCACTTATGCCGTAATGGTAATGAACGAAATGAGGCTTGACATGTCACTACCAGAACACAGGAAAGCACTGCGCAAGTACGAGCGCGCGTTCTTTGGGCTTGAAAAAGGAATTGGAGAGATCGAGAAAAGACCAGACAACCCGCAAAGCCAACACGACAACAGCGGCCACCACCATTAAGACGATCTCATTATTATTTCAAGCCAATAGCTTTCAGCGAGTCCTCTGGGACCATCTTTAATATTTCGTTCCTGTTTGGAATGGAAAACAGCACTTCCTTGAACGAGTCGGTTATGCGCTCTCGCTGCTTTTGGTCAAGTGACAGGAACGTCTCGGTCAGCAACTTGAAATCTAATTTTTCAATAGAGTCCGTGCTTGACGATAATATCTGCCTGCAGTAGGTCTGGAACATTATCGTCCTTTTTTCGGGCTCAAACTCAGACAGTATTTCAAGCCACGTCTTGAACAACACTGACAGCTTGGCCTGATCTATCGTGGGCGCGGCTGAGAGCGCAAGGCTGATCGTTTCGCGTCTATCCTCGTCGCTCATCGCATAGAATTCCTTCAATCGGCTCTGCAGCATCGGCTTTCTCAAAAAGTCAGGCAGGTTTGCAAGTATCTGTATGATATTTCCAGCGGCGTTGCTCACGCGATCGGTGTGCTTGCAGGGGAATTTATCCTATTGCGAGGATGGATTAAATAGCCACATCATGTGAGTGAAGGCGAGTACAACATATGCCGTGCCTCGTGACGGTTGGCGGATTTTATGGAGACGAAGGGAAGGGCAAGATCATCGCCTATCTGGCTAAAAAGGACAACCCTGCCATTGCAGTCAGGGGAGGCGTGGGTCCAAATGCCGGGCACACATTCACTTTTGAAGGAAAGGAATACAAGGTGCGCATGCTTCCAAGCGCGGCGCTCAACCCGACTACAAGGCTCCTGATCGGCGCAGGCGTGCTTGTCAACCCTCAGGTGCTCCTGAACGAGATTGCAATGTTTCAGGCCGACGACAGGACGTTTGTTGACGCCCAGTGCGGCGTAATCGAGCAAACGCACATTGACAGAGACAAGGGAGAGGACCACCTCAAGAGCAAGGTGGGAACCACCGGCACTGGAACCGGGCCGGCAAACGCGGACAGGGCTCTCAGGACGCTCAAGCTTGCAAAGGATATCCCGGAATTATCACTCTATATTGAAGATGTGAGCAACTCGGTAAACTATGCGCTTGAAAACCGCGAAAAAGTGCTGGTCGAGGGCACACAGGGCACATACCTTTCACTGTTCCACGGCGGCTACCCCTACGTCACATCAAAGGACGTGACTGCATCAGGCATCTGCTCAGACATCGGCATCGGACCGAAGAAGGTAGACGAGGTGCTGGTTGTGTTCAAGTCATACGTCACCCGCGTGGGCGGCGGGCCTCTCCAGAACGAGCTGAGCGAAGAGGAAGCTAAAAAGCGCGGATGGCTCGAATTTGGCAGTGTGACTGGCAGGCAGAGAAGGGCTTCGCCGTTCGACATGGACCTTGCCAAGAAGGCGATCAGGATCAATAGCGCAACCCAGCTTGCGATTACAAAGATGGACGTGCTCTACCCGCAGTGCGCAGGTGTCCGCGAGTATGCCAAGTTGCCGGAGGACGCAAGGAAATTCATTGAAAATATCGAGGGCGAGACGGGCCTCAAAGTTACCCTGATTGGAACCGGTCCTGAGCTCTACGACGTCATTGACCGCCGGTCGTAGCTGGCGACAATCGCCTTTACCACATCCCTGCAGGATCGCAGATCGTAGAGCAGTTTTTTCTTATCAGACGATGATGACAGGTCAAGCCGGGCAAGCATCGACCTTGCTTGTGCAATGTCTACCGGCTTTCTTGCTGGCCTGGGCGGCTGCTCGCCTTCAAGACCGTGCCTGAGCTTTAGGTCCAGGATGGCATATTCAAGCGCAACATATGCTCGCCAGAGCGACGCCCTGTCTGGGTTGTTTTCGCCTGCAACAATTGCCTTTGCTCTATCAACAAGCTCGGACAGCTTGTCCAAATTGCGATGACTTTAATATAACAGGTTTTAACAATATTGCGATTTCGAGTTGCCCCTTAAAGCGCCCTGTTATATAAGGTTGGCTGGCCTGAAGGACTTTGGCAGGCTAGTATGCGCGCTTGAGAGGACTCCATTGCCTGCATTTTTGCTACAGTTCGAAAAGCACAACGTACTTGCTGCCCAGACGGATATCATAAACGGCAGGTCTGTCATCTATTATGCTGACAGCGATTCAAAGGACGGTCAGTACCTTGCCTATCGCGTGAGCAACGGCGTCGAAGAGGTATCGCTTGCCGGCTCGGTGGACAATCCGACTTTTGTCTACTCGCCGATCCTAAAGGTAGAGAAATTCCCTCGAGTCCTTTCGAGGTCGGCCAGGGTGCAAAAGAAATCAGGCTATACCGTCATAAAGCTCAAGGACCTGGCAAGCTTGGCAAAGGTAGCCGCCTACAAGACAATCTACGACGAGCCGCCGCTGCCGCTCTTCCTGTTCAAAGAACCCGGCGGCAGAATAACCCTTGGCGCTACCATGAGCGCAACTGACAATGAAACTGTGTCATACTTTTACTATGTCGTGCTAGACGAGGAACCTAAAGAGCCGTTCCTCCGTTACTCTAGCCAGAGGAGCGAGCAGCCGGTATTTTCGACGAGGCTGGACGAGCACGGCTATGTTTACCTCAAGTTGATAAGGCTTGCACAGGACCACCCGCTGGTAAAAACATATGACTAGGCCATTCCGCGAAAGAATCGCCGAGGCTGCAGCTGCCAATAAAAGCCCGATAGTTCTTGCACTTGACCCGCCCGCAAGCAGGCGCGGTCTTGCCAGATTTGCTGAAAAGACTATCCGCGCAGCAGGGCAGCACGTTTGCGCCATCAAGATGAATTTCCACCTGATCCTCCCTCTATCAGCTGCCGAAATATTGCAGATAAACAGGCTTGCTCATTCTTACGGCCTGCAGTGCATCGCGGACATCAAGCTAAACGACATTGAAAATACAAACGAAGTTGCAGTAGAGCATCTTGTAAAGAAGATGGGCTTTGATGCAGTGATAGCAAACCCCTTTATCGGCAAGGGCGGACTGGCAGCCCTTGTGCAAAAGGCACACAGGCTCAATGCTGGCGTCATTGCGCTTGTCTACATGAGCCACTCCGGGGCAAAGGAGGGCTACGGTTTGGAGGTCGCCGGCCGGGGACTCTACATGACGTTTCTTGAGAGGGCCGAAGAGGCGGGCGCAGACGGCATCGTTGTCGGAGCCACCCAGCCAGACATTCTGCGGCGGGTGGCAGGCAGCAGATTGTTGCCGGTATATTCGCCGGGCGTCGGGGCGCAGGGAGGAGACGCAGCTCAGGCGATCAAGAGCGGCTCTGATTATTTGATAATTGGCAGGTCGATAGTCGAAGCGAGGCAACCAGCCAGGGCCGCAAAGGAAATCAAGGAAAGGATATTACCGCTGCTGCATTCATCTGTACGCAAGTGAATGCTGCTGCAGGTAATGCCTTGCAGCGGACAGCAGATTCTTGGCATTGCGATAGCTTAGCTGCTGCAGCGCGTCGTCAAATTTCTTCCATGCAAAGCCAATATGCTCGTGTGAAAGCGTCACCTGCTTTGTCCTTGTCCGTGCCAAGAACAGCACAACTTCTTTGTGTACAAGCCTGTGACCATGCCGGTACTTGTAGTCGATCTTCATGCGAAAGCCTTCGAGGAACTCGATATCGGTGATGCCTGTTTCTTCTCGGATCTCTCTTATCGCCGCCTGCTTTTCATTCTCTCCGGCCTCGATGTTGCCTTTTGGAAAGTCCCAATGGCTGGCCGTGTAGTGAAGCAACAGGTATTCCGGCTCCGCAGTTCCTTCAAGATAGAATACGACTGCGCCTGCTGAACGCTCGTCTACCACTGATTGGAGATTGGCAGGGTTGTTTGTAAGTTTTTTGCAGAATCAGTCTTCATTATCATTGTAGTCTTTTTCTTCACCCGACTCTTCTTCCTGTGGGAGCGTTGGCGGGGCATAGTCATGTATGTCTAGCCATTCCTCCTGGCTCATCCAGTAGCCGCAAAACCATTTTTGTTGTTGCGGGTCAAAGTCGCCGTGCTGCATATGTGCTTGTTTTCACCTCTAGTGTTTAAAGATCTCGCCGCCCTTCTTGTTCCTGAAATACTGGTACAGGAATGTCGCGGCCACAAGCGACACCGCGAGGCCGATCAGAAGCGACGAGATCAGTGTGAACGGGTTCGTGCCTTCAGTGAGCACGGAGGTGAACTGGAGCACAGGTATGTACAGCAACGCAAGTACCGCCAGGCGCAGGATATCTGACATTATCCTTGTGCTACCCTTGAACCAGTCGCTCAGCAAGACGCCGCCAAGGATGGTGGCGATGCCAATCCAAAGTAGCGTTATAGTGCCTTTGGCAAAGCTTCCCACAATGACCCTGTTGCCCAGAACATCGAGCGCGCTCATGTTCGCTCTTAGCGTTTCAGGCGGTATGCTTGAAATGCCATTTGCTATCGATGCCAATATGATGAGTACTCCAGCGATTATAGAGAATATCTTGATGAAGGATGTCGGCGTAAGCCTTCCAAACGATCCTATCGTCTTGTCAATATCAAATGCCCTGACAATGAACGCGCCGCCAAGGATCGCAAGTATGATGGCAGTGATCCACTTGCCTGCATCAAAAATTACTGCAAGGGCGCCTGCTGCAAGCAGGACCCCGGGCACGCCCAGGAAGAACTTGGAATACTGCGAATCGTAAACCAGCATCTTTAGGTATCGGCCAAGCACCGCGTAAGAATACTCGACGCTCCTGCTGTGCCTAATAATAATGCGCTGGACCGAGATGACTGGTACCCTCGACTGGATTACTGGGAGAACGGTCTCGTCGTCCTCGCCGTCTGAAACAATGACTGCGCCATCTGCATGATATTTCTCAAGGATGCTTTTTACCTCAAGGCTGATCTTCTCGTCGGCCTCTACTCCTCTATTGAACTTGCCGGCTACCACCGCAACTTCGGCAGTATAGCCCTTGCTCACAAGCTCCTCATACGTTTTGACGGCGCCAAAAATCGCATTGGAGTCCGCATCCTCCGGATCCTCGATTGCCAGTCTCGTACCGGCATTTATGCACGCGTCACGTCCGACAATAGGCGTCTCGATGCCGCCCTTTGTGCCAATGTCGTCATCCCTGTCAATGCAGAGGACGAGAACCCTGCTGTGCGCGGTCTCCTTCAAGTGGCCGGCCTCTTTGGCTGGGATGCTCTTCTCAAAATCCGGGTGCGGCGGCATCTTCGCTGTCAGTAGTTTACAGAATTGTTTACAGGTTAATTAATTTAATCAACGTTAATCCCGGGTTATTCGGTTTATTGAAATAAACTTCTAAAACCAGCCTCGATTTAAGATCTAAAATCAAGGCAGACGATATAGAGCTCGCTGCTCTGCTGCCTACTTGCCGACGGCTTGCTAAGAAGCACGCGGCCAAAGCTTTTTCCAAGCTCTACCCTGAACTCTCTTAGCATGTCGCCCTCAAACACCTTGAACACAGCGCTCCCTCCATGTCTCGATACCTGCCGGGCGAAATTGAGCGCTATCGTTGACAACGAGATCTGCCTAGCATGGTCGACCTCCCAAATGCCGCTCACGTTAGGTGCAAGGTCTGAGAGAACTGTATCGGCCTTGCCGTCCAGCGCTATTGCCACTTTCTCCATCATGGCAGGATCTTCGATGCTCCCTTGCAGCACTATTGCGCCCGTGACAGGCTCGACTGGCTTGATGTCAATGCCTACGACCCTGCCCGCGGGCCCGACCTCTTTTGCTGCCACCTGCAGCCAGCCACCCGGTGCGCATCCAAGATCTACTACTTTGGCGTGCCTTTTGAGAACATGGTAAGATTTGTTAAGCTGCAATAGCTTGTAAGCAGACCTTGCGCGGTACCCCTGGTCCTTTGCGAGCCGACGATACTGGTCCTTGCGTGCATCAGCTAATCTCATTTTTTGGAAGTTTCTTGAAGCTTTTGCTGGTTTGCGGTATTATTGTTGTTGGTATTAAAAGAGGTAAGGAGCCAGTCCTCGATCAGGTTGCAGTTCGTCGGGCTGTACGAGCCGTCAAGAGAACACATGTGCTCCACAGGGCACGTCAAGCAAGGTGCCGCCTCGATGCTCGTGGTGTCAACCGGCAGCTTGACCGCAAACAACTTGTAGGTCCACCGCCCACTCTCGAGGATTTTCTCGCGACGGATAAGCGAGCGCTTTTCCAGTCTCAGTGCCACGCGAGAGCCGTCCCGGCTAGTGAGATCCAGCTCTTTCCAAAGCTCTGACTGCAGAATGCCGTCCTTCCCGTTGCTGATTATCGTGCGAAAAACTTTGCCGGTGAGATCCTCAATTTGAGTTTCGTTTAATTTCAATCGACATAACCCCGAAGTAAATCATCAATAATTATCAATGAACCGATAAATAACCGTTTTTCGTCTTAAAGTAATAGCAAAAAAATCGCTAGTGATATTTAGCAGACTATTTGGTATTCTTCTTCTTGCTTTCCTTTGAGCCGAATATCCTGTCAAAGTACTCTGTCGACTCTGGCACATTCTCTGCATCCTCGCCTTCCTTGACCTTTGCGAGCCTCTTGGCGATCTTTTTCTTGGTTTCCAGCTGCATCTGTCTTGCAATTTGGATCCTCTGCGCCTGAGGAGATCCTGCACCGTGCATCGACTCTGTCAGATAGCCGACGGCGTTTCTTCCAAGTGTCATGTTTTCGATAAGCCGCAATATCCTTATCCTGTTTTCAGTCGACACACCCTTCCTTCCCTTCAGGTATTTCTCAAGCAGCGGTCCTACCTCCGGGCTGCGAAAGTCCTTCTCTGAAGGCATCGTGACCATAAGGCCTCCTGCGATGTCCTGCGCAAGTCGGCCAATCTCGTACGGGAACCTAGTGACATTGTGCTTACATACGTTTGCAAGCATGTCGTCGTTTTGCCAGTTGCCAGATGCTGTCTGGTGTGCCTGATGCGAAGAAGCAATTCCTGCAGCAAATATTGTCTCGTTGAGGTGCGTCATTTCCACCAGCTTGTCCCGTATGTGCGATGCGTTTGATACGCCGTTGTAATCGGCGATAGCCGCTGCCGCGCCAATCAGCGCATCGCCAAGGCCTGTCTTGCAGACGTAGCTGCGGCGGTGGTAGCATGTAAACCGCTCCACCAGCATTGCAGCAAACTCGTACTCGCCATTCATGAATATCAGCTCGTTTGGAATAAAGACGTCCTTGAAGATTATCATGGCTTCCTGGCCAGAGTACATCACGTTGCCGGCATCGATTTCTCCGCCCTCCATGCTGCGGGTGTCGCACGACTGCCGTCCATAGATGTAGGTGATGCCTGGCGCGTCCACCGGGATAGCGCCCACTATGGCATAGTCCTTGTCCTCTTCCTTGAGCCTCATGGTAGGCATGACAATTATCCAGTGAGAGTTGATGCAGCCTGTCTGGTGAGCTTTTGCGCCGGTGATATAGACTCCCTTGCTGTCGCGCTTGGTCACGTGCACAAACATGTCCGGGTCTGCCTGCTGCGATGGTGAAAGGCTGCGGTCGCCCTTGACATCGGTCATTGCGCCGCCGATCACCAGATTTTCGCGCTGAACCATCTTGATGAATTCTATCAGGCGCTTGTGATAGGTAGTGCCGTACTTCTGGTCAATTTCAAAAGTAGTAGAGTATAACGAATTGAGTGCGTCCATGCCTACGCATCTCTGGAAGCACGTGCCGGTGAGCTGGCCAAGTTTTCTCTGCATTCTATTCTGGTCCACAAGATCCTGTGCGCTTTCTGCAATGTGCAGGAACCTGTTGACCTGCAGGCCCGACAGCGAAGATTTCGCAGTAGCCAGCTCTGGATCTTGTAACGCCAGATCGTAGGTCTCTGCAACCGCGTTTATCGAAGGCCGGATCATCGGGTGGTCAACCGGCTCTTTTACAAGTTCTCCAAAAAGATAGATCTTTAACTTCCTGCCTCTGAGGCTTTGGATATACTCCGCCCCGCTCTTTATTGGCATCTGTAAATTAACTAGTACCAGAATGTTATTTATATTTTCTCAACTTTAATTCGGCAAAAAACTGTCTGGTTATGTTGCAGATTTTGCATGATTTTACCGGAGAGTCGTTCCAATAGAATATGGCGAGCAAGTCCACAAACTTCAGGGTAGGTCAAAATCTTGCTATTTTGCAGGATGTCAAGGCTCCCTCTCTTTATTTCTGAATGTATGTACGTATCTGCAAAACGCTGATGATTCTGGTGCCCGGCCGGCAAATTCATTATTAGAAACGGAGAGGTGTAGCTAAAAGGACGGGGTCGCCTACATCCTATATTTCTCATCCGCTACAGGGGCATCTCTTGCGCTTTTTTCGTGGTATGTACATGGACAGGAAAAACCCCTAGACGAACCATTACAGCCCTAGAAAAAATTTTGATCTACTGGTTTGCGATGATTGTCAATGGATGTATGTCTGGTTGCTCATGTCAAAGTCCCTGACTACATGGAAATCACTGCTGAACTGCGACTGCATGAGTGACCTCAGCTGCGGGTATATTGCAGATGGGTCTTGTTGCGCCATCCTGGTTGCGACATGGTTCTTGCCAAACATCCACTTACAGAGGTCAAAGGTCATCTGGCGCACCGTGTTTTCGTTCACGATGCCCAAGCTGTGGAGGTACTCGTGTGCTAGCACCATAAACATGTACGAGTTGTACTCCTCTGTAGAGCCGGCGATCTTCTTTACGGCTGCAAGCAGATAGCTGTTCATCACTATCGAGTTAGAGCCCAGCATGTGGTAAGCGCCAAGATTGCTTGGCATCATCTGCAATATCAGGCTCAGGCCTGCTCGGTGCATCCTGAATTTTTGCAGGACCGCCGACTTGACCAACTCAAACGCCTCGTTAAAGTCCTTTAGGTTGGCTACCCTTTCTCGAAATTGGGACTGCTGCTCCTCAGAAGACATGCGTGTAGCACTACTTCTTCGCAGCCCGGCCGTATAAAGCATGTAGTAGCTCGTGCTTTGTTGCATGAATCTGAAATGGGCAAAGGATGTTCGAAAACCATGCATCAACAAGGCTGCGATTCCTACGACCTGACCGGTGAAAGTTAGCAATCTTTATTATAGACAAATCTGGCTCTGGCATCGTGGGCGCAAAAGTCAAACAGCTAGATCTTCGCGATATTGTAGCCAGCTATCCAGATTTTCCAAAACCCGGCATCCTGTTTCGGGACATCAATCCTGTCTTCAAGAGAAACGATGCTCTCAACTACATTGCTGAAGCCTTTTACCGCACATACGGCAAGGCAAAGGTAGACGCGGTTGCAGGCATCGAGTCAAGAGGCTTTATCGTCGCGACTGCGCTTGCACTAAAGTTTGGCAAAGGTGTGATCATGGTGCGCAAGGCCGGCAAGCTCCCCGGCAAGACTCTGAAAAAAAGTTACGACATTGAATACGGCAGTGCGGTGATGGAGCTCCAGGAGACCGCGATAAAAAAAGGGGAAAACATTTTGATCGCTGACGACCTGATAGCAACTGGCGGAACAGCAGTTGCGGCAGCGCAGCTGATAGAAGACCTCGGCGGCAAGGTGACAGGGTTTGCATTCGTTATAGAATTGACAGATTTGCACGGCGCAGACAGGCTGCGCAATATGGGCTACAAGGTTCATTCCTTGGTGACATATCATGGCGAATAGTAGCGCTGATATTGGCATCATTGGCGGCACCGGTGTCTATGACCCGGGGCTCTTTAGCGCAAAACGCGAGATCAAGGTGCACACACCATATGGCGAGCCATCCGATCTTGTGACAATAGGCGAGTATTCTGGGGTAAAGGTCGCGTTCATACCGCGCCACGGCAGGGGCCACAGGATACCTCCCCACAGCATAAACAGCAGGGCAAACATCTGGGCCCTCAAAGAACTTGGAGTGAAGCGCATTATTGCGCCCTCTGCAGTCGGCAGCCTGCAGGAAGGCTACAGGCCCGGAGACATCGCAATCCCGGATCAGTTCATTGACTTTACGAAAAAACGCCAGTACACCTTTTACGACGGCGGGCAGGTGTGCCACATTTCGATGGCCGACCCTTTCTGCCCCGAGCTTCGCAGCATTGTGATCGACAGGATAAAAAAATTGAATTTTCCGATGCATGAGAAGGCCACTTATGTCTGCGTCGAGGGGCCGCGGTTTTCTACGAGGGCAGAATCCAGATTCTTCCGCGATGTGATGAAGGCAGATATAATTGGCATGACGCTCGTGCCTGAAGTCAACCTTGCAAGAGAAGCCGAGATCTGCTACCTGTCGGTAGCTACGGTGACTGACTATGACGTGTGGGCAGACCACCCTGTCACTTCCTCAGAGATAATCGAGACGCTTGCCAAGAACGTGGAAAAGACAAAAAAACTGATCGCAGAGCTAGTGCCCGCGATCCCGGCTGTAAGAAACAAATGCGCCTGCGGCAGCGCACTGGAAAACGCGCTACTCTGACGGCGGCTGCCTGATGCCTTCCGGCAGGATAATGTCCCCTTCGACCAGCTTGCGCTGTATCGTCAGCTGCAGCCGTTCAGGATCGATGCCCATCTTTGCTATCTTTGCCAGAGTGGTCTTTGGTATCTTGACGCTTGCGTTGTGGCCGCCAATCCTGCCAAACGCAATCGCGCTGAACCGGAATTCCTGACCTTTTATCACAAAATATCCTGACAATTTGCTTGCGATCTCGCTTCCGCTGGCGCTTTTCACAAACACGGTAACATTGATTTCATCGTTGTTGTTGCTGTCTTTGCGCATCATATCATATCACATATCATATCATTTCTTTGGCCCGTTGGCCACTTCCATATTGCGATTCACATTTGACTCGACCAAAAAGCTCCACCAGTCCGGATCGACTATGCTATAGTCCTTGACATCGACTTCAACCACATTGTCGTCAGCATCTGTGAACGAAAGTCTTCCCTCCTTTATCATCTTGACCAGTCTCCAGCGAAGGTGGCCCTTGCGGCTCCTACTTATTGCTACGGCCCACTTTTTGTCCTTGTCTATTCGGGGCATGCCGATATAATCGACGATTTCCAAGACTCCCAATCTTTTTTCCTCACAGAACATCTCTTTTGTGAGAAGGCTGCGCCAAATGTCTACCGAGCCTATCGTCCTGCCGTTCTCGTTGATGTTGATTACTCCAAAGTAGACAACCTTGTCGCCGCCCGTCGGGTCTGAAGTCGTCATTGCGATATATCTCTATGATGCAAAGGGCCACCACCTATTTAGTTCTTGCATCCTCGTATGGTTTTTCAAGCACTATCCCGATGTTGTCGACCTTCAGGTTCTTCTTGAACGGTATGCCATCCTCCTCGCAGCGCCTCCGGTACCGGTTTGTTATCGCAAACCTTGGGTGGAGCGACTCAAACTCGGTTTCAGTTATCTCGATCACCATCCCCCTGCCTACAAGCGCCTTTGCTGCTTCAAGCGCACGCTGCTCGTCGTTCCATCCAAGCACGCGTGACAACTTGGCGGCGTCCATCCTGCCCTTTTTCACAATTGCAAGAAAGGCCTTGGCCTCGTCGCCGGTTATCTTGAGCTCTGAAACAATGGCTTCCTCTACGTTTGAGAGGTTGACTGCCATATGCTACCCCCTACTTTACTTCTAGTGACTTTAGGATATCTTCTCTGTGCCGCTCGTCCTTTACCTCGTCTGCCAGTATCGCGGTGTCAAGGTTGTACGTGACATAGTCTCCCAGAGCTGGCGCCTGCTTTTCCATACTTCCACAGTTCTCCACGGCCTTGCCTTCAAACTTGGGTGCCCTGTCCAGGGCAGTCCCCAGGGTAAGGTGCTCTGCCGGGTCAAGCGCGCCAGTCGTGCTGTAATTTGCCCATTCTGCCGGGTCGCTTGGCGCCTTGTCCCCAAGCTCTGCAATCCTGTCTGCAAGCGGTTCTGCAAGACTCAGTTCGCCTGTTGCCCGAGTCTTCAGGGCTGCTGCATAGGTAACAAGGCCGATCCCTTCCATGTTTATGCCGGCGTAACTAAAGTAGTGGAAAATCCTCATCTCGTCACAGTATGCGCACTTGAGCAAGTTGGCGATATTGGCTGCGTTCTTGGCCAGAATTTTTTTCTCTGTTCTACCACCCACGATCCAGAGTTGCGCTGGCGACTATTTATCCTGTGCTAGAACTGCACCAGGCTGCGGTACTTCCTGTAGCGCTCCTCTACATCGTCCTTTGTTATAGAAAGGAGGCGCTTCACTCCGAAATCCTCTACTGCAAACGAGCCTGTGACATTGCCGTAAATCACAGCCTCCTTCATGGTCGCAAAGTCAATCTTGTTTTTCCGCGCAATGTGTCCAAGAAAGCCTCCTGCAAAGGAGTCGCCGGCGCCCGTCGGGTCGACTATTTCGTCCAAAAAGAACGCGGCTGCAGGGAATACTTGATTGTCGCTTGTGAACAGGATGGCGCCGTTCTCGCCCTTTTTGATTATTGCGAATTTCGATCCCCATGACATTATCATTTTGGCGCATTTAGCTAGGTTGGCTTCTTTGCACAGCAAACGCGCTTCGTTGTCGTTTATCACCACTCCGTCTGCCATGCCTACCATCTTGATCACATCTTCGCGGCTCCCATTTATCCAGAACTCTATAGTATCGCACACCACCAGCTTGGGCTTTTCGAAGTGCTTGAGGATCTTGATATTCTGCTTTGGGTCGTTGTTTGCCAGGTACACGTAATCAGATTTTGCATACTCTTCAGGGATGACAGGATCAAATCCGGCGACAACGCCCAGTTCAGTCTTGTTTGTCGTCCTGTTTGACAGGTCGTAATCAAAAGACGAATCATAGTGAAAGGTCTTGCCTCCTTGCACGGTTACAATGCCCTTTGTGTCGATTCCTCTTGACCTGATCGCGCTGATGTGATCTGAAGGCATATCAGAGCCTACGACTGCGACTATCGATGTCTGCGTGAACATGCTTGATGACAGCGACGCAAAGGTCGCCGCACCTCCCAGTATCCGCGTTTCCGTCCTAAAGGGGGTGCGTGTGGTGTCCAGGGCCACAGTGCCAAATACTGTAAGCAACGACCGCTAAAAACCGCCGTTCGTAAATAAACGCTTGCCGGCATCATTAAATATCGAAGTGGGCCGATCACCATCAGTTGCGGCTAGTAATTGCCATCACCGGTGCCTCGGGAGTAGTTTATGGGATAAGGGCACTTGAAGTTCTAAAAAATCTGCAGATTGAGACGCACCTCATACTGAGTGAATGGGGAGAAAAAAACATCAGGATAGAGACCGACAAGACACCCGAGTACGTCAGGTCGCTTGCGACAAAATTCTATCAAGACTACGAAATGGCTGCGCCGATGTCAAGCGGCTCGTTCAAGACAGACGGCATGGCGGTGATCCCATGCAGCATGAAGACGCTTGCAAGCGTTGCAAATGCATTTGACGATAGCCTGGTTTCTAGGGCCGCAGGAGTGTGCCTGAAGGAGCGGCGCAGGCTCGTGCTGGTCCCAAGGGAGACTCCACTGTCAAAAATTCACCTTCAAAATATGACCACACTGGCAGACGCCGGCGCAGTCATTTTGCCTGCGATGCCCGGGTTTTACCATAAGCCGAAAACCATGGACGAAATGATAGACCATGTAGTGGGCAAGGTGCTTGACCAATTCAACATAGACCATGGCCTTTTCAAACGGTGGGGAGGCCACATCACCGAATCGAATAAGGATTTATAATATTGCAGCATCTATTTAGATCGAGAAATGTCGGCGCGGGGTGATCCGGAATAGCCCGATACAAGAAAAAATATGCGAGCCGATCGGTTGATTTTATTGTCCCGCTAGTTGCATTGCTCTTCATCGGGATCATGTTTGTCCTACTGGCCCGCTCGCAAGGAGGCATTGGCTTTATCTTTCTTGCAATTGCCTCAGGCCTCATGGTCTACTGGGTGCGAGAGGTCAGGATGATGACCAGATCCGAAGAGAAAAAGCTTGCAAAGGAGATGGAGCATAAGGACTGGGTCTATGACCTGATAAAGAATAATGATGAAATGATATTCGTCGCGGAGGTGCCCGGCCCGGAGGATCAGATAAACGTCCGGCTGACAGAGGGCTTGCTCCGCATAAAGGGCGGCCAGAACTTTTCAAGGGAAGTACCGCTTGAATTGACCCAGGAAATGGGCATAGCAGACTACAAGTATCGAAACGGCGTGCTCACTATCAAGATTCAGAAGGTCTGATTTCATCTTCTCCTCTTTCTTCACCGATTTCGTAGTCATACCTGTCTTCCCAGAGGCGCATCCTATCCATCTTGTCCCTCCTTCTTGCTTCTTGCAGCATGTTGTAGACTGTCTTGTGCATACTACCCTTTGCAAGCATGGCTATCGAATCGGTCGCAAGCTTGACTTCGTGGAAGTTGCCAATGACCCCCACCATGTGGCCATAGACTGAAACGTGCGCTCCACTGAGTTCTTCTATCATTCGCCGGGCCTTGCCGCCTTCTCCGATTATCCTGCCCTTGATCCGCTCCAGTGCATTTGGCGACCGGCCAACATAGTCATGCAGGTCCACCTGCTGGAACACCACCTCGTCGTCTTCAAAAAGACGATAAGCCCTCTCTGGCGAGAAGCCACGCGAAATTGCCGTTACGACCTCAACTGCCTTGAATGCCTCCATCTGTTCCACAGGCTTTGTCCCTGTAATAGTCGCGTCGCCGCTCTCGCTGTCGATTTCTATGGCCACGCCGCACCTCTTTTCGATCTGCTGCTTTACCTTGCCGCGCTTGCCTATTATGGCGCCAATTCTGTCCTTTGGAATTTTCAACGTGTGCTGGAAGCTCATCTTAATTATTTTCGCCTTTGATTTTTTCTACTGCCGACGCAGCATCGATGACTTCGATCCCGCGCTTTTCAAAGAACCTGTTAATGTTCATAACATCGCGGACTAAAAATTGTTTTGAATTTGGGTGACGTATGTCGACTGCCGAGCCAAAGTCAAAGAGCACAATCCCCTTATCCGTCTTGAAGATATTGTATTCGGAGAGGTCAGCATGGACTAGCCTTGCCTTTTGATAAAGGATGGACATCTGCTCTATGACCTGCATATAGTCATCAAGCGTCACTTCTTCTAATTCCACCAGAGAAGGGGCCGGGACACCTTCGCTGTCGCCAATAAACTCCATAACCAGCACGTTCTTTTTTACCGCAATCGGCGCCGGTACACTCGCGCCTGCGGCATGCGCTGCCTGCATGTTCTTAAACTCTTTTCTTGCCCATGCAGCCATCAGGCTGCGCGATCCCCGCCTGATGTCTGAAAACCTAGGGTCACCGGCGATGTACTGCATTCTCTTCTTGAACTCGGCGCTCACTGTAAGGTAGATCTTTAGGATTCGAAGCGAGCCGTCCGGTGCAGTGGCTACATAGACCTTGGACTCTTTGCCGGCGGCAAGCGACCCTTGCACTTGGTGTATCACGCCATCATCTTTGAGATCGTTGATAGCCATCAGGGTCGGCACATCGAAAACGTTGTCAAAGACCTCATAGTCTTCGGAGCGCTTGACGAGCAGCCTGCTCTCGCGCTCTTTGCGAGACAGCCTCCGGTCGGCGCGGGCTATGGCCCTTTGTTGGCCTTCTTCCCGTGGCAGCAGCTCGTCATTTCCTTCTTGATCTTCTGACAATGGCAAATGTTGCATTGAATCATTATTATCCTTATTTGTGCTGAAATTTGTAGATCATCAGAAAAGGCACACCAGAGATCTTTCGGATGCTGACCCCTTTTGCCAGTCTTAGATCAAGGGCCTCTTTCACGATCTTGTCGCCGACAAGGTTTGCGATGTCGCACTTTTGCAAAAGCTCCTGTGCGTATTGTTGATCGATTATCTCTTGCTGGTAGTAGTCCTTTGTAAGGTTGATGACGAGGTCGTCTTGTTCCAGCTTGCGCCCTATCAGGTCAAGGTCGCAGATGTCGACCATGAGCGAGCCTTGGTATTTCGTCATTCTTGCAGCGTATTGCGGCCGCGACAATGGCTTCAGCTATGCAAATACAGCATAATGAGTATTTTGCTGGCAGTGTCATCATCCGTATGTTTCGATCTTGATGTCGAAAGATCCGTCCTTGCGCCTGTTCCTGTTTGTGACAAAGCCAAGCGGACTCAAGATCGCCACTACAGAGTCTATCGTACCCTGATAGCCGCATATGTGGAAGAACGAGTTGTCAGGAGTCACCTTTTCTCCCACTGCCTCTTCAAGCCTCCGGCCAAGCAATGTCTCCACTCTTCCGGTGCTCCCGTGCCAGTCCTTTGACAGCGGGTGGTCTGGTCTGCTCACAGTCGGCAGATACTTGAAGTTGCTACCAGATTCGGCAGCCAGCCTTTCCAGGATTTCTCGGTAGCCGAGCTCTTGCGCGTATCTTGCCCCGTGAAGCAGCACCACCTGCCTTTTCGACCCGATGTTCTTCAGGTGCAGGACATAGCTGATAAACGGCGCAAGGCCGGTTCCCGAAGCGACGAGTATCAGCCGGCGCATGTCAGGCGTCCCATCGGGCCTTTTTTCTTCTATCGTAAAGGCACCTGCAGGCTTGCGCCAGTAAAGCTCAGCTGCCTCCCCCATATTAAAGAGCGCGCTTGTAAACTTGCCCATTACTGGCTCTTTCGCCCACTTTATGTAGAACTCAAAGTATCTTTTTTCCTCTGGCGGCGATGACAGAGAGTATGCCCTGTAGGTTATCTTGTCGTCGTCGCCGTCTAGCTTTAAACCGAGGGCAACAAACTGGCCAGCCTTGTAATCAGGCACAGGGCTTCCATCTGCTGGCTGAACTCTGATTATTGCAAGGTCCGACGTGAGGTCCTCTCTGTAGATTATCCTTCCGACATATGGCGGCTGCTGTCCAGAACTCATGTAGCAGAGATGGACTCAGATGGTGGTTATATTTGATATCCTTTTATTGGAGGACACAAGAAAGCTAGCTCGTTTGGCTAGCAAGAAGGGGATTGCGCTGACGATCGGAATAGCGGCGGCGATAATTGGATCTAGCTTTTTGGTC
Source organism: Nitrososphaera sp. (assembly GCA_036381375.1). GTDB lineage: Archaea > Thermoproteota > Nitrososphaeria > Nitrososphaerales > Nitrososphaeraceae > Nitrososphaera. The sequence continues at coordinate 35,817 of DASVCY010000080.1, read as the reverse complement.
TGGTACATACCCGTGAGCAGTGCCCCCGACGTGCCACGGACAGACGGCGAAGTGATAAGCGACATTTACTCGCGGCACAACGATCTTGCAGCTGAAATTGACCTGAGATTTGAACAGTGGAAAGATAACGATACAGCTGCTTCTGATATGTCTACTCGGATCGCCTCGGCCAAGTCGCAGATAGAAGAGATGCGCCAGCAGCTTGACAGCTGGCAGCCGGCACAGGAGTGGCAGGAGAGCTTCGACATTTACGTGCAGGCGCTGAACGCTTACATTGCCTATCTAGATGCGCTGGCTCAAAAGGTGGCTGACGGCGACAGGACCAATCCCGACTCTTCGCTCTATCAGAACTGGCGCGACCTAGTCGACCAGTCTGTTGCAGCCATGCCTATAAACAACTAGCTGTTTTTTAGCGCTGCAAGAATCTGGTCTATTCTTGCGTCTGTCTTGAACGCACCAGTGTTGAGCGCAGTTTTTGATGCGGCAAAGCCGACGGCCCGCAGCTTTTCGATTATCTTTGGTATAGAATGCGGGTTTGTCCTGAGCCTCTCTGAGATCTCGTCTCCCCGGAAATAGTACGGTATCTCGCTTGCCTCTTCGACAGCCAGGTCGAGTACTTTTTTGCTCTGCCTGTCTGGTTCGTACTCGAGCATTTTCTTGACAAATCCTTTATCATACAGAGCACCAGTCCACAGCTGGCCGCCGGTCCTCATTGTACTTCCGCACAAACTACATTTCGCAATGGCATACTCCTTTGCAGAAAAGCGGTGGCCGCACTGGAAGCAGTGCATCACATAACCGATGCTGCCGTAAACATCGTTTGCCTCGCTGCTACTCACCCAAACGGATGCATACACTCGCAAGTAATGCATCGTGGCATGGACAAATACCGGCCTTATCGCCAGCTCAAGCCTTGAGGCGGTGAGCGCCATCAGCGAAAGCAAAAGGCGGATTGCAGTTTCATTTCCATAGCTGTTGTTGAGAGGCCTGCCATAGTAGCGGCGAAGGCACACGCCAGGGTATACGCCGCAGAGCACTGCAGTGTCTGTCGCGGTTATTGAAATCAGGCCACCGTCCAGAACAGACCGCAGCACGCAGTCGATGTGTTTTGCCGGCGTGCCAAACGGATCCAGATCGACGATTCCAAAGCGCTCGCCCTCGATGTCGCCGTTCAAGAGGAACTTGCACACTTCGTTTATTGAAAAATGGCATTTATTGCTGACAGAATTGATCTTGGCCGCTTCCTCAGCCTGCTTTATCGCAATTGTGTTGATGTCATTGCCATAGACATGATCTATCTCGGGCACTTCAACAGCGACCCGCAATGCCCTTGCGCCTACCCCTGTAAAAGAATCGGCAAACGTCTTGCGTGAAAGTGATGGAGCAAACGCTCTGTACGCTAGCACAGACAGGTCGCGGTTAAGTCTTGCAGCCGGGTTAAAGAAGGCCGGCGTCTTGGGCGGGACCTTTTCGGTAAGTGACGATTGGGGCACGAGTAAAGTAGTCCTCCCCTCCACGGTCTGAACGAAGTCTGCTGCCACGCCACAGAGGGCTGCACGTATGCGATATTTATAGCAGAAATATGTATTCTTGTTTTACCAGCACAAGTGATAATAAATACCCTGCAAATCAGCATACTGGATAATTTGCCTTTTCAGGACGGCATCATAGTCGGCGGGGTGGATGAGGCGGGCCGCGGATCTATTATTGGCCCGCTCGTTATCGCGGGCGTTGGCATCAAAGAATCCAAGATCCCCCTGCTGTATGAAATGGGCGTAAGAGACTCGAAGACCCTGACGCCCAAGGCGCGTGCCCGGCTTTTCGGCCAGATAACGAGGGTCGCAGATTCGGTCTTCATTCGCAAGGTGGATCCGGCCGAAATCGACTGCAGCGTGTCGGTTCGCGAGCTAAACAGGCTTGAAGCAAAGGTCATGGCTCTTGTCATCAACAATATCGGGGCAGACGAGGTCTGCGTCGACTGCTGCGATCCCAACACTGAAAGATACAGGGGCTATATCAGGCAGCACCTAAACTGCAGCCCAAAGGTACACTCGATGCACCATGCAGATGCGGTAAACATTGTCGTGTCTGCAGCATCAATAGTGGCCAAGATAACAAGGGATCAGGAGATACAGCGCATCCGCAACAAGTACCGCAGCATAGGCAGCGGATACCCCTCTGACGAGCAGACTATGCGCTTTATCCGGCGCTGGGTCGCAAAAAACGGCAGCGCGCCGGAATTTGCCAGAAGGTCCTGGAAGCCGCTAAAGCTGATGCTGGAGCAGACCGCCCAGTGCAAGCTCAAGGTTTAAAGATGCAATATATCATGCCGTGATCCTTGTCGAATGGATCCAGCGTAATTATCTGCTCGATTGAAAAGCCGTTCTTTTCCAGCCTGGCTGCTTCCTGCATTATCACCGCCCGGGGTTCCATGGTGACGTCGATGCTCCTTGTCTTGACCACTAGGAGCATGACCCCGCCCTGCTTCAGATAGGCATTGCAATTGGCTATTGCAATGTCCGTCTGGTCCGGCTGTGCGATGTCGCAATAGACCACATCGACCTTGCCAAATACTGCAAAATACGAGTTTGGCTTTCTTGCGTCTTCAAGTATTGGTACAACGTTCTTTCTCTTTGACGCAACGTTTTCGATGAGCTCTCTTGCGACACGGGTGGCCGGCTCTACTGCAAACACGATTCCAGACGGTCCGACAACGTCAGAGACGTGGCTGACGGTCGTGCCGGTAGAAGCGCCCAGGTAGAGCACCTTGGTTCCGTTCTTTATGGGCATGTTCTTCATACCTTTTTTCAAGGCGCCTGCAAGCTTGCTTCTGAACGGATCCCAGAGCCGGTATTCTTCGCCATCGTACTTGACCAGCTTTTCGCCATAAACATTGTCTCCCTTGACCAAGTTGAGGGTGGCGGCTATTTTCTCGCCGTTTACCGAAATCCACCTAATAGCGCCGCTTTCCAAACCGCTTTCTTCTGCCCTTCTTCTTTCTCGCATCACGTTTATCTCTTCCCGGCCTGCCACCGCCAGACTGCTGCTGGCGCTGCACGTGCTCCCGGTACTTGCGGTCACGCTCCTTTTCCGGTACAGGCTCCTTGTATTTTTCGCGAATTTCGCTGATGCGAGTGTTCAGGCGCTCTTGGATCATGGTGTCCTTGCCCTCATGCCGGTAATAGTCAATCCTTGCTGCAATGGCCACCTTTGACGCGACTGCCCTTGCTATCTTGCCCCTCTGCCACTTTGGCGCTGAATGAATAAGTGGATGCTGGAACAGAAGGCCGTGCTTTGGCGGCCTGGCGCCGGTCTTGAGTGCGCGGAAAAGTGCCTTTTCTGCTCCAAGCACCTGAATTGTGCTTGCTGGCAGCGTCGCAAGACGTGTCAGGCTGCCGGCCTTGGCAATCATCCTAGCGCCCACTGTTGCTGTAAGCAGCTCCTTGACATTTGGAGCTACTGTTTCCATCGCGACTTCGATGTGGTCTGCGAGCACTCTCCGTAAATCGGACTGTACAATAACCTGATCAGCGAGCCTCTTTACAATAGCAAGGTTCTCCGGCGTCATATCGCCCCCCTTGCTGCGCCTTGCAGCGTCCAGTATAACTTCGGCCTTCCTGTCCTGCAAGCCTGCACCTTGCAGGATTTCTGCAGTAATGTTCTCTCGGAGCCCTGCCCTGCTCACAATCTCCGCATACGCCACGAGGCTCTGGAGCAGGTTGTCAAGCTCTGGAAAGTGGAGCCCGTACCATTCGCGCATCCTCGCACCGACAGTATTGATTATCTTGTCAAGCTCGTCAAGCGCGTTTATTGACTGGATGATGTGGAGGTCGAGCCGCTCTGACGCCTCCTTTACCCTTGAAGAAGAAAGGCTTATCGCAAATTCCCGGAGTGCCTGCATGGCTTCCCGCTCGTCGCCAGCAAACCCTGCCTTTACAATGTAATCCGGCTTGATCCCCTGAATAGACTGCTGCTCCTCTTCTGACATTGTCTGGCTGTTCAGTCCCGACTGGCGGAGCACTGCCGCGACGCTTGCGTCATTTGCGCTCACAGAGTCAAAGGACCGCAGCTTTTCAATGAATGGCTTGATCTCATCAGGAGTGGCACCGCTCTTTAGCAGCCTGTACGATCTGATCGCATTGTCGAACTTTTTTGATGCCACGAGGCTGCCGCTCTGGTCAAATGCGGCCACGCCCAGCTCCAAGAGCACTACAGAGCAGTGGTTGTTTGCCATTCACAAGTCCTACAATACAGCCAGTGAACTACTATCGGACAAGTCCGATAGCCTCTTCTTCCTGCTTCAACGACTCCTTTGGAATCTCCACAGGCGTAACTTCCCGGCGTTCCACCGGTAGTAGTAGTAGCAACATCAACGATTCCAATCCTCGCTGACGGATGTTGATGGCAGAATTATGATCCCTGTCAAGTATTGCACCACACTTTGTACAAACATGAATACGTACTGCAAGTGACTTTGGTACTGGATTACCACATCTTGAGCAATCTATTGATGTGTATGCTGGCTCTACCTCTATCACTCTGTTAGCCTTGTACTGCAGCATTTGCTTGAATGTAGACCAGCTGGCATCCAATATCTTCCTTGCAAGCCTGTGATTCTTTGTAAGGTTTGCCACTCGTAGCCTCTCCAGAAATATCAAGTCGTAGCGGCTGCTGTAATAGTTGGAAAGCTTGTGCAGGAAATCCTTCCTTTTGTTGTGGATGCGTTCGTACAATCTGGCTAGCGTGTGCTTTGCCTTCTCCCGGTTGCTGCTGCCTATCTGCCTTCTAGATAGTCTTCTATGAGCTCTTCTTAATGGCTTTGACATCTTTGTCAGGAACTGTGGGTTGGCTTCTACATTGTTGTCAGAGTCATGGCAGAACTTTGTTATACCTACATCAATGCCAACTGCTGGTTTTGTGTACCTGATTATCGTTGAATACATCCTGCGCAGTACATCGCAGGCTACAATAGCATACCACTTTCCCGTCTTGCTACGGCATATTGTGACCTGCTTGACATTGACAGGTTGACGATGTAGTACAATCCTTATAGTGCCTACTATCTTTGAAAGCACAAGTTTGTCATTCTCAATCCGAAAGCCAGACTGGTTATATGTAAATGAGTTGAAATCATCATCTTTTCTGTATGAAAGCTTGCGGCCCTTTGCTACCTTTCTAGCTGCTGCGACCTGATGTGTTACCATCTGGAGCATCTTGCTGTGGTAGTTCCTGAGCCAAGGGTGATGCTCTTTCAGCTCAACTAAGGTAAACTGCATATCTTCTTTTGACATATTGTTCTTGTCAAAGAAGTAGTTGTACACCCATCTACAACCATCAAGGGTTTGCTCTAACATGAGCTCCTGCTCTTTCGTTGGATATAGTCGGAATTTGTAGTTGAGTGTCATGGTGATTGTGATGATAGTATGGTATCTGTTTTACCGGTGCTACCTAAAAAATGCTACGGCGATTCATCCACTGGTCATACACCAGTGGACTTCTCGCCATATTTCTTTAAAAAAGCTAGGGTTCTGTCTCACCTCTAGTGAGGCGTAACTTGCTTGCATCGACTCTGAGGATTACTGGTACCTTATCCAGATTCCCCTTCATTGCTTCATATGCAAGCCCTTGTGGACTACCGAACCTCAGCAGCCCTTTCAACGATAGATTCATCGCGGCGATTACGTCGCGGTCCATCCATCGTTGACATTCTGGACACCTGCGTTGACACTTGTGCTGTACATCGTCGCGTGTGGCCCCTTGGGTTCTCTTCCCGCATCGAGGACAAAGTGTTGATGTATCTCGGGTTTCTGATTTCGAAAGCTGAATTACCGTACTCCTTCCCACGCTGCTTTGTATTTGACTTGACGTTCGAGCTCATAGTAAGGCCATGAGTTCATTCTGCTACGATAATCTTTCCCTCGATAGTTACCACGCAAGTATAACCTCCGAATCCTCTTGATGTCCTCAAAGGCTATAGCTGCGTTCTGTTCTTTAGCCTGTTGTACTATAGCCTTTGAAACCTTGTGTAATAATTGATTGATACGAGCCTTCCGGCGTCGGCCGTGTTCCATAGCAAGCCGTTTCCTAATCCTGACATCATTTCGTTTAAGGGCGCGCATTACACTTCTACTATTGTCCGCGATTTGCACCGCCTTGGTGACATCATACATGACGACATTCTTGAGATTGCCGACCGTAATGTTGGAAAGGTTTCTGTCTATTCCAAGTACATCTGTAGGTATAGATTGCTCCACTACTTTTGAATAACAGATGCTGACGCCATTTTCTGAAATAACAAACGACCCTATTCTAATTGTGGGATCTTTCAGGATTGTTCTAACATGTTTGTTAAGGTTAATTTCGCTGTATTGTCATTTTCCTAATGGCACTCTGAGAACGCCTTTATCATGATCAATCTTGAAGCCACAACACGATATTAAAAGTGGTTTCTTGACATATGGATCTCTTGTTTCATAACCGCGCTTGATAGATTTCCTTCTATTAGCCAAGATACCAGCAGCATGTGATATTGTACAGAGACGATAATAATTCACGATATTATATTCGCCAGTTTGTTCGTAGGATAATTTGCTTAACCTTTTCATCGAGGAGATATATCATTTGTTAGGCCAATCGTGATGCAATGGTTGACCATCCTGCGTAAGGTCTCCATCATTTTCAGTAGTTCAGGATTAGTGGCATAGGGTTGCGTGACTGACTTTACAGCTGTTGGCAACTAATCTCATCATGAACTTGCTATAAAAATAAGAGCACCAAGAGGAGAGGGAGGGTCGCATTCTAGTATAACGAAATCATACCCAGATTTCGATTAATTATTTGATTCTTCAGATGTCAAGGAACAGACAGTACAAAAAAGCTAGCATTATTACCTCTTGGTTGATACCATAACAGGCATATGGGGCTTGAAGCTGGCGACAGGAAGGAGCTAGAGTCACTTATCAAGGCGGCCGCCCAGGACCCAACAGTGCCTATCGGGCTTGCGCGCAGGATGATGCCAACTCAGGGCAACATTGAGGATTTTGCTTATGGACTTGTCTCCGGCATGGTAATGGGCAACTTTATCGCACAGTTCCAGGTCAGGAATGGCAGGCAACCTGACAGGGATGAAACCGCCGACATTCTGTCGATAATGATGGCAAGGATGCCGCGCCTCCGCAAGTCGATAATGAAGCAGTTTGATCTGCGCTAGACGAGAGTCTGACCATTCTCGCAGCTAAACAGTAGATCGAAAGATTTTGCCTGTGATCTATGATGATTGCCCCGCAGCTTTCGGATGTCCGTGCATACACACACCGCGAAAAAAGCGGCAGAGGCCTGCACCGGTAGATAGTGAGAAATATGAGATAGAGGAAAATTCGCCCTTTAACTGCCTCTCCCCTTTTCTAAGGCATTTGGAAGCTAGGCACCAGAATTATCAGCGTTTTTGTACATACGTACTTGCATTCAGAAACTGAGGAATGGAGGCTTTGACACCCTGCAAAATGGCGGTTTTGATCTTCTGTGAAGGCTGTGGGCTTTCTAACCAGAATATGGTAAAGGTTTATCTAACGAACTGCATGATTACTTTCTGCTTTGCTTGATAAGGACAGCAAGTCCAAGCTACCAGTCGCTATCAAAGACGTTTTGATCATCGGCATCGGCGTGGTCGTTGTGTGGCTTGTGATATGGTTAGTCTTTGGCTCAAACCCATTCTATGTGGTTTCAAGCGGCAGCATGGAACCCACACTTATGGTAAACGATGTCCTGGTCGTCAGGGATGGTGGGTCGTGGGAAGACTTGAAGGTCGGCGACATCATTGTCTTCAACAGACCCGATGGAGAGGACAGGGTGATTGTCCACCGCATCGCGGAAATTGATTTAGATGCGGACGGCGAGCGCGTAGTCAGGACAAAGGGTGACAACAACCCGGCTTCGATACCTGGGACAGACTATCCAATCAGGGAAGACGACTATATCGGCAGAGTGGTCTATGTCGTACCCGGCATTGGCGCTGTGACCAAGATAATAAGCCCGCCTGTCAACTATATCATAATCGCAATAATTCTGGCAATCCTGTTTTTCAACAGACTAGGCAAAAAGGACACCAAAGAAGGCTCATCTACAACTGAGAACGACAGTAACAACACCACCAGCAGCAGCGGCCATCCTCCGACATGAAGTCCAAGACTGTCTACCTTACTTTCAATACGCCGGCAAGGCGTGCGTTTATCAATATCACCCCGCAGGTCGCACAAATAGTTGCAGAAAGTGGAGTTGAGGAGGGGTTGTGCCTGGTCAACGCCATGCACATTTCTGCCAGCGTTTTCATAAACGATGACGAGTCGGGCCTGCACCAGGATTTTGAAAAGTGGCTTGAAAAGCTGGCGCCTTACTCGCCTGAGAGCTACCTGCACAACAGGACAGGAGAGGATAATGCCGACGCTCACCTAAAGCGGCAGGTCATGGGAAGGGAAGTGGTTGTTGCGATAACCAACGGCAAGCTCGACTTTGGTCCATGGGAGCAGATATTCTATGGCGAGTTTGATGGCAAGCGGCAAAAGCGTGTGCTTGTCAAGGTTATAGGCGAGTAGAGGCATATTACAGCGAATTCAACAGGTCCGGCGCAATTTGCGCGATTTCAGCAGGGTAGATTAATTCTACTATAATAGGGTAGCAAGCAGGTATATATATAGCGCCTTTATAAAGCGGCATGTATGCCACAGACCAAGCCCATCGTCAGCATTGAAAACGTAGTGGCGTCTGCTACGGTAAACCAGACTGTTAACCTTAACCTCATAACCCAGATTTTTCCGGATGTAGAGTACCATCCAGACCAATTTCCTGGCTTGGTATTCAGGCTCAGGTCACCCAAGACGGCGACTCTGATATTCAGCTCGGGCAAAATGGTCTGTACTGGCGCAAAGTCGGAAAAGATGGCCATTCAGGCGGTCAAGAATGTCGTTCTAAAATTGAAAAAGGGCGGCATACCACTAGAACACGAGCCGCAGATAGAGATCCAGAATATTGTAGCCTCCGCAAGCCTCGGCGGCAAGATCCATCTGGAACTTGCAGCAAGGGTTTTGCCACGCAGCATGTACGAGCCAGAGCAGTTCCCCGGCCTCATACACAGGATGCTGGATCCAAAGACCGTGATCCTGCTATTTGCAAGTGGCAAGCTTGTGTGTACAGGCGCAAAGAAAGAAAGCGAGGTCTACCGCGCGGTAGGCAACCTGCACACACTGCTTGAAGAGAAGAACCTGATGATTTACGAAGGCTGACCAGCTAGTCCGTTTCGTACTCGCCTATCGAAGTCATCTGATTGATTACGGACTCTAATGTGTTTTCGTCCACCAACCCAGCCTTGTGAAGCTCGTTCACGATCTGGTCTATGCCAGCGACAGTATGCAATTTTACTCCCATCTTTCCCAGCCGCTCTTGAGCACCTTCGTGCCTGTTCAGCAGTGCGATCGCGTTTTCAACAATGCCGCCGTTTGCGCGTATTGTTTCAACTGCGTTGCTGACAGACGTGCCGGTAGTTGCAACGTCGTCGACAATGACCACTTTTGATCCCGGCTTTAGGTACCCCTCGACTGCCTTGCCGGTGCCATAACCCTTTGACTCTTTTCTGGCATAGATGAATGGCTTGCTCATTTCATAGGCAAGCGCAGAGCCAAAGATCAGTCCCGAAGTTGGCACCGAGGCAATGGCGTCAAACTCGCCTACCTGTTTTACCACAGTGTCTTTTATTGCGTCTATTGCAAGCTTGAAATGCGATGGAAAGCTGGGCAGGACGCGCAGATCGATATAGTATGAACTCTGCTTGCCGCTTGAAAGCGTAAACACGCCGAACCGGAGAGAATTGCTCTTGAGCAAAAAGGACGCAAATTCGCGGATAAAGCTGTCGGTCAATACAGCATATGTAAAAAAGGATTTATTTTAACCCTTCATGAGAAGATTCGATGCCAGAGATTTGGCTCAGGTATGGAAGCACGGACGTGGTGCTAGATATCAGGTTTGAAAATTTGGCCAACCAGATCTCTGCCACTTTTCCTGTAATGCCAGATGACCAAGTCGCAGCCGCGCTTGGCGCTGTGCCCCTTACAGATGACAACATCCTGATGGTTGCACTGTCAGGATCAAAAGCAACGGCCAAAGTTGTCACGATGCTTGCAGAGCAGGCCCGGGCAAAGGGCTTTAGTTTCACAGTCGACGTACCACAGAGATTTGCTGGCGCGCTCAGGGCAAACCTTGCAGGTAATGAAACAGTTTCGATAAACCGCATCGACTACCGTCAGTCGCTTGGAGACAGGATGAGCAAGTTCCAGAGGACCATCATGATTTCAAGCGTATCATATGATCCCTTGTTTGGGTTTGCAGGAGCGCCCACCATTTTGCTGCGAAACCTGCTTGACGAGAACAAGATGGCAGAAGCATTTGCTGCAAGAAAGGACAACAAGCCTGCCCCGGGTGTCCAGGGCGAGCCGCTCAAGGTCGCCAAGTCGGCAGTCGAAGGGATTGCAGCGACAACGACGACAACGACAACGTCTGTCGAACTGGTGGCTGGAAGCGGAGGCATCGCCGGCGTACACGTGGGAAGCATCAGTGAAGCGTTTGACAAGGCCATTTCCCAGCTCCGGTCTATCTCGGTTGTAGAAACCGACCCGGTCAAATGCGCAATAGTGAGCGCAAGCAGTGAAGCTGGCACGCATTTGACGCTTGCAAACTCGCTCAACTCGCTCTGGAACACTATCCACATGGTGAAGGAAGGAGGCGCGGCAATACTGGTCGCCGAAAACCGTGAAGGTGTGGGCGGAGGGGCGCTTCAGATGTTCATCGAAGGAAGGCTCAAACCAGATCAGCTGCATTTGAGCCCTTACATCGACGGGCTTGAACACCTGCTCTTCATGGAGGAGATGAAGCGGCAAGAAATAGAGCTTGGGCTCGTCTCTACGCTGCCGCACTATTACGCTGGGACAAAGCTTGGATTTTCCACCTATGCCAGCATGAAGGACATACTTGACAAGCTTTCTGAAAAGCAGGGCAAAAATTTCAGGGCGCTGGTTATGTCAGACGCCGATATCGTCCTGCTCAATCCCAGGGCGTAAGCGTTTCAGGTATCGGTGCGCAGGCAATGGCAATCCCAAGCGCCACAAAGAACAATGCCTTGCGCTTTGCTGACAGAGGAGTGATATCATCAAGTGGCGCGCTTTCTGGGGCTCTCATGCTAAAAAACAGCACCAGAAGTGCCATCGGGTACAATCCAAGGACAAGCAGTATTGCGATACTGGCATAGGTGAGGATCCTGTGCCATCGCACTCCCAATGCAGATCGTGCCAAATGCCCGCCATCAAGCTGCCATGCAGGTAGCAGATTCAAAAAGGTAATCATAAAGCCAAACCAGGCTGCAAAGAGCACAGGCGACGCCACAAGCACCATGCCATCCACGGCCATGCCTGTCAGGTGTATGGTAGCCACCATCAGCAAGCTCTCCCCAAACGGCAGTGGCCCCAAGTTTTCAATTCTCTCTGCCTGTTCTGCAGTGATTATAGTAGATATCGTAGAACCGTATATTGAGACAATGACTGTCACTATCAGGCCGGCTATGGGACCCGCGATCCCCACGTCGAACATGACGTTCCGGTTTGTCATGTTGTTCCTGAGCACTATCAGCGCTCCAAACGTTGGAAGCCCCCAAGGGAAACCGGGGATAAAGTAAGGCCACGACGCCTTGATGCCGTATTTCTTGTTTGCCAGCATGTGCCCCAGCTCGTGTATGCCGAGTATGCCCATCAGGGACACTGTATAGATAGCAGCCATCAGGATGGGATCATGCAGCTGCGCTGTGGCAAGTGGATCTTCGGATCTGAATACTCCGTTGACGAAGACCATAGCAACTGTTGCGGCAAAGAATATTGCTGGCAGCGACTGACGGAACTTGCTCGCCGGTTTTTGCCTTGGCATCCTTCCCACGGTGAGCACAACCCCATTGTCAACCGAGAACCTCATCGTTGAAAGGGTCGGCATCAGGCGAGAGACGTATTTTGACCTCTTGGCGGCTGCTACCATGCCCAACTTGTCAAGTTCCCTCAGCAGAAGAGGGAACTTGTCCTTGACCTCCGATTCGGCTATCAGGAATTCAACATTATCCTCCTGGGCGTTTCGCTGGAAGTCCTTTACCGTAAAGAATGAAGAGACTATGGGCAGAACCTGCGAATAGTCGCCATTGAGGAAAGAAGTGGCCACCAGACATTTGTTGGACGCCAATCCAATTAAAATATTCGCCCAGTGACAGGGGTTGTTGCCTAATTCATTTTAAAAGCCAGTAAACGACGCCTCTAGAACCAACTTTAGCTAGGCAGGGTCGCATATAGGCACTCACATCATGGCTTCCAAGATGTTCAGCGTCACGGCGCGTACCAATACGGAGGCAGCACGAGGGGAGACTGATGGAGGTGGATATGTGTATGTGTGATATATTCGGCACTTAGGAAAAACTGTGAATATCATCGGAGCTCTGCTGCTACAGGTTCAGGATAAAGAACAGATAGGAGAGGTTTTTTATGATTATCGAGGCTACCGGATGGACCAAAGCCTGCAAGTGCCAAGATTGGTTCAATTGGCAAACAAGCCTGGGACAAGCTTGGCAGTATGCGATATCGAATTAGGCAACAACCTCCCGGTGACCTGTAAAGTTAAATAGTGAGTCGCCTTCTTTAGCTGCAGCATTGCAAACTGCTCTGCGAAAAGTGGGCGATTATGTAATACGCCGGTGCGACGAAAGCGATATTGGATCTGTAATCGACATCAACATGGCCGCGCTGCCAGAGCACTACTCTGACTACTTCTTTGAGTCAATCTTGCGCGAGTTGCCCGAAGCCTTCATTGTCGCAGAGCTGAACGGCAAAATAGTCGGCTATATCATGTGCAAGATCGAGTTTGGGTTCTCGAACTTTCGCAAACTCGGCTTTGTCAAGAAGGGACACGTCGTTTCTGTAGCTGTGCTGGAAGAGCACAGGGGCAAGGGTCTAGGCAAGGCTCTCATGCTAGAAGGCATTAATGGTGTGATGCAGAGAAAGAGCGACGAAATTTACCTCGAGGTCAGGGTCAGCAACACTGGCGCAATCAAGATGTATGAAAAGTTGAACTTTGAGATAAAATCCAGGCTGCGCTCTTACTACAGAGACGGTGAAGACGCCTACCTCATGGCATTGGAGCTGGGCTAAAAAGATTATTAAGTTGCTTCGGTCGCCTTTCCGATATGAACGTTAAAAGAAGGGGGGGTAGGGGAACCGGCGCTGCCCTTCTGGTTGTTTCAATTCTGGCGTTCATTGCATACGCTTACGCCCTTCTTGGCACGCCATGGGGCATGCTCGTGCTGCAGCTCACCGTCCTTGGCGCAGTTGCTGTGCTACTGACCGTTCTCGGATGGATCGGCTACACGATGCTGACAGCGCCAAGAGAAGAAGAGAAATCTAGGGCTTGACGACCAAGACGTCAGCAACTATTTGGTAGATCCTTGGTCCAACTTCTCTGACCACCCGCACAGCCTGCACCTGATGATCATATTTTGCAAAGGCGTCATGCGCGTCGCTCAACCCAAGGTCTAGCCCTGTCTTCTTGCCATCTGCCTTGACGTGGGCGAAGTAGTGCAGGATGCCCTTTTCCTTCAGAGCAAGCACCGCCGGATCGACGAACTCTTTTGCCCTCTCTGGAAGAGGCATCAGTACCCTATCGGCCTGCCCGGCAAGCCTTTCCTTTATGACCGTGGCTGCGTCGCCGCATATCGTAATTATCCTGTCCTGGACCTTGTTCAGTTTCGCATTTATCCTGTCAAACTCGCTTGCAGCTGGATTAGAATCGATGCTGTATACCCTGCATGTCCTATTTGTCTTCGCAATGATTACTGAATAGGTGCCGACGCCTGCAAACATGTTGACTATGGTTTCGTTGTCGCCAACCATCTCGGCGACCCTCTTTCTCTCTGTCGAAAGGCGTGGGGAAAAGTACGTCTTGGCCACATCCACCTTGAATCTGCAGCCGTGCTCCCTGTACTCGGTTACCGTTCTATTTTCGCCCGCCACGAATTCCAGATCGCGGATCCTGTATTCGCCTCTTACAGCCGACACCTGCGCAAACACCGCTTTGGCAGTCTTGATGTTGGCCAGGATTGCTTTTGCTATCAGCTCCTTTTTTGGCATCAGCTCGTCAGGTATCTTGATTATCACAATATCGCCTATCTGGTCGAAGGCGGAATAGACCTGCGCGGTTTCTTCCGGAGAAAGAATGGTGCCAAGTACCTGCTTTAGCATGTGCGGCATTACTAGTTCTTCACGTAGTAATAGTTGCCAGATTGCTTTTGCTCGCGGTCCAGCCTGCCGCCTTCCTTGTTCACACGTGGCCTGCCGGTTGTTTCGTCGCGCCTGTAGGTTATCGAAAGCGCCTGAAGGAAGCGGTTCATGCCCTGCTCCTTTTTCATGGGCGCTGTTGCCATACCCTGTATGCCAGGCTTGCCCTCGAAAATTATCAGTGTGTCTGCGACTAGATCTATGAGCTGCATATCATGGTCGATGATTATCGCAGACTTGCCTTGCGCCCTTACGAAGCGCTGGAGGAATTTCGCAACTGCAATCCTATCCTCAGCATCGAGGAAAGCTGACGGCTCGTCCAGAGCATAGATATCGGCCTCGCGCAAAAGCGACGCGGCGACGGCGACTTTCTGCAGCTCTCCTCCGCTCAGGCTCTTGACGCTCTTTTCATACAGCTTTTTGACACCCATCGGAATGATTATCTGCTCTTCAACACGCGAGCTCTCAACCGGGCTCTGGTAGGCAGCGTACATCAGCGAGCGCACGTCGCCCTCGTAATCTTGGCTCAGGTACTGCGGCTTGTAGGAGATCTTGGCGCCCACATCAATCTTGCCCGAATCAGGCTTGTCGACTCCTGCCAGCATGCGCATGAACGTGGTCTTGCCAAGCGCGTTTGCACCCACTATGCCAACTATCTCTCCCTTGCGCACCTTGCCTGCCTCTACCCTTAGGCTGAAAGACTGGAACGCCTTTGCAAGATCGGAGTAACTTACGGTAGGTATGTCGAGGATGACATCTTCGTTTATCGCCGCCACATCGAACCTGAACGCCTTGTCACGGAAGCGCACGTTTTCGGCCGGAAGGAATCCTTCAAGAAAGTTGTTGATCCCGACCTTGGTGCTCTGCATTCCAGACACGATACCATATGCACCTGGCTCGCCATAGAGGATGTGAACATAGTCAGACAGATAGTCCAAAAGCGTCATGTCGTGCTCTACCACCATCACGCTCTTGCCCTCTTCCTCTGCCAGTTGCCTCATGACCTTGGCTACTGCAAGGCGCTGGTAGACATCATTGTAGGATGACGGCTCGTCAAAGAAATAGTATTCTGCATCTTTTGACGCAGCCACTGCAACCGCAAGCCTCTGAAGCTCGCCTCCGCTCAGCTGCGAAACGTCCCGGTCAAGTATGTTTTCAAGACCGAGCTGCGGCACCAGCTTGTGGGCAACCTTGCGCTCATCGTACTTGTCCAATAGCTCCTTGACCTTCCCCTTGAATGCCTTTGGGATCAGATAGACGAGCTGCGGCTTGATGCTTGCCCGCATCGTGCCATTTGCGATCTTTTCAAAGTGTGATTTCATTTCAGTGCCCTGATAATATTTCAAAATTTCATCCCATGAAACATCCTGGTCGTACTTGCCGAGGTTGGGCTTGATGTTGCCAGAAAGGATGTTGACAATTGTTGACTTGCCCATACCATTTCTGCCCACCAAGCCTACCACCGCGCCTTTTTTTGGAGTAGGCAGCCGGTAAAAGCGGAAAGAATTGATGCCGTACTGGTGGACCTTGTCAGTCGACAGCTCTTTTGCAAGGTTGACGATTACAATCGCATCAAAGGGGCACTTCTTTATACAGATCCCGCAACCAGTGCACAGGTCTTCTGAAATGACTGCCTTGTTGTCCTCCGGCCTCTGGACGATGCATGCGCCTCCGGTCTTGTTCACTGGGCAGTAGACGATGCACTCTAGGCCACATTTCCTTGGCTGGCAGAGCTCTTCGTCAAGAACTGCAACGCGATGAGTATTTTCTGCTTCAGAATTGCCCAATTGCATGTAATTTTTGCAATAAAGCGTTATATAGATACCGATTGAAACAGAACAACGAAGTCAGTACCATATTCTGGCCAGAAAGCCCACAGCCTTCACAGTAGATCAGAAATTTGATAGTGATGCGGTCCTTCCATAGCTTTCTGCTGTCCATGTATGTACACATACCAATAAGAGAGGCGGCAGAAATGCACCTGCAGAGGATGTGAGATATAGGATAGATAGATGCTAGCTCGTCCCTTTAACTGATTTTGACTGCTGTTCAGGCGTTGAATGAATCGCCGTTATGGTTGCGTAGTTGACAAGCGGTGTACAACATCACCCATCCAGCGAGAGGCCCTGCGGTGGTGAACCTGAAAGGGACTCCGCAAGGGATGGTCAGGACGGTGCGCAACGCCAAGTCAACAACCGGCCGCAATAACAGCAACGACAATAATGACGACAATGCAGCGACGGAGAGCGTGTACGAAGATAAAAAGGCTGGAAAAAGCCCTCTCCGATGAGGCACAGGCTATTTCTGTATCATGGGCTGCAGCTTACACAGCCCTGAACCTCCATGTGATTGCGGCAGTAGGCAGTAACCGGGTGATCAGGCAGGAACTCAAAAGCCCTTCAGGGTTTATGAGGACGTCGGATGGTCGACAACATGTATGCAATAGTCCTACGTTCTGATGGTCAGTCAAAGTATTTTCTCATGAAATCCGCCATCTTCATCTTGCCGGCCACCTCGGCTTCATAGATGTCCCTGTGCTTGTCTGAAAAATGCTTCAGGGTCAGCCTCACCTCATCCCCGCATACCTTGCACCTTGCCTTGCCAAACATTGGAGATTGCTATTGTTGTTAGATGCTCGAGTAAAAAACCATAGCGGCACCGATATAAAAGAACTATTTAACCGCTGCATCTGACTGGCAACGCTGAAAACGCGCATCCCCGCATCATGGCTGCCTGTCTGCGCATCGGGGAGCAAGGTTAAATTAGCCCTCTGGCCAATGTCTGGGTAAGCCGGTCATAGCGGCAGGGCGCGACCCGGTCCCATTCCGAACCCGGAAGTCAAACCTGCCGTCGCTGCTGTGTTACTGACCTGCGTGAGCGGTCGGGAAGCAGCAGTGCTGGCATCTTCTCTTTGCCATCTTACTTTTCGATGTATTCTCCAAGGTGTATTGTCTTGACAAGCCTCCTGACATTGTATGCTATCCTGTCTATCGTCTTGAATGCCGACGCAAGCCCGGCAGGCTCCCACGCGCGTGTTTCTATTACACAGCAGTAGTTGGCCGCCTTGACTGTAATCTTCTTTACCTCTTCCTTCATGATGTTGCGGGCAAACTCTTCCGACAGAACCTCATCCTTTGTCAAGATGTTTGCGATCACGCCTCCGCCCCAGCCCATGTTTACCACCTTGCCATTATGTAGCTGAAAGTATGGCGAAGCATCCAGCAGGTTGTGTGCGTTTTCGTCGGTATCAAAGATAAAGTCATTTTCCACAAGACAGTATACGTTATAGAATGGGCCCATGCGCACAACATCCTCTATTCCGACAAAGTCGACGTTGCCGCTTGCAATCTTGACAAAACCGTCTCTGTTTGATAGCCATCGCTCAAAATATGGCCGCTTCGTAGGGTGCACGTCTCGCTCCATGATGCCGGCCCTGCAGCTAAAGCCCTGCTCTTCCAGCGCATCAATGAGCAAGCCGAGCGGGAACACAGGCATATTGTACCATCTCTCTCACACAGATGGCTGTTGCTGTTTTCCGTCCTCCATCAAGAGCTTTACCAGAGTCCTCACGCCAAAGCCAGTTGCGCCTTTCGGGTTATAGCTCTTTTCATATGTACCATCCTGCGTCCAAGCCGTTCCAGCGATGTCGATGTGAACCCAGGGAGTACCGTTGGTGAAATTTGACAGAAATGCAGCGGCGGTTATCGCACCACCCGGCCTGCCTCCGACATTCTTGATATCTGCATATGTGCTCTTGATCTGTTCATGGAACTCGTCATAGAGCGGGAGCTCCCACATCTTTTCGCCAGTCTTGTCTGCGAGCTTGCGTAGCCTTTCGATCAGCTGTTTGTTTGTTCCAACAAGCGCGGCGACGTTGGAGCCAAGAGCGATTATGGCTGCCCCGGTGAGGGTCGCAAGGTCAATTACTGCTTTAGGATTGTAAGTGGCTATTCCATAAGCAAGCGCGTCGGCAAGTATCATGCGTCCTTCTGCGTCAGTATTGAGTACTTCTACGGTCTTGCCGTTGTACATCCTGATGATGTCGCCGGGTCTGTATGACGTCGAAGAAGGCATGTTCTCCACCGACGGGACGATGCCAACCACGTTGACTGCCAGCTTCATTGACGCTACCGCCCGCATCACCGCAAGCACGGTGCAGCCGCCGCACTTATCAAACTTCATTTCATCCATCTTTTCACTGGGCTTTATCGAAATGCCGCCAGTGTCAAAAGTGACTGCCTTGCCCACGAGCAGGTATGGCTTTTGCTGAGGATCACTGCTGTTGCCATGGTATTCCAAGATTATCAGCTTCGGAGGGTTGTTGCTTCCCTTACCGACCGCTACGATCCCTCCCATCCCCATGTTCTCCAGTTCATAGCGGTCAATGACCCTCGCCTTCATGCCATATTCCTGCGCAAGTGATAGCGCGGTGCTCGCAAGCTGGGCCGGTGCGCAGTCATTTGGAGGTAGGTTGCCCACGTCTCGGGCAAAATTGACTGCTTCAGCCACGAGTGCGGCCTTGTCTGCAATAGACTGGAATTTTGGCGAATCCGAGTTGATAAGGATCGAGAATTCCTCTACTTTCGTAGTTGGTTCTTTTGGCTCCTTGTACTTGTCAAACGAATAAAGCGCAAGCGTCACTCCTTCTGTCATGGCTTCTACAAGACCTTCGTCAAGGTTTGAGAATTGCAGGATCGAGAATTCCTTTGCCCCAAGCTCTCTTGCCTTCTGGGCCGCCTTGCCAGCACAAATGCGGGCGCTTTCGTCAGTGAATTTCTCCTTCTTGCCGAGGCCAAGAAGCAATATCTTTCTTGCTGGTCTCTTGCCCGGTGTGTAGACAAGGATAGACGAGCCAAAGGTTCCCCGGAACTCTTTGTTGTCCAATGTCTCCTTGATCGAGGCCAAGACCGCGGGATCAAGCTCCTTTGACTGTGGAAAGTCATGCTCGCCTTCAAACACGCCTATCACGAGAAGCGAAGTCTGCTTTTGATCTATCTTGGTTCGCTCGACTTTGACCTGCACCATATATGATAATGTGATAAAAGTGGACGACTTGATTTAAACTATTCAGGAAAAGTGAACTTGGCGCCGTGGCTGAGCATCTTGATCAGCCTCTTGAACACGTTTGAAGGCGTGTAGCACGACATCGATTTGCTGTCATATTCACATGCTACAGTCATGCCATCACCATCACCATCACCACCTCTTCCTGTTTTGCTGCCTTTGCACAGCCCAACAACTATTTCACGCATAACCTGCGGCAGACCAGAGCGTGCGCCGTATGCGCCGGTCCCGTTTACCAGCCAGAACATTTTTGTCGCGTCATATCCAGGCGGAAAGATCATTTCTTTAGCTTCCTTCGCATCCTGCGAATAATAATGCCCTGCAATCCTTATCCAGCCACGGGAAAGCGCGCTTGATGCCTTGGCAAACATGGCGCAGGAATAGCACTTGTCATCGTAAATCAGAAGCGGCCGCCGGAACATCGACGAAAGCGACACATGTAACATGCTCTCGCCGTTCTTTTAAAGCTTCGCGGAGGTATCTTTTTATTTTCCTGCAATGAGTTTTTTCTCATATTGGGCTTTAACATGCGTTATCTCGATCTGAAAAGGAAGATCAGAGACGTGCGCATGTTTGCCATACAGGGCATCGCAGAGGCAGGATCTGGCCATCCTGGCGCTTCATTTTCTGCAGCTGAGATAATGGGGACGCTATATTTCCGCAAAATGAAGCATGACCCTGCAAATCCGAACTGGGAGGAGCGTGACTATTTCATCAATTCGAAGGCGCACTCTGCTCCCAGCTTTTATTCGACGCTTGCAGTTGCGGGCTACTTTCCGCCTGAAGAAATCAAGACTCTCAGGCAGCTTGGGTCGCGCCTTCAGGGCCACCCGGTAAGGTATTCTGAGCACCAAAAGGACCATAGCGTGCCGGGCGTGGAATACTCAGGAGGGTCAGAGGGCATCGGGCTTTCAGTCGGCATAGGCATCGCACTTGCAAACAAGCTGGACGGCAAGAAGAACAAGGTGTTTGTGATGATAGGAGACGGAGAGTCAAATGAAGGTCAGATATGGGAGGCTTCAATGGCCGCCGGCAAGTTCAAGTTGGATAACCTTGTTGCGATACTCGATAGAAATCGCATCCAGCAGGACGGCTTTACAGAGGATATCATGCCCCTTGATCCCACAAAGGACAAGTGGACAGCATTCAACTGGCAGGTCTTTGAAGTGGACGGCCACAGGGTGGAGCAGATCGTCGATGCACTCAACAAGGCCGCCCGGGTACACGACAAGCCAGTCATGATAGTCGCGAACACCGTCAAGGGCAACGGCATTCGCCACATGGCAAACAACGCTCAATGGCACGGCAAAGCCCCCCCAAAAAGACAGACCGAAGTGCTGCTTGAAGAACTTGACAGCGAATGCCTTATCGCGCCGTCTATAATTGCCGGCGAGCGCGAAAACTATGAAGACAAGATCAGGAAGGTCGAGCGGGAAGGGGTCGACATGATCCACCTTGATGTGATGGATGGCCGGTTCGTTCCAAACACTACGTTCTTTGCCGACACTATCAAGAAGCTGAGGACATCCACCAGCCTGCCGTTTGATGCCCACCTTATGATTGAGAATCCGCTTGCGCAGATTCAGGATTATATCGACGCGAGGTGTGATGTGATCACGGTGCATGCTGAAGCTTGCACGGAAAGCGAGTTCCGCGAAATACAGGAGCGCCTAATTGCTGCAGGCATAAGCCCAGGGATTGCGATAAACCCCGGTACTCCGGTGCCGAAGTGGCTCTACGGCTGCCTGCGCGATCTTGACGTCATTATCGTAATGTCTGTAAACCCGGGATTTGCAGGCCAGAAGTTCATACCCGAAGTGCTGCCCAAGATGGTAGCAGTCAACAAAGAGCTAAGGGAACACGGATTTAAGGGATATATTGAAGCCGATGGCGGTATCGATGCGACAACACTCCAGCAGGCCTATGACGCGGGGGCGAGAATCTTTGTAGCAGGCGCCGCTGTTTACGGCGGCGGAGACATTCACGGCGCAGTCATTCAGCTCAGGCACAAGGCGGCAGTCGCGCTAGAGAAGAAGCTTCTCGATTATGCAACGCGACTCAACATCAGGTCAGACTGGATGAAGGCCCGTAAACATATATTGATTCCATACGCAAATGAGCTTGGGATAGAGGAAGAGCTCCATGCTATTAAGTAGCGAGAAAAAGACCGCGGACATGAGGAGTGCGTATGGCGACACTCTCGTGGAGCTTGGAAAGGACGACCCCAGAATTGTCTGCGTCGGTGGCGACACAACCGATTCTCTCAAAACCAAAAAGTTTGGCGACAAGTTTCCAGAGAGGATGTTCAATGTTGGAATCGCAGAAGCCAACCTCGTATCTGTTGCCGCAGGTCTTTCGATAGCCGGCAAGATTGCATTTGCAAGCACCTATGCCGCGTTCATTCCCGGCAGATGCGTCGACCAAATTCGCAATGCAATCTGCTATCCGAAACTCAACGTCAAGCTTGTCGTTTCCCATGGCGGGCTCACGGTGGGTCCTGATGGCGCCTCGCACCAGCAAATAGAGGACATTGCCAGCATGCGAGCGATACCCAACATGAGGGTTCTCGTGCCGGCCGATGCAGTGGCGGTCAAGCATCTCGTAAGGATCATCGCACGGACACCCGGGCCATTCTACATGCGCCTCGCAAGGCCATCAAGCGACGTCATATATTCAGACCAGGCCGAAGCGTTTGAGGTCGGAAGGGGCAACATCCTTGAGGACGGCTCCGACGCGACGATAATCGCATGTGGCCTGATGGTCAGCAGAGCGCTTGAAGCGGCAAGGGAGCTCAAGAAAAAGGGCATCTCGTGCAGGGTGGTCGATATGTTCTCGATAAAGCCTATTGACAGGGACTTGGTAGCAAAGTGCGCCAAGGAAACCGGCGCCATAGCCACCGCTGAAGAGCACAACATCATAGGCGGCCTCGGCGCCGCAGTGTCTGAAGCGGCTGCAGAAACTTATCCCGTGCCAATAAAGCGTGTGGGCGTCAACGACAGATTCGGCGAGTCCGCTCGCGATGAAGAGATAGATACGCTGCTTGAAAGGTACGGCCTGACCGCAACAGAAATAGCGAAGGCGGTCCTAGAAGCAAAGAGTAGGAGCAGAAAATAGCAAAATGCAGATCTTCCTCGATACCGCCAATATTGATTCTATCAAGAAATACAACGATATGGGACTAGTAGACGGCATAACCACGAACCCGACCCTGCTGTCAAGAGAGAAGGAAAACCCGGCAGAGATCATGCGCGAGATCGTAAGGATAGTCAAGGGCCCAGTCAGCCTTGAAGTCGTCGGCACCACGATGGATGAAATGATGGAAGAGGCGCACAGGCTCAAGAAATACGGCCAGAATGTAGTTGTCAAGATACCCATGACACCCGATGGGCTGAGGGCCGTCAAGAAGCTAAAGGAAGAAGGTATTCAGACCAACGTCACTCTGATATTTTCCGCAAACCAGGCGATCCTTGCTGCGAAGGCAGGGGCAGCCTACGTCAGCCCGTTCATCGGAAGGCTGGACGACTCGGGGCATGAAGGCATGACAGTAATCAGAGAGATCGTAGAGATTTTCAGGAACTACAGGTTTGAAACGAACGTGCTTGTCGCAAGCGTCAGGCATCCTTTGCACGTGATAGAAGCCGGCAAGACAGGAGCCCAAGTGGTTACGCTCCCGCCAGATATCCTTGGCAAGATGATCACCCACCCGCTGACCGACAAGGGCCTGTCTGCTTTCCTGAACGACTGGGAAAAAGTCAAGAAGGAAAACCCCAACCTCACTATCTGAGAAGCTTTATTACTTTTTTCGGGATATCCTGCAGCCTGCTGACGGATATCGCCTTTTCATAGTTCAGGTATTTCAGATTGTGGCCAATGCCGACAGAGTCATTGATGTTCCGGCCTACACCTATTGCAACCATGTGGATGCCCATCTTGCGGTAGGATAGCACCATCGTCCTCACTGCATCAAAGTCTGACGGTTCGCCATCGGTCAGCGTCACAAGTATGTCTGGCTTGAACGACTGTAGCACTGGCTCAAGCAAGCCATAGACCTCTGCTAGCGGAGTGCCGCCGCTTGCCCTTATCTGCGCAAGCCGCCTCGCGCTTATTACAGACCACTTTATGTTTGGGGGCTTGACTACCCAGCATTTCACTTGTTGTTTTTCAGTGCTGAATGCGTACACCGCAAACTTGATGCCAAGGTAGTGCAGCGCTTCACAGAGTGCAATGGTCGCCTGCTTGTATTCCAGCTCGACATCCGCGATGCTGCTAGAGTGGTCAAGCAGTATCGCGACTTTTGTGTTGATCGACAGCTTGAAATCTGCAAGGAAAGTCTTTGGCAGGGCCTCGACATAGCTTTCCACATCAAATTCGTCGCCAGATTCGTCGTGCCTTTCGACCCACCCCGTCTTCCAGTCCCTGAAAGCCGCCTTAATCTTTTGTATCAGGTCGACATCATAGATCTGGGTCTCGTCTACGTCCATTTTGTCTGGAATGCTCAAGCCAAAATTTTCAAGTGATTCGTAGCCCTTGTTCTCGGTTTTCTTGCTCTCCTTTACCAGCGTTTCAAACTCGTGTAGCACATCGTGACCTTCATAGACCTCCTTGGTCTTTTCGTCCACGTTCTCCTTCTTGTGCCGCATTCTTACGACTTTTTCGACCTGCTTGAGCAGGTCTGTCTGGTTGAGTGACGAGCCTACCCTTGTCCTTGGCGCGATGATCGGGATTGAAACCAGCGGGTCAAGTTCGAGCATCTTGATCAGAGGGGGGATGTGCTGCTCCACCCACTCGGTTCTGTAGTTGTTGTCGATCGCTTCCTTTACAACCTCGTTCGCATAGTCTGTCGCCTTCTTTACCCTGTCAAACTCGCTTCCGAAAAGCTCGCCTTTTAGGTATCCTGTCAGGAAATACTGCGAAAATGCCTCCGCCATCTTGTAGCGGCCGTAAATCGAGTTCAATAGCTGTCTGGACATCCACGAGATCCCCTCGTTGAAAAGGAGCTCGCCCTCCATCCCTTCCCACTCGCGCAGCCCAAGGACCTCGATCCTTTTTGTTTCAAGTGTGTTGAGCAGGAAGCCAAACGCGTGCTCGTAGCTGAGCACCTTTGTGGAATGTTTAATCCTCATCGACTCGTACCAAAGGCCGACTCTCCACTGGCGGTATTTTTGAAAGTCTGTTCCAGGATAGTAGTTGAGCAGTGGCAGTATTATCTGGTTCTTGTCCGGCTTGGCAGTCGGCATCTTGTCCGGCACAAGGACTATGATTATTTTGTCGTTGCCAGACCAGCGGCGGGCAAGAAAAGTCGCGATGTCAAGCAGGACGTCGTTTCGCATAACAGGAGTGGCGACCTTGGCAGCCATTACTTGTCTCCAAAGATCGACGTTATCATGTCCATCACTTTCTGGTACTCGACTTGACCCCACTGATCGTATGCGTTGGCATAGACTACCTCTGCAGCGCTTCTACCGGAAAGCCCTGAGTTGAGCATCTTGGCAAAAGCTATCGTTTCACGAAGTGACGGGCTATAGTATAGTTCTTCAACTGCGGCCGCTTCGCGGAGGTTCTTTGCAAGCTGTATGGCATGCTTTACATCATTGACCCTCGACTCATCTATTGTCACGTGCCGCCGTACGATGTCAAGCTCGACGTCTTCTGGAGGGTATTCAAGCCTCATCCTTACTGGGAACCTGCTTAGCAGTTGGGGCGGGAGCTCTTTTGTACCAACGTGAGATAACGGGTTTATGGTCGCAACAACGAACCAGTCGTCTGCCGCCTTTACGATCTGGCCTTCCGCTTCCTTTAGAACAAGCTGGCGCCTGTCGTCAAGCGCTTCGTCGAGCCTCAGCAGGACATCGGCCTCGGCAGCGTTCAGCTCGTCCAGATACAGGATTGTGCCATTGCGCATAGATTTTACAAGCACGCCTTCGACAAAGTTGATCTCTCCCTTGTCAAGGGTTCTAGAGCCGACAAGGTGCGATTCCCTTGTGCGGAGTGAAAAGTTTACAGAATCCAGCCCTTTTTTCATCTGAGAAGCAAATTTGCGCACCAGAGTGGTTTTGCCGGTGCCCTTTGGGCCAATTATAAGAACAAAGAGCCCCGAGCGATAAGCCTTTTCTAGTATGTCAATTGCGTTGTTCCAGTCAAGGTAGATAATCTCTTCTGGGGTGCTGACCTCTTTGGTTGCGGGCGACTCCATCTGCTCTTATATAGCAACCGCACGGTATTTGAGCGTTTAATCGCAGATCTGGACGGGGTCTGGCAGGCGATTGGTGTGGGAGTCAGAGGGGACTAGTCGTCAAAGTCAAACAGGTCTCCAAAGAAACCCCTTCTCCTTCTGTGTCCTCTGTAGCTGTAATAGTCGTCGTCATAATCGTCATAATCCCTTTCTGGGTGGTAGCGGCGATAGTGCTCCTCATCAAACCTGTTTTGGGCACTTGCGATCTTGTCTATTTCACCCCTGTCAAGCCATACTCCCTTGCACGAAGGGCAGTAGTCGATGTCAGCATTATATCGCCTAATCTCACGCATTGGTGTTGAGCAGTTGGGGCAGTTAATGCCGCCTACAGTCTTGTCAGGATTGTTGTTGGCATTTTCCATCGTCAAAACTCGAATCCCCCTACACCAAAGTCTCCGCCGCCGGAATCAAAGCCGGAAAAGTCTGCTCCAGCGTCAACAGCCCCGCCACCTCTGTCATCGACGACCGATGGATGTCTGCTCCTGCAGCCTGGGCATCTGCGTTTGCAGCGTCTCTAGCTATTGCCGATTCTGCAGGATTCATAGCCATGCCCGTGAATGGCATCATTTCGACCTCTGCCTTGTCGGCCTTGGTTACTCTTGCTATCCTCCCCACATCTTCGACACCCCTTGAAATTGCATCAAGCACCATGAAGTGCTTGATGGTGACGACCACCTTGATGTTTTCGCTCATGGCATCAGATTAGCCGTTATTTTATTTAAGAAGCGATTCCACTTTCTCTTGAATTGTATTAAAGGCGTGCTTTGCAAAGATAAACGATATCGTGTCGCCCACTATGCTAATGTCTGCCCTTCTTCCAAGCATGTCGTGATTGAAAGGAATAATGATTTTGTTATGGTATTGCCTCGAAGACCAAGTTAAATGGAGTCTGTGCCGCGCGGCGGAACCTGGAAAAACCTGCCCCTGTTACTATTTCTTTAATCTTCTTCTCTCCAGCCTGTGCCCCTAATGCAGGTCCATCCTCGTTCAAGGAAGCCGGAACGCATACCATGGTAGAAGCACAGTACGACAGCCTGCCCATAGGGGTAAAGTTATCTTCCACCTTGTCATTGGCGAAAGGCTCTACGAGCATCCATGAGCCATCATTCTTTAGTGTTTTCAGCACATGCCTCGCGGCTCCAGAGGGATTGCTCATGTCGTGGAAGCAATCAAAGAACGTGACCAGATCATAGTCATCTCCAGGATAATCAGTTGATCTAGCTACCTCGAACGTCACATTCTTCAATCCCTCCATTTCTGCTACGTTCTTGGCGCTTTCAATTGATGGTTTATGAAAGTCAAATCCTACTACCTGCGAATTAGGATATGCTCTTGCCATCAGAATAGTAGATGCGCCATGACCACATCCGACATCTGCCACCTTCGCTCCACCTTTTTTGAGCTTCGCATCTATGCCATCCAATGCTGGAATCCAATTGGTTGTAAGATTCGCGACGTAGTTTGGTTTGAAAAACCTCTCTGTCCCTTGGAAAAGGTAGTGGTGATGATCTCCCCATCCAAGGCCCTTTCCGGTTCTAAACGCGTTGATGAATTTCTCTTCGTCTTTGAATAACCCGGCTATGAATTGGTATCCGCCGATAACGTATGCCGGGCTGTTTTCGTCAATAAGGGCAAGTGCATGCTCTGCTGGCAGCGAAAATTTTCCCGTAGCCGGATTGTATTCAACAATGCCACCGGCGGCCTGGGCTGCGAGCCATTCTCTTACAACTCTAGGATGTGTGCCAGTCTTTCCTGCCAGCTCTTCAGGCGTTAGCGCACCCGCTTCTGCCATTGCCTTGAACAATCCAAGCCTTTCACCTGCGAACGTGAGCAGTGTGCCTAGTGCTGCGCCCCATTCGTTTAGCGACTTTTCAAGAAATTTTTGTAGCTTTGTCTCATCAACTGCCACTATATCTATCGACACTCCCCAAACCCATAAAAAGAAATCTTGATATTTAAGCAATTTTCCAAATTTTATCCATAGTATTTATATGGACTTTTGCCAGCAGGCATTTTCTGCACCCCCAATTCCAGTGTCAACTACTCACAGCTAAACAGTAGATCAAAATCTTGTCATTCTGCAAAATCTCTCTCAGCTTCTGATTGGATGTATGTGCGTACACGTACGATAATAGTCCTGGTGCCGGGCCAACAAATGCTTTGGGGAGAAGGGGGGGAAGTAGTTAAGAGGACGAATTTCCTTCTTCACTCTCTGTAGGACCATGGCAGCTTTTTTTCGTGGTGTGAGCTAGGACACAGCAAAAAGCTATGAAGCAATAATCATATTTATCATCAGCAAAATTTTTGATCTACTGTCAATTCATGGGTAGGTCATAACCACGATCCTGAGCTTCGAAAGAATCCCTAACCCATAATCGCCAAGATTTTAATATCGAAGTGGGATTGCTGCTTACAACTTGTAGAGCGGTCATGGTCTAGCTTGGTTATGACATGGGCTTCCCAAGCCTATAACCCGGGTTCAAATCCCGGTGACCGCATTTCTCCATGCTGTACCTCAACTAGGGGAGAAGAGAGGGGGGCGAACTACCCATTGCCGGGCTTTTTTTAGATTTATCGGCCTGCCTTGCAAATCTGCCGTTTGACAAGTGGCAGTCCTATCTTGCACGGTCCCCTGTTCAAGGCTCAATTTCAGTATGTTGGAGCAGCATCACGGTCTCTGCCCACGACCAGATTTTGTAACTTGGACATTGGCGTATATTATATGGCTGCAGTCAGGTCATTCCAATCATACATCTGCATCTTTCTACCCTGTAGGCGGTCATTTGCCGCAGCTATGCCCATGCGGCATCATCCATTATTGCTCTGATGTTGAAGGATTTTTTCCATCTACAATGCACTGTGACATGAGAACTTCTTATGGTTTGGAAAAATGCACCGCTTTTTGATCCGTTGTGCCGCCATGCAAAACCGTCGGCATTTAAACATGGCAAGATCCAACAATTGCTTGACAGCACATCATTGTTTCAGCGAAAAGCTCTTGCCTGACCTGAACGCAATGGTCCTTGCCGATGACCTGTCGCGGGCTCCACGCTTGTTTGCATCAGCGTTTTGGGATGTGCCGTGCTCGTCCACAATCTCGATGCTGACCCCATCGCGGAACTTTATCTTTAGTATTCCGGCGATCTGTTTAGCCATAGAGATGTTGCCATCGCCTATCCTGACTACCTTTTTGCGCGATTCAATGCCGCCAAGCATTGCCGACACGTGCTCCACGGCGTCCTGTGGTGAAGACTCTACTGCGCTTGCGATCTCCTGATGCAGATATATCGCAGATATCCCGATCCTGCTTCCCGGGTCTATGCCAATTGTTAGCTGGTCGTCCGCATGCTCGCCCATTATGCTCTTTAGAATTCTTGCTTTTGATATTGCCTGATATTTTTCAAGCTCGGTGTCAAGTATCACCACACCCTTTTTGTTGACGATACCGGCTTCGGCCCTAGTCGTAATGATGACCTTGGCGTTTGACAGAGCGGCCTCTTCCGGCGACAGAGAATCGAATTGCACCTGCATCAGCCGGAGCGCACAGGTGATATTATAGTATGGCCGGCCGTGGACAGTTGCCACTGCGACCTTGCGATGTAAAAGCTCCTCACTCAGGGGCGTTTCATCAACGATGAAGCTTGGACACAGATCGTTTTTAAAGCTTGTGGAATTCCGGCTGGCGGATAGTCGCTACTTCCTCGACTTAGCAGGCTTTGCTGCAGTAGTTGTTGCGGATGCAGTGTCGCCAAGGACCGTCCTGACGATGCTGTCAACCGCCGCGTCAAAAGAGGCATTGATGTTCTTTTTCAGGTTGGCAACATTAGCCCTTCCGTCCTCCCCGATTTTTTCAGATTCGGCTTCGGCTTCTGCTCGGGCGGAGTCGACTATTTTCTTGGCCTCTTCGTTGGCCATGGCTATCACCTGCTGCTTCAGCTTCTCCACCTCTTCGTTTGAATGAGCCATTATGCGCTTCTTCATTTCCTCTGTCCGCGCATACAGCCCGTCGATTTCGCTTTCAAGCTCTGACAGCGCGCCGACAATTGTTTCGACCACGGAATGCGAGGTTGGTGGAGGAACCTGAGCGTGTGCGGTTTTTTCCTTTGCCAAACCACATGAAATGAAAGTAGAGGGATATTAAAACTAAGTGCTACGTCGTAAGGGTGAGGATCGCCTGCGCGATGTCGCCCTTGCTCTCTGTAAGGGCCTGGACGGCCTTCTCCCTTGACACGTTGGCCTGCTGCATTACCAGAATAATGTCTTCCTCCTTGAATGACGGGACTTCGCGTTGCTTTTCCTCAATGTCAGTTGCAACTACCTGAAAGATAGTGCTGTCCTTGCCCTTCATCTCAATGACCTGCGGCTTGACAAGATAGAGCTCCTTCTTGTCGGTCTTGATTATCACTTCTTCGACATTGTCCATAGTAGTCATGTCTAGGCCCATCTTGTCCAGCATGCGCCTCATTTCGCGGTTGCCGCCACGCATCATATTATAAAGCCAATTACCCCGTTCTACCTTTTAATCCTTCGCGAATCTTTACTGCAACGCCCCTGCTATACTTCTTCATGAGCATGGAGGGAAGTATGGCAGTCCCTACTGCTATCGTTTTGTTGCCGTCAACAACTGCTACTTCTGAACCTGTCTTTACATTAGAGCCGCACCAGTCGACATGCCGGCAGAAAAGCGATCGGCCTTCAGCTACAAACGGCACTGCTTCCTGCACCGGCACAACGCAGTTCTCCCGGAACTGCTTGCTGCTGTTGTCAAGAAAGTACTGGGCGCCGGCTATGGTCAGCGCGATCCCGCCGTCGGTCCGCAGAGTCCCGGCAAGCTTGCCATCTATGCTAAAGTTCTTTATTCGCCCGGTGCGCCTTGAATACTCGAACTGCACTATTTTTTCTGGAGGCAGAGCGTCAGAGACGCCAGAGCCAAATAGGGCGTCCAGATGGCGACACACCTTTTCCCGGGCCTCTATAGGAAGCGGGTTCAAGCAGGATTTTCCTATTTCATATTCCACATAAATATAATGGCAGTTGCTGAACGAATCTATATAGTCACGGCTATGCATATATAGAACAATAAGAAAACTCATGGTGAATGGAAAACCAGGGCAGTGAGGATGATGGCAATGGGAAAAGCTTGTCACATGGTGAAGAAACTAGAAAATTGCAATACACTGGCGGTTCTTCTTATATCGTGTCTCTGCCAAAAAAATGGATCCAAGACCTTGGTCTAAAGCAAGGAGATCGCGTTATCATCCAGAGGCAGGGCAACTCCACCCTGCAGATAGCACCGGCCTCAAAGAGGGCGACAAAAGAGCAAAAAGAAGCTACCATCGAAGTTGGCAAGGACAACAACCCGTACTTTATTGCACGCAAGCTTATCGCATTGTATTTTCTGGGCTTCAATGTCATCACTATAGTCCCTAAGGAAGACAGGCTGCTTGCTGACCAAAGGGAGGTAATCAAGAGCATCGTCAGGCGTATCCTCATGGGCACAGAAATAATCGCCGACTCGGCAACGGGCATCACCTTGCAGGTGTTGATAAACCTACTTGACCTCTCTGTAGACGCAGCGTTCAAGCGGATGCTCCTGATCGCAAAATCGATGTACAGGGACACGCTCCTTTCTCTCAAAGAAAATAATGTCGAGCTTGCAGAGGAAGTCGTCAAGTCAGACGACGAGGTTGACCGGTTCAGCTTTTACATTGTAAGGCAGCTCAAGATAGCGATCAATAATGAATACTTGCTCAAGGAGATCGGGCTTGAAGGGCCGCGCAGTTGCCTGGGCTACAGGCTGATTGCAAAATCCGTGGAAAGGGTAGCGGACCATGCAGTCATCATCGCCAAAGACATCAGAGACAACCCGCACCCGCTCAATAAAGAGATCGTAGGGAAAATAGCAGATATGAGCTACTTTGCACTGGAAGTGTTGGACGATGCTTGCCTGTCAATGTTCAAGCGTGACTATGAAGCTGCCGATAAGGCAATTGAGAAGGCTCGCAGGATAGACGAGATGGAAAAGGCGATCCTGAGAATGGTATCCAAGCCCCGCGATATCAACGAGCTTTACAGGATCAAGATGATAACCGAGAACATCCGCAGGGTTGCCGAGTATGCAAGCGACATCGCAGAAATAGTGCTCAACATGACCGTGCAGCAGACTCTCAGAAAGGGCTAAATCCGCCCTCCGATTCTTGAATCACAATGTCGTACTGCGAGCTTTGCGGACGCTCTACAACTGAAAAAAAGATGATAGTAGTGGACGCCACGGTGTTCAATGTTTGTGCTTCTTGCTCAAAGCATGGCAAGCCTTACGTGCCAGCGCAGGCGGCTACTTTCAAGAAGAAGAAGAGACCAGTCGCGGCAGAGCAGCAGAAAAAGAAGAAGATAGGATTTGCCGATGAAACGGTGCTTGCACCAGACTTTGCAAAGAGGATAAGAGAAGCTCGGATGAAGATGGGTCTGACCCAAGAGCAACTTGGCATGAAGATGAACGAGAAAGTGCAGCCACTGAAAAAGATAGAGAGTGGCGCGCTCAAGCCAGACGAGCTCTTGGCAAAAAAGCTCGAGCGTTACCTTGGAATCAAGCTTTATGTCAGCGGAAACAGCGATGACGATGACGATGATGATGAATAGATGATGGTGGCAAGCTACAGAAAGGCCATCCTGATAACGTACCCTTTTGAGCAGGCAATGAAGGAGGCTTTAGCTCTTGCGGACGCGGCAGGCTATTCCATAGTAAAGACAGTTACCCAGCGACAGATAGCCAGGTCGAGGTTTGGCATCGGTCGAGGAAAAGCAGAGGAAGTGAGAGACATGGTGCAGGAGCTCAAGCCTGATGTCATTGTGTTTGACGAGGTGTTAAAGCCTACCCAGCTTTACAACTTGGCGAGCCTCTGCAAGGTTGAGATAATCGACAGGGAGCGGCTGATCTTGGAGATCTTTGAGCGCAGGGCAAGCACTACCGAGTCTCAGATCCAGATCAAGCTGGCACAGCTGCGGTATGACATGACAAGGGCACGGGAAAAGGTCCGGCTTGCAAGGATGGGCGAGCAGCCTGGTTTCTATGGCCTTGGCAAGTATGAGGCTGACGTCTACCTGCTTGACATAAAAAAAAGGGCGGCAATGCTCAAGAAAAGACTAGAGAAAGAGGCGACGAGGCGTCAGCTGCACAGGAGCCAGCGGGCAAGGGCCGGTCTTCCAACTGTGTCGCTTGCGGGGTATACTTCCGCCGGCAAGACAACGCTCTTTAACACGCTAACGGGCGAGGCCAAGGCTACGGACAAGAATGTCTTTACCACCCTGTCAACGTTTACACGTGCAATCGATCTCTCGGGCAAGAAAGTACTGCTGAGCGACACTGTCGGATTCATCAGCAAGCTGCCGGCCTATATGATAGACGCGTTCAAGTCGACGCTTGAAGAGCTTACTTACGCTGACCTCGTCCTCTTGGTGATTGACATCAGCGAGCCGGCAGAAGAGATCGCCCGCAAGTACAGGAGCTCACTTGAAGTGATAAATGAGTTCGAGGTGCCGGAAACGAGGATAATTTATGTCCTCAACAAGGTCGACCTGACAACCTTGGAAGACTCGTTTGAAAAGGCAGGGCATCTCGGCATACTTGGCACAAGGCGCGTCATTCCAGTGTCAGCCAAGACTGGCTATAATATCAGGCACCTAAAGAGCCTGGTTGGATCAGTGCTTTTTGAAGCTGGTGAAGAGGAGACTTGAAGATATCCGTCCTCAGGATTGGCCACAGACTTGTCCGCGACGACAGGGTGACTACGCATGCGGCGCTCGTTTCAAGAGCTTTTGGCGCAGACAGGATATACATGACCGGCGTGGATGAATCGGTCAGCAAGACCGTGGCAAGCGTCTCTGAAAGGTGGGGCGGTGATTTCAAGGTTGAGGTCATAGAGGACTGGAAGGCGCTTGCAAGGACGTGGAAAAAGCAAGGCGGCAAAGTGGCGCACCTGACGATGTATGGCATTAATATCGACGACGCTGTGGACAAGCTTCGAAAAGAGAGCAGATTGCTGGTCATTATTGGGGCGGAAAAAGTCCCAAAAGAGGCGTACGATATGGCTGACTACAACATCGCGATAGGCAACCAGCCCCACTCTGAAATCGCGGCCCTTGCCATTTTCCTTGACAGGATGTTCAGTGGCAAACAGCTGAAAAAAGAGCATCCCGGCGGCCGACTGAGAATAATCCCAAGTGAAAAGGGCAAGAACATCCAGGAGAGCAAGTAAATCCTTTTAATCGAGTCGGGCCGCCTTGCAGGTAGTGATGACACTAACCTGCTCCGATCGCCCATTCAGCGAGATGAGGAAATGCACCTCGACTGAGACACACCACTTGTTGTAGCGTGTGTCTTTGGGTGCATATCACTTTCCCTTTTTGCAATGTTCTTAGTGGCTTTCCATGGTGAACCCACGGACCAGCAAAGATTGAGAATTTATTTCTTAAAATCACTGTTTAATCAGCGCTGCGATTGCCTTTGCAGCTTCCGAGTTGGCAAATAGCAGCTTGACCTTGTCGTCCTTGCGCTTTTTATTCGGGTTTATCTCCAAGATGCTCAGCTGACCGTCCACAAGAAACTCTATGTGAAGCGATTTCCTTGCTATGCTCGCGTTCCGTATAGCGAATCTTTTGCCGACAAGGCTGTCCTCGCTTGAAGGGTCGATTGACGAGAGCCTGACGACTGCACCCACAAAGAGGTCGAGGAGTTCAAAAAGCTGGTCAGGTTTGTCGTCCTTTTCTTTTGGCACGCCCCACTTGACCTTGGTCTTTGTAGCAGAAGCAAGGCTGTCGAACTTTTTTACGAAATCGCCAAAGACAGACTCCATAGTTACGTCTATGACATGATCCTTTGACCGGACAAACTGCGATGTCACCTTTTGGTCGGTGAACTCCATGTCATGGTACTTGGCATACAGTAGAGGCTGGCCGTACTTTACTACATAGGCCTCGCAGCCCTCTATCTGAGAGATGAGGTGCAAAAAGTAGTTGGCAGAGACAGGGTTCTTGACAGCCGCATTCATTTTCGATATTATCATGAGCTTTAGGAGATCCCTGACAAAGTCATCGGCATAGCGCGGGTGCTCCTCAAAGTCGTATCGTACTTCCTCCACTACCAAGCTAGCTTTGCTAATTAGGGAATGAGCATTTAAGATTGTTGATGCCGTTCTCTTTTTTCTTCTTCTTCTCTGCGCTTGCCATTCGATAGGGCATGGTAACAATTGCTGCAAGTTTCCGATTATTGATATAGATGGCCCGGACAGCAGTGGGATTGCAGGTCATCGTTAATCCGCAGGGGGAGAACTTCCATCACCATGCCGATTGTATCTGTGAATCTTGAACTGTCAATACCGCGGGTTAGTTGCAAATATTAAACGTCATGGCAAAAGCCGGCCTGTTGACCGAGAGGTATGCATTCGTGCCGGGTAGTAGCAATTCCGACTACAATAACAGCAACATTTCACGCTTTATGAAAAAGCATGGCATTTCCAGCTGGCGCGAGCTGGTGGAGAGGGCCAACAGCGATATTGGCTGGTACTGGGACGCGGTCAACGAAGATTTAGGCATTGAATGGTTTCAGAAATACGACAGAGTTTTTGATTCTTCGGCTGGCATCCCCTGGACAAAGTGGTTTATCAACGGCAAGTGCAACATTGTTGCAAATGCAATCGACAGACATGCGAAAAGCCGGCCTGATAAAATAGCATATATTTTTTCAAACGAACACGGATCAACAAGGATCACTTATCGCGAGCTTGATGAGCAGGTGAGCAAACTTGCCGGCGCCCTGGAAAAGGCAGGCATCAAGAAGGGCGACGTAGTCGCGATCTATTTACCAATGATCCCGGAGGCATTCTATGCAATCTTTGCATGCTCCAAAATAGGGGCTGTGCACACCACTATATTTTCTGGGTTTTCCGCGCAGGCACTCCACTCACGGCTGGTCGATTCTAAAGCCAAGATACTCATCACTACAGACATCGTTACCAGAAGGGGCAAAAAGATCAGCCTGGCGGAGCAGTGGCAAAAGGCGCTACACGGAACAGACGTGCAGCGTGTGGTCAATGTTGGCCGCGACTATGACGCTTTTGTCAGGGACGCGCCGAAAGCACAAACCAGGCCGATGGATTCTGAGGATCCGCTGTTCATACT
>DASVCY010000079.1:0-4064 GCA_036381375.1 Nitrososphaera sp. | reverse complement strand
ATCGCAGCTGTCAGGAGTCAAGACAATATTCTGGAGAGCAATGAATTTGCCGATGTAGAATTTGAATACTATCTGACAAGGGGATCTTCAATGACAATAAGAAATCAGACATTTGATGAATATGAAATAAAAGGCGAAAGAGGCACGAACGTGATCAAAATTGAAGATTCTGGAACTGTGGTGATCGGAGATGACGCGGTCCACGATTCTGACATTGCTAGCTTCAATCAGCAGCTGAATCGAGATACACTTGTGATTGACTCGACATAAGTTTTAGCAAGTTGCATCAGATTTGCTTGCAATCCAATTGAAAGGACCGA
This sequence comes from Nitrososphaera sp., assembly GCA_036381375.1. Classification (GTDB taxonomy): domain Archaea; phylum Thermoproteota; class Nitrososphaeria; order Nitrososphaerales; family Nitrososphaeraceae; genus Nitrososphaera. Next base: position 3,744 of record DASVCY010000079.1, on the reverse strand, counting down.
CAGAGATAAGAATGAGAGGAATTGGTGCAGGTTGCAGAGCAAGGTCCAAAATACAACATCATTTTAACATGAACCACCTGATTGTACAACAAGGTCCACATAATCCACAACCTGGTTCTCATAACCATTGTCCCTGAAATAGCACGCATTTCACCACAAGGAAGGTACGGGAACCATATGAAACACACTGCGTTGCAGGTGAAAGAAATCGGGTTTCAATCACACTAAGCGAAAGATGTCAGAGTCAACCAAGACCGAAATGTTGTTGTAACATAGCAACCCAGTAGTTGATAGCAAGGCTAACCACCATGTAATTCAAGCCCGAGATTAGCTAACTATTGGGTTCTGTTCTAGCCCGGCCCTCGTTATCCCTAGCCATAGTTCAATTTATAAGGAAAAAGAGCCGCTTTCCGTTCCGTGAAATCAACCATCGTCATAATCGTTGGCGTTTTTGCTGTCCTAGGGCTGTTGCTTGGATTTTCAGCATCATTTAACACTCAGAGAGAAGATCCCATGAGTGCCGCCGTTGCCGGTGTTGAGAACAGGATAAATCAAGCTATCAGTGCCATGGTGGAAACAAGCGAGCTTGATGAGGTAAAGAGGACAGACTTTATTGACGCCATAGATGTGACGCAGATGGGCATTCCTGAGGATGCAGATATTGACAAGAGAGAGGTTGCAAGACAATTGCTATCTGAAAATCCAGAGTTTGCCAGCATTTTCTTCCTTACCCCGAGCGGGGATTTGTACCTTGGAGAACCTTATGAGCAGCAGGAGCAGTTACCGAGACTCAATTATGCCGACAGGGACTGGTACAAAGGGGTCACTTCCACAGGCGAGCCATACGTAAGCTCTGTGTTCACTTCGGCAGCAATCCACGTGCCGGCAGTTGCCGTTGCCGTACCAGTCTTTGGTGACGACGAGACTGCTGTTGTGGGTTACTGGGTTGCAATTGTGAATCTTGATGATATGAAGTCTGACCTCAATGAGATAGCCGGTGAATCACGCATACTACTAGTCGACCACAATGCGACAGAAGTTGCAGATACTGGCAGAACAAGTCAATTGACAGAGCTACAATTTTTTGCACAGCTTGAAAGCGTCCAGAGGGCACTATCTGGTGAATCAGGAACAATGGTTGAAGTGGTAGACGGAGTGGAGATGAACGCAAGGTTTGCCCCAGTAAGAGCACATCCAAACACATGGGCGATCGTAATTCTGGACGAGGCAGAGCCTTTGTAATGCTTTTGACCAAGTACCATTCCAGAACCGGACAGCTTTCAAGCAGCCTCTTTCCTTTAATGCAATCATACTATGTGCCAATGTGAGGAGCAAGTACAAGCAAGCCCCTCTCCATGGGAAGCATAGCAGGTGTTCTCTCAATCCGGGGAATGAATGAAAGATGCTCGTATATGAAACATAGAGCAGCCTCCTAGCAATGCCCTCCCACTGTTTCGCACTTGCAAGAATGCAGAATGTCAGCTACCCATCGCTAAACAGTTAGAAAAAATGGGTTCAAGACAAAAATCGAATTCGAATTCATTATCGAAAAAATCTAGTCACCCTGACCCTCGATTACCATCATCGTAAGGCTCGATTTGATGCTATCCATTGAGCGGATTTTTGCAATTAATTTTTTTATGTCGGTTTCCGAAGGCGCATTCACTTTTGCGATCACATCATAAACGCCAAAGACCCCTTTTACTTCTGAAACTCCATTTATCGATTTCAGCTCTTTAATGACTCCATCTTCGGTTCCAAGATCGCAGTTGATAAGCACATATGCTTCAGCCATAAGTATGAAAGAGAATGCGACTCTATTAAAGAATTGCTGGCGCATTAAAAATACTTTTTAAATTACTACGCTGCTGTACAAAAGACGTGAAATTCCTTTTTGTGTCGCCGGAGGCTCTGAGTGTTGATCTTGCCTACGTCGTGACGCAGGAAGGAAACGAAGTAAAATTTTTCATTCAAAGCGCAACTGAAAAGGACGTCGGGGACGGGTTTGTAGAAAAAGTAAGCACTTGGGAGGACCAGATCGACTGGGCCGATGTAATAGTTTTTGATGACATCGGGTTTGGGCGTATTGCGGACAAGCTTAGGTCCGAAGGAAAAAAGGTTGTCGGCGGCAGCGCATACACAGACAGGCTAGAAAATGAGAGAGAATTCGGACAACAAGAACTTGCCAAAGCCGGTGTCTCGGTGCTTCCCAACTGGAACTTTTCTGATTTCGAAGAGGCTATCAAGTTTGTACAGAGCAACCCCGGAAGATACGTCATAAAGCCAAGCGGAAAAGCACAGAACGAAAAAGAGCTTCTCTTCGTTGGCCAGGAAAATGATGGCAACGATGTCATAAACGTCCTTGCCCACTACAAAAAGTACTGGTCCAACAAGATCAAGATATTCCAGATACAGCAATTTTCCTCTGGCGTCGAGGTGGCTGCAGGCGCATTCTTTAACGGGAAGGATTTTGTCCGACCTATAAACATCAACTTTGAGCACAAGCGTCTGTTCCCAGGCAACATTGGCCCAAGCACGGGCGAAATGGGGACCCTGATGCTGTGGCTGCAGAACAGCAGGATATTCGAGCTGACGCTTGAGAAGATGAAGCCGATGCTCGCAGCGTCAGGTTATGTTGGATATATTGATGTGAACTGCATAGCAAACGGAACTGGCATATATCCGCTGGAGTTCACGTCTCGTTTTGGATATCCGACTCTATCCATCCAGATGGAAGGCATCACAAGCAAGTGGGACAAGTTCCTTCACTCGCTTGCAAATGGTGACGATAGTATCGAGCTGAGAACAAAAAGGGGATTTCAAGTCGGAGTTGTGATCGCAGTCCCGCCATTCCCATTCAATGATGACAAGACATTCAGAAAGTTTTCAGAGGATGCGACCATACTCTTTAAGACTCAGAACCTGGAGGGGATCCATCTCGGCGAGGTAAAGAGGGAGGGCAACGACTGGCGGATAGCGGGCAGGTCGGGATATACGCTTGTGGTGACAGGGTCGGGCAGCACTACAGAAGAGGCGAGGCAGCAGGCATACCGGCGCGTCTCAAACATTATGATACCAAACATGTTCTACAGGACAGACATTGGGAGCGGATGGGTCAGAGACAGCGACCTCTTGCTTTCCTACGGATATATGCATTGAGGGGAAAGAAAAAACCTTTGCAAAAATCTATTGACCAAGCGTTTCAACATAGATAACCAACCCGCTCAAATTAGGACGCTATGAACTTTTGGAAATGTCAAAGTCCATTGCTGCATCGGTCGCTATTGCACTACTTTCTTCCATGTCAGTGATTCTCATCGCCCAGGGTTCTACAGGTTCTACGCCACCGGGCATAACGATGTCAAGCAATGAGACTACCTATGTTCTTGGTGAGAGAGTTCAGCTGACAGGCAAAGTCGATTTTCCACTGAACCTCAATAACCTCATGAGGATGACGATCTATACACCAAGCGGAACAATTCATCGAATTGACGAGTTCGAGATAAACAACGATGGAGGTTTCACATGGTCCTTTACGCTCCCCACAACTGAAGCAGGCAAGTGGACCATCAATGCAAGGTTTGACACAAGAGAAGCACAAGTTGTCATAGATGTGCTTGCAGCGGACATCTTTGACAAGCTTTACATTCAAAGCGTGGAGGTGACGGACCTGCAGGGCAACAGCCTTACTCCCGCAGGAGGCGTTGTAGGCAAGAACCTCGCAATTAGCACGACGGTGACAAA
>DASVCY010000078.1:0-3231 GCA_036381375.1 Nitrososphaera sp. | reverse complement strand
GAGAGGGTAAAGTGGAGTGCATTCTTTGTGTTCAGCATAGCCTGGAGCTTTCTCATCTACTACCCACTGGCACACTGGATATGGGGCGGCGGCTGGCTCGCGGTATTTGGAGTCTACGACTTTGCAGGTGGCATGGTGATCCACACCAGTGCAGGAATGGCTTCTTTGGCTGCAGCTCTGGTTCTTGGAAGGAGAAAGAACTTTGGACCGGACATCATGGTGCCGCACAATATACCCCTGGCGGTTCTTGGTGCAAGCCTCCTGTGGCTCGGATGGTTCGGGTTTAACGGCGGAAGCGCGCTTGCATCCGGCTCGCTTGCTGCGAATGCAATACTCACATCACAAATAGGCGCGTCCACCTCTGCGTTTGTCTGGATACTGCTTTCCTGGAAGCGGTCAGGAAAACCCTCTACAACAGCAGCAATCAACGGAGCGATCTGTGGTCTGGCAGGAATAACACCGGCTGCCGGATTCATAAGCGGTCAGAATGCCTTCTTTCTGGGCATAGTGCTGGGCTTTGCGTCGTACTTTGCAATCCTCCTCCTGAAAGAGCACCTGAAGATCGACGACGCGCTTGACGTCAGCTCAGTCCACGGTGTTACAGGCATAGTCGGCTCACTGGCAATAGGCCTAGTCGCAAGCAGCCTGATCAACCCAGCTGGTCCAGACGGACTGTTGTATGGAAACCCAATGCAGCTACCAATCCAAGCGATGGGAGTCGCAGTCTCGGCGGTTGTTGGCTTTGTAGGCACGGTCGTCATTATGAAGATAATAGACAAGACAATCGGGCTCAAGGTCAAGGAAGAGGAAGAAGACATTGGGCTGGACGTTACACAGCACGCAGAGCGAGCATACGTCAGCTAACTAACCCTTTTCTTTCTTTTTATTTTTGTTGCAACAACTAGTAGCGTGTCGAGTAACTCATCGCCATATCAACTGCTTTTGTCACAATATGCGTTCCGCGTCAACGATCGCGTGTGTTGGTCAGAGGAGATTCCAAGTCTACAACAACATGTTCATGAGCAGGGTTTCCGCGACCTGCGTCAGGAATCAACAGATCTCTGCTTGTGACCCAGTTATTCGATAAACCAGAGAGCGGGAAATATAAAAGAATAAGAAAAGAGAGGAGCTAGTGTGCGTGAGGTGGCGGCGCGCTGCTCTTCGAAAGTGCCTCGTTGAACGTGCCGGAAGCCTTTTCGTGGAACTCCAGATTTGACTGGTCAACCTTGATCGCCTGTGGAGGACATACGGACACGCATGCCATGCACCAGATGCAGTCGTGTTCCCTGATTGGGTCTGCCTTGTCGGTGTAGTCCTTGCGCTCTTCTTTGACAGAGCTGCCAGTTCCTCCAAATGTCTGCTTGTGGGCTTCTGCGGCTGGAACATCGTGCTCTGTCCTGTACCACTGGAATACTTGCACTGGACAGGCTTCGATACATGCGCCGTCTGCAACGCAGGAATCCCAGTCGACAGCAACCATTGTGCCGCTAACGCCGAGTGGGACCAGTTCTTCGCCCCTCTGCTGATAGGCTGCCTTGACTTCTTCATTTTCTGCAGCTTCTTTTGCAGCACCGGGGCCCCATCTATAGTGGAAGTGCTCTCCATCAGCGTGCTGGATCTTGCCTATCACCTGATGATTCCTTGGAAAGTCTGGATCTATTGGCATTCTTAATCGAGATTAATCAAGTTCCATATTATATAAACTCTTTTTTCTTGTGCATATTATAGTGCGAGAAGCTCATTGTCGAAGTCGATTCTGCAGCATTTAATAGTGATGAGTTCAGATTCCTCTAACAAGAAATGGAACCTTCAGCATTTCTGGCAGTATTTCCGTACGCGTTCATTGCTAGCTTTCCAATCTTTGGCATCATACTTGTTACAAAATGGCAGCTTGACGAAAGGAAGAAGGCAAGAGCGGACCGGCGCATCACCTCTTAGGATCCTCTCTCAAAAATCACGTTCAGCTCATGGTTCATCAACTTTGCCTTGGCCAGCTTCATGCCGGCAGTGGCGATCGGCAGGGGCACGATGTTGACTATCTGCCCGGCCGCGGTCTTGACGCTCAGCGTCAGCTGGTCGCCATAGCGCTCGATCGAGAAGTCATCCTTTTCAGTAAACGGCACCTGCACGCTCATGTTGATGGTGTCGTCCGCGCTCACAAAGCTGTACGGCTTGCCGCGGTAGAATATCTTGGAAGGGTCGCCATCGCTTCCAAAGAGCACCTCGCCGTGTCTGCGAAGCATGTCTATTCCGCGCAGCTCCGTGTTGTATAGCTGCACCTCCTTTACGGGCAGCGGGTAAAAGTTTGCCTTTGCCTCTTCGACCTTGTCCTTCTGGTAGCGTGCCCAATTGGCATAATACTCATCTGACGAGCTGGCCATTATCTTGTTTATTATCGCCATGTCAACGTTGATGCCGTAAAGGCTGGCAGACATGAGCGCCCTCTTGGCGTTCTCTATGCTGAATGTGTCTGGGTTTGCTACAAGCCTGATGCTCGTAACGTCGTTATCTCGGATTATCTTGGCAAGATCGTCAAGCCTATCGAGAAAGTCCATCTCGCTCTTTATTACGTCCTTGTTTGGCGCGGGGATCTTGGCCACCGGCTGGAATACCTTGGCAAAGCCACCAAAGAGGCCTGCAAGACCTGTCAGCTTGCGGCCTATGCTGCCGACCAACTTTGGGAAATACAGGTAGCGCAATGCTTCCCCTGAAGCCGGCATGTCCAGCACCACGCAATCATATTCTTTTGACCGCTCGACTTCCTGTATTTTCAGCAGCGAAAACAGCTGTGTCATGCCAGGCAGCATCGCGATCTCGTAAGCTAGCGTTTCGTCAATACCTTTTGCGGAAAATATCGCAGCCACATACGATAATATCGGGTCGTATTGCTTGCTCATTTCGCTAACCGGGTCTATCTGGAGCGCAGTCAGGTTTGGCGCCACCTGCCTCGACTCGTGGCCGACTTCCTTCATCATAAAGGCGTCGCTCAGGGTGTGCGCAGGGTCGGCTGAGATAACAAGCGTTCTGTAGCCGCGGTCTGCCATCTTGATTGCAGTAGCACATGAAGTAACAGTCTTGCCAGTGCCACCCTTGCCGGTATAGAGGACTAGTCTCACGAGTGGAAAAGCTGCAAAAGCCAATAAAAGAGTTTAGAACGTATCTCGCAGCCAATAAATAAAACGCCACAACCATATACCCACACTAGCTTCGCTAAATATGCCAGTGTTGTTA
>DASVCY010000077.1:0-8081 GCA_036381375.1 Nitrososphaera sp. | reverse complement strand
CTGAGGTTAGCACCGGCCGCAATGATCTCTTGCTGCTCATTTGTAGGCTCGGTCGCGATGGTGACAGGAGTGAAAAGCAGGAGAGTGCCGCCAATAATAGCTGCCACCGCGGCCACAACAATAGCAATTGCTGTAATTGCGCGCACTATTTGTCATGTGCGTACTTGGTATTTATGTCAAACCGGCCTTGCAAGCCTGAGGTGAACTAGCTGCGGGTTTCTGTCCTGCTGTATAAGTCGGGGCTCGTTGCCGGCGCGTTTGAAATACGAGCCGAGCACGAGTGCCCACGGGAGCACATGCTTGCTGCCTACCTTTGACTGGAGGCTCAGGATGTTGTTGCTCCTGTCGTGCTTTAACCCTCCAAGGCAGCTTATCTTTAGGGCCGAGTCGACAAGGTCCATAACCTCTGATGCATTCATGTCTGAGAGCTTTATGCCATATTTTTCATCAATGTCCTGCACTAGCTCGGCAGGCATGTCTGTTCCTCTGCCCACGGCATATTCAAGCATGCGGAGAGGCAGACCGTTCTCCACTATCCTGGCAAGCTCGGCTGCTTTTGCAGCGATTGCCGGCTCGGTGTCGAGCAAATGCTTTATCTCGCTTGCCCTGCTCCATGCTTCTTCAAAGCCCTTTGACTGGAGGGCCCCAAATGAGTCTGTAGAGGAAAAGAGCGCGGCCCTGCCATTGCTACTGTCAACAGAAACCATGTGGGTTGAATCAACTATTATAATGTTGGAAGACACGTGTCCTGTCCTAAGTTCTACCCCTTCTGGCAGCTGAAAGATACTTTCGCTGCCTACGCACTGCGAGTCAAGTATAAAGCGGACGCGGACTCCTGATGTGACCGCCTTGACAAGGGGTGGTCTGCATTGCGATATCAACCTCACGCCCCATTGATCGAGTGAGGCAGTTACTGATGATCGGGAACCGGCTATCAGGCTGCCGATCTTGTTCAGAGCTGAGTTTGCATCCAGTATGAAGTACCTGCGCTCCTCGGATCCTTTGGGTCGTTGGCCCTCGTCGTTTATCTTTTGCAATCTTTCGACAATTTTTCTCATGTTCTTCACTCTGCGCTCGTGCAGGCTGACGATCTCGGAAAAGGCCTCCTCCGGAGGGATTGCGCTGCAGATAAGCGGCTTTTGTCTGGAAATAACTGCTAGCCTTTTTTTCTCCAGTTTTTTTATGGTCTGGTAGATCTTTGTCCGGGGGAGGTTGGCATAATACGCTATCTCGCTTGCAGCAAGCGATCCCTTACCTATCATTGTAAGGTAAGCCCTCGCTTCATACTTTGAAAGTCCAAATTCTTCCAGACTACCTGGAAGGTCGCTGCTACTATTATTATTGGAACCTGTAAGCACGGTTTTCCACGATGGAAAATGAAGGTAAAAGGATTGGTCAAATAGATTGCGCCCAAGTTCGAAAAAATGTCAAGCTGTTACCGCTTATCCATGTTACCATAGTTACAAAATGTTCCGGCACATGACAAGTAATATTTCAAATGCTTTATGCAGAGCCGTCATATGATGAATTCAAGGTGGGTCAAGTCCGAGTCAATACTCAGCGCTGATGGTGATGTTCAAAGCGTTTCGTCGCCAAGGCCGGGTGGTCCGCTCAAGCCCCGACTGGACGCGGTGCAAAAAAAGATCCAGGTCCAGATTGCAAGGCTTGAGGAGCTACACACATCGCTTAAGTCAAAGGACGAGGTTGTGTTCCGCAAGCTGGTGGATTCGATAAAAGAAAATAACGTCCAGTTTTCAACTGTCCTCTCGTCGGAACTTGGAAGGGCGAGGCAGGTATCCCGGGCGGTGTTCCTGTCAAAGGTGGCGCTTGAAAAGCTGGTTGTGAGACTGTCTTCGGCATCAGACTTTGGCGATCTGGTTATTGTACTGAGCCCTGCCATGTCTGTAGTGAAAAATCTCCGGTCATTGCTAACCCCGCATGTTCCCGAGATGGAGGTAGAGCTTGGAATAATTTCCGAGCTATTGAGCGGCATACTAGTCGACGCTGGCCAGGTGGGGGGTTACACTATCAACTTTGAGACGGCAAATGAAGAAGCGGTGCGCCTTATTGAAGAAGCGTCGCTTGCGGTAGAACAAAAGATGAAAGAAGAATTCCCCGGCATCCCCGACCTGCCGGAAATACCTCAGAAACTTGCCTAGCTTGGTCTCTGCCTGGGACCCGCTAGGCAAGCTAGTCACCATGGTAGTAATTGCCAACATCTTTTGACTTTCCTGTTTTTCCTCATTTTTCCATAGTTGCGCCTTGGTATTATTGTTCAAGAAGAGCAGTTCCCTAAAGGAGAGAGCGAACACTGCGCTTTCAAACCTGCAGCGCAATGCTTACGCGATGAGCATGCTGCGGACAAGGCTTGAGTCTCGCATCAACTATGTGCTCAGCCAAAAGCAGGGGAGAGGGGATTGCCAAGAGCTGACAAGAGTGCTCGAACTAGTCAAGAATGGCGAAATGATCCTGTATGAGATATCTGAAAAGATTGAATCAGCACGCTTTTTAGAGGAGTTTGTCACGATAATGGACAGTGCAGCGTCGTCAGTCAACGACATAAGGGGCGACCTTGAGCAAATGGTGCCGGCTGCCGAAGCTGCGCTAGAAGAGATGCACGAGGCCATAGCCAAGGTCTCGGTGGGGCTTACATCAGAGGTCGGGCAGGAGGTGGATCCCAGAATCCTTGCAGAGGTGGCGGCAGCCATCGAGGCAAGCAAGGCTGCCGCGCCAGTTGTCGAGATAGTGCAGCATACGAAAGACAATGAAGAAGAGGAGCCCGAGCATGTGCCTGCATAATGTAGAGGTTCAAATAATTTTGTTAGCTAGGCAAGATAGATTTACACCCAAGTAATTCAAAGCCCGAGCCAATTCTGGCTTGAACTGTATCATGAGTCTTGCACCACAGGAACTGGAAAATAGCGCTAGCAAGTATGCGGCCGAAGCTATACGGCTCGATTCTCAAGGGTCACGAGGGATGGCGATTCAGTCGTACCAACGCGCGATAGAGGCGTTGGTAAAGCTGGTTCAGATCTACCCAGATTACAAGCTAAACAAGGTCTATATGGAGAGGGCAAATGCCTACCAGAACAGGATCAAAGCGCTGCAGATGTCACACGGTCTTGAAGAGGAAGAAAAGCCGGTGCGAATCAACATTGACAATTCAAAGCGCGAGCCATCGAATGGTCACGGGGCAAAGCCTGCTGCGCATCTTGGTGGCAGTGGAAGCGGCAAGTCTCCCAACAACGTAGAGACACTCAAGGCCGACTTTGATGATCTCGTCATGAAGGAAAAGCCTCGGGTGAGCTGGAACGAGGTAATCGGACTTGAAGACGCCAAGAGGGCTATTCGCGAGTCTATTGTTTATCCCATGAAGAGGGCAGACCTGTTTCCGCTTGGCTGGCCACGCGGAATACTGCTGTATGGCCCACCGGGATGTGGCAAGACCTTACTTGCAGCTGCCGCAGCAGCGGAAATCGACGGCTACTTTATCAATGTAGATGCAGCATCGATGATGAGCAAGTGGCTCGGCGAAGCTGAAAAGAACATTTCCAAGCTGTTCAAGATGGCACGCAGCTTGAACGAAAGCGAGCGTGTGCCGGTGCTCCTGTTCATAGATGAAATTGACTCACTTCTTGGCACGCGCAATAGCGAAGTTGGAGGCGAAGTGCGTGTCAAGAACCAGTTCCTGACTGAAATGGACGGCATCAACGGCAAGAGCAAGGACTCCCAGCTATATGTCATCGGTGCTACCAACAAGCCATGGAGCCTCGAATCGGGCTTTTTGCGCAGGTTCCAGAAGCGCATCTACGTCACGCTGCCGGACACCGCGTCAAGGATCAATCTCTTCTCGCAGTACACTGCACCGCTGAACGTCGAGGGCACACTGAGGGTTGAAGAGCTTGCGAAGGTGAGCGAGGGTTACAGCGCAAGTGATATCAAGGACATCTGCCAGGCAGTCCAGCTGCGGGTGGTAAACGAGCTGTTTGAAAGCGGCAAAGCGATGGAGGCAGGAGCAAATCCACGGGCGATCAACATGCTTGACTTTAAGGAGATACTGAAGATACGCAAGCCTTCGGTCAGCATTGATATGATAAGGGCATACATGCGCTGGAGCGATCAGTTCAAGGCGCTCTAGACTTTTTCTCTCTTTCACCTTTCTTTGCTGTATCTTTCCATCGCTTCTGAAATCTTCTTTTTGGCCAGATCCCTGTTAGCCCAGCCGGTCACCTTGACATATTTCCCCTTTTCCAGCTCTTTGTAGTGCTCAAAAAAGTGCTTTATCTGGTTCTGCAGATGCTCCGGCACGTCATTGATGTCCTTGACGTTTGCAAAAGTCGGGTCAATCTTGGGCACCGGAACAGCCACTATCTTTGCATCTTCGCCTTCCTCATCTGCCGTGAGTAGTACGCCTACTGGTGTTGCGCGGATTACTGACGTGGGAATGACAGCGTCGTTACCTAGGACTAGCACATCCACGGGGTCACCATCATTCTCCTTCGTCTGAGGCACAAAGCCGTAATTGCATGGGTAAAACATTGCGGTGAATAGCTTGCGGTCAACGAAAAGTGCGCCAGTCTCCTTGTCTATTTCATACTTGATGTTGCTGCCCTTTGGGATCTCGATCACCACGTTGATCTCTTCTGGTGGGTTCTTGCCTGCCTTGAGATCGTGTACAATCGTCAAATTATTCACGATTATCGGCCTACATTTGAAAATATAATCTTATTGACAGTTTCAGCTAGAGCCACTTCTTGCTCTTTTCTATTTGCGGGAGGACCTTGTTTTCAATCATCTTGATCGGGTCAGAGCCAGCGTCGATGGACAGCATCAAGTAGAACTTGTCTTGCCTCGAAGATACCACTGGGATCGTTGCCCTGAGAAGGTTTGAAAACCTGCCGACAATGTATTCCAGCCTTCCTACTTTGGTGCCTCCTTGCACGGCACCCATCCTCTGGATCGCCTGTCTTGTGTATGCTTCTGTTTCTTCCCTCGTTGCAAGAGGGACAAGGCCAGGTCGGTACGACGTAGCAACTAGGGTGCCAAGATGGTCTGCAAGCCCGACGTACCGTATGGATCTGTCCAATTGAAGAACTTCATTGCACATGTCCTGATAGTTTGTCAATGGAAAGGTAACTGATTGCTGGATTCATATACTGTGCGCTTTTCGCAATTTGACCAAAAATATAAACACAGGCCGCGCTATCGAGATTCGCATAGATGGAATTTAACACCAAGTTCGACGCCAAGGCGTTCGAAAACGAGGTTCGCAGTTATCTTGATAATCTGGATTTGAGGGCTTATCTCGAAAATGAGCTTGCCGGGAAGGAGGTGATGGGTTACATCGAAGGCCCTCCTACCATGAACGGCGAGCCCCACGCCGGCCATCTGCGCGGCAGGATAATCAAGGATCTATGGTACCGCTTTAACACGCTTCGGAAAAAGAAAGTTATCTTTCGCGCAGGCTGGGATACCCAGGGATTGCCTGTGGAATTGGCGGCAGAAAAAGAACTTGGATTAACAGGTAGCAAGGCCGAAAACGTCTCCAAGGTTGGAATTGAGAAAATTGTCGAAACCTGCAAGAGGCTAATCCACTCGTACAACGAAAAGTGGATAGCTGCAGACAAACTGCTTGGAATGTCATTCAACTATGAAAAAGCGTACTGGACATTTCGCGACTCGTATATCGAGCGTGAATGGCAGTACCTGAAAAAGGCGTGGGAGAGCGGCGTACTGAGGGAATGGTTCAGGGTTGTAGCCTACTGCCCGTCGTGCCAGACTTCTCTTTCAAACGCCGAGGTTAATCAGGGGTATGAAATTGTCGAAGACCCATCGTTCTACTACAAGGTCAAGCTGTCCGATGAAGATGCGTATCTGATTGTGTGGACTACGATGCCTTTTACGATAGTTACTGACGAAATGGTGGGTGCAAACCCAAAAGCTGACTATAACTATGTGCGCATCAACAACGGCGGCAATGGCGAGCGGTGGATAGTCGGCGCAGACAGGATGCAGGAGCTGATGAAGGAGTTGCGCGTCGAAGACTATGCCGTCGAAAAGACAGTCAGGGGTCACGAGCTTGATGGGAAGCACTATGTTCATCCACTCCTGCGCATGATACCGGGGCTTGCCGAGCTGGCGGACACCGGCTCGATCCATTTTGTTGTTGCCGAGGATTTCGTTGATACTGCAACCGGCAGCGGCCTCGTGCACCTATCACCAGCTAATGGAGAGGAGGACTTTGAGATTGCGACAAAGAGGAACGTCCCTATTTTCGTGCCCATAGACGATAGAGTAATTTTCACTGAAAAGGCTGGTGCGTTCAAGGGTCTTTTCGTAAGGGACGCGGACATGAAAGTGGTGCAGGCCATGAAAGAAGTCGGCGCTTCTGTCAAGCTGGGAAAGATAAAGCACCAGTACCCTACATGCTGGCGGTCACACCACAAAGTCGTTTGGCTCGCGCGGCGCGAATACTTTTACATTATTGAGAAGCTGGGCGACAAGCCGCTACAGGCCGCACAGAACGTCGAGTACTTTTTCGAGCCCCCAAAGAACAGGTTTGTGGAGATTATCAGGGAGCGGCACCCTTGGTGCATATCCAGAGAACGGGTCTGGGGCACACCACTTCCTGTATGGTCGTGCAGCAAATGCGGCCACAAGGATGCGCTCTTCTCAAGGGGTGAAATCGTGAGAAAGGCGACCGAACTCCCTGACGGGCCAGACTTTGAGCTTCATCGTCCGTGGATCGACAGGATCAAGATCAAGTGTGACAAATGCGGTGCTACGATGCAAAGAGAGCCGTTCGTCTTGGACACCTGGCACAACAGCGGGGCCGCGCCCTACGCGTCTCTCACGGACGAAGAATACAACGACTTGATACCCGCGACCTTTCTGACAGAGGGGATCGACCAGACAAGGGGATGGGCATATACAATGCTGATGGAAAATGTTATCATGAATCAGGCAAGCATCGCGCCTTTCCGGTCTTTTCTGTTCCAGGGGCATGTGCTGGACGAAAAGGGAAACAAGATGAGCAAGAGCCTGGGCAACGTGATAGAAGCACGCAAGCTCTTGTCAGACAATCCTGTAGATCTTGTTCGGCTGTACTTTATGTGGAAATCGTCGCCCATTGAGTCTTTGAACTTTAGCTTAGACGAGATGAAGACAAGACCCTACCAGATATTGAGTACGCTCCACCACCTCCATGTTTACTTTAAGCAGAACAGCGAGTTTGACAAGTTCGACCAGAGCAGACACACACTGGAATGGGTCGCAACCAAGAACCTGCTTGGGCCGACCGAGGTCTGGTTGCTGTCCAAGATGCAGGGATTGATAAAACAAGTTACCGATTCGTTTGCGCGGTGCCGGTTCCACGAGGGCGCTAAGGCCATAGATGAATTCATAATCAACCATTTGAGTCAGACCTATATCCCGCTTACAAGGAACATTATCTGGGACGACAGCGCGGAGAACTTGGACAGGCGCCTTGCGGTATATGCAGTTATTGGCCATGCTCTTATGCAAATTGACATCATGCTGCACCCGCTCTCGCCTTTCATAACCGACTACCTTTACCTGACGTGCTTTGGAAGGAAAAAAAGTGTATTGCTTGAAGATTGGCCACAGATCAACGAAAAGCTGGTCGACAACAAGGTCGAATCGGCGTTTGACATGATAAAGGAGGTCGTGTCGCTTGCTAATGCAGCCAGGAACCTCGCCGGCCTCAAGAGGCGTTGGCCGATAAAGGAGGTCATGATCTGCGGCCCAAAAATAAAGTCGCTTGAAATCGAAGGCGTCTCTGACGCGCTCAAGGGTCAGCTCAATGCAGGTCAGTATGCGCTGGTGGAAATATCTGCCGGTTCCCAGCTCGAAAAAGTGGCAGAGCTGCTCGAGAGGAAGATGCCGATCTCTGTTACGGTGTCGCTTGTAAGAAAGAGCGTTGCTCCAAGGGTTAAGGCAGACATCGGCAAGGTCACGCAGGCTTTTGAGAATACCGACAAACTGACGCTTCTCAATTCACTCAGATCTGGCACCTATTCTCTTGCCTACGATGACAAGACAGTTGAGTTGACACCATCTGA
>DASVCY010000076.1:0-5957 GCA_036381375.1 Nitrososphaera sp. | reverse complement strand
ACAGGCAGCATGTGTGGAACTGGCTCAAGTTATTCTTGCTATACTTGCAGATGGGAGCAGACAGGATGCGGTTCGTGTCGTTCTTGGCCAGGGATGGTGGCTAAGTTAACGGAGCCGTGAAGAAAACCGTAATCCTTTTAGGCTGTGTAAAAACTCCGCTAATGAAGTACTTTTTCTTCTGCTGGAGTCAAGATAGCCGCTGCTCTCTAGCAGTGGAAGCTCAAGGTAAAAGAAGTCCTTCAGCTTCCTGTTTATTCTGAACCTAGCATTAGCTGCTTGCTTGCCGTTCAGCTGGAGCTTTCCATTCAAATATTCAAGCTCGTACCTTGACAGTATCCCGGTCATTTCAGATCACCCTGCCAGTCTTCATTAGGAAAGAAACTGAAAGGTGCCATAAATCCATTATGCAGCTAGATATCAAGAACTCCTTTTTCCATTGGAGCCAGCCTGTTGACAGTTGAAAAGCACTCGTGTGTGTATGTTATCTGGATGCACTTATCGAGCAGCTGTTGAACCGCATATCCATCAAATCCAACGACTTGCAGAATCGCATGTCCTTGCAGGCGATTATCCCATATACATGGCAGAATCTATTTCATACATTAGCGGGTAGTAGAGAATACCGCCAAGCCCGATATGGTGGTAGGAAATAGAATGGACTACCGTTACATGCGTGCACTCATCATTACTGCTGCACATATCATGATCTGACTGATAGATAGCCGGTGCAAAGAATACAAAGGCAATAACGGCACCCGAAATGATAGAAAAAGCTGCTACATTTCTCTTCAATATGCAAATGATCATCCGAGATTATTGATTAAGTTTTTTGCGGATCAGATGTGTCTGGCAATCGCATTATCATTAATAGTATCAGAAAAGGTTGCAAGCTAGTAAGAGAAAGAAGAGCGATGCATAATCCTAATTAGCATGATTCTGACTATGGTATTTGTTGCTAGGCACTCTGCTGCTATTCTTGATGGCAGTGGTCTTGGGCATTATCCATCCTGTACAGACCACTACAATTATAGTTCATGGGCCAATAGACATATCCGACCCGGAGTTCTTTGTTGATGGCAAAGAAGATGGGTTTTCCAGCGTCCAAATTACACTAAAGAACAATGAGGAAGTTGCACAGAGTTTCGTGGTTCTGCTTTAGTTCCAAGACAGCCAAGGGTACACGACCCAGATAGTCCAAAGTGACCTGTTGTTACTTACTCCAGATGAAGAGCTGGTGACAATCCTTGACTATAGAAACGAAACTGGCAGGCGCATGGTGGATGTGTTTGTCTGGACTGGCCTAGAATACGCACAGCCAATAGCACATTTCACATACATTGGCGATGGTTCTGACCCGTCATCATACGTGCAAATTCCATTTTCTTCAGAGACTAGGGTGCAGCTTAGCCGCATCTTGGCATCATGCGAAGACAACGACTCTGACTGCGATTCAGGCTACATGTCAACTCTCAACGACATACCAGAGGTGCATGGACTTTCGGGAGTTCGGAGTTGAATCATCCGCTGGTTCGATATGTACAGACCATAGGCTAAGCAAGTATGCATCGTGAATTGACCCTGTTTGGTAATAATATACTACTGAGCGCATAACCTATAATTACCAAGCAAAAATCGGGTAGCAGCTGCCGGATCAAATTCAATTAAAGTTGTCAGACCTCGTGCAGAATAGACTTGTCTTTTACATCTCCTGTTGATGCGTCAATTATCAAGAGATATCCAGAATCTATGCCTGTCTCAAGACCTATTGCCCAATAGTGCGCTGTTTCAAAACCTCCCAGCTTTTCGACTATTCTTGACATATCACCTTCAGTAGATACCATTTCCATTGTTTGCGGATTCACACGGTAGACCTGACCATCCTCACTTACGTAATACCAGTCGGTGTAGACTTGCTCTATCCTTTCCGTTTCTTCAATCAAGCCTGTTTCCCTCATGGCTATGACGAGTGCTTCTGCTTGAGAGATCAAGCCTGTCGTATTTTGTGCGATGCCAACCACAGTTCCATTGAATGGGTCCCGGGCAACAGTCAGTGATAGGTCGCTTCCCTGTCTGGGCTGCGTCGTTACTGCAAAAGCCAGCACCATCATTCCAACTATTCCTGCAACGCCAGCTATTACTGGAATGGCTAATAATTTGCTGCGCACTATAATATCAGAATATCCGAATCTTTCTTTTAGATTTTGTGTAGGGATATGGAATGCAATAGCAAAAGGCTCAAAAATAGCTACTAGCGCCTTTCAGCCGTGAACGATGGCCGAGTCATCCGGAGAGCCTCAGCATCCTCACAATACCATATACTGCTGAACCAATCAGCAACCACAAGGCAGCATATAGTGGAATTAGGGTGCCGGGATAGGAAGACACGAATGCAAGAGGATTGCCAAAATAGAGTTCAATGAATGCCGCAATCAGCATAGCAGGCAGGTTCATGTAAAGATAAATAGTTGGGTAAAAGTCCCTTGGAGACTCCCATACGACATATGCTAAACTGCCTGCCACCAGGCCATACATGCCAAACGCCATCAGGATTATCCTGTCATTGTGAAAAAGCCTGTGCGTCAGCGAAGGGGCAAAAGTCATCCCGTTCTCAGTATCCTTTCCAATTATTTGAATTTAGAGCCGGTTGTTGCATTGTAAACAAGTCCCTGCCCAAACAGCTCGGCGCTTGCATCTAGGTAAAAGCTCAAAAGTAAAGGCTGATAAAGAGAATATAGCTTGCTTACAAGATTTCGCCTGCTGTCAATTATTGGCGTAGCTGCTGTGACAGGAATTATAGCAACTGCCATTGTCCTATACTATTCGCTCATGCCAGCTTGGGTATCTGTTGAGGTCAGCGGCGAAGTGTCCCATTACCAAAACGGGAATCTTGTTGTTGTAAGAGAAGGATTCGTAGACGAGATTGAAAATGCAGAGGGCAGCATCGTTACTATTACTGATTCAGAGCTTGAGCAATTTCCTGTGCTGCAAAGCCAGATAGAAAGGGCTGACGAGATATATCCTGCCGTTCCCACAGGGTTTGACAAGCTGCCCTCGCAGTCACAAGCAAGGGCAATAATTGAATTGTTGCAAATTGACAACGGGCAGGGCGGAACCGATAGAGGCCACTTTGTATACAACGACAGGGTCTACTATATCCATATAATCTATCGATATGAGCAACCCGCTTCTGCATAATGAAATAGCCAAACGCTCAAAAACATTTATGTTGTTTGGGTAAAAGCTCAAAAGACTCCTTGTATATGTAATGCTAATACTTGCCAGCTAGCGTTACACTCCCAGTAGTCGCAGGATTATCTATTGGAATTGCATTTATCGTTCTGCTGTCCTTTACCTTGAACCAAATACCTCAACAAACTAGAGAGAATAATGTAGTAACTGTAACTGGAGAAATGGCATGTTTGCCGCATAGGCAGGTAATGAATGATGGATTGAATGACGATGGATTTTTCGTTGTAACAAGTGAATGCGCTATTGGATTTCAAGGACAGGATGGCAAGTATTACGGTTTCAAAGACCTTTTCCACGATGAGGAGCATAATTGGCTCTTTAACGCTCACGGGGCAAATGAGCTATTCACTTTAACTGGAGCGATAATAGTAGAACCAACATCCAGCCTCTATCTCCGATATGACATTGAAGGGGTGATAGATGTCATTTCTGCTGGTACTGCGGACGGCAGCGTTTCAATCTATGAAGTCTATGATCGACATTACGAACAATTATCTACCATCGTGAGAGAAATTGATTCTCAAACTGGCGCAGGCTACAGCATGGGAATAGATGAAGGCTGCGACGACCTTGGTCAAACTGACGAAGGTGGCGATGACGCATGCATACTCGTAGCATTGGGCAAGGACTTGCCCGAACTGAGCAGCAAGATTCCAAGGAACATAGAGGGATATGACGTGCACGTGCGAATTTTACAGAATGCCGAAAATCCGTAAAACAAAAATCCAAAATGCAACGGAAGCAAGAGCGCATGATAGTGCAAGATAGCGTACTTTTTGCTAGTATATGCACTCGGACTTTTGGATAAAGTTCATGACCTGGCCATCTTCAGCTGAACCTACAACAGCATCATTTGCTCGAATAATCGAGATTGCAGGCTCGATGCATCGTATTTGCATTCCAAGAAGCTCTGCATCAGGATTCTCTTCCAGCGTACCGCTGCTTTCATCATATTTTACCATGAGTTCAAGCTGACGCAATGTTTCGCTATGACCATCGCCATCTACATCCACACTTTTTGCCACCAGGTAGTAGAATTGAATGGTATGTTCATCTTGATTGCGACCAAACCCTTCTTGTACAATAATATCTGATGGGTATTTTTCCTTTAGCAGCTTCACCTCTGCGAGCTGGTCTGGGACTGTAAACTCGTCGAATTGTGATGGTCTCTCAAATGTCCTTGCTATGGGTGGTAAATTGCCTACAGAATAAGATAGAATTACCAGAAACCCAATACCCAGTGCCAATCCAATGGCAACTGGCAAAGTGATGTCGCCCTGGTTGCCTTCAGGTTTCTGCACACTCTATCTGCTAATTGTGCGCTTTTTCAACCTTCGTCAGCTCAACAAATATCGCCCAATGCTTGTCAGAGAAAAAATCACTCACAAAAATTTGCAGGCATCAGAATTGAAGACAAGTGGATAGCAATGATTCAAAATGCAAGCAAGCTGCCAAACTAAACTCTTATCTTGTTTAGTTGGATAACTCATATTGAAAGTGGCAACAGAAGAAACAGAGTCTATTGTATTTAGCTGGCTGCAGAAGCACTATCATTCGTTATTGATGGGCATTGGATTAATTCTATTAGTTGGCTCGCCTATCATCGAGAACTATTCTGTTCCTAAAGGTACGACTGGTAAAGGTGAACTATCATTTTTCATCTTTATGCCTATTGGTCTAATCGTACTTCTGATGGGAATATCTGGTGCTATCATAAAGAGAGTTAGATCAAAAGAAATACGTAGTTTCGCAATAATACTGGTCTTTGCAGTCCCATTTTTGATAATATTCTTGTATCTGACACGCCCGTTCTAGATAATGAGAATTAGCAGCAACCGAATTTTGACAACCCTAGCAAGAACCCAGAACTACCGACAACTTGACAGAACCCTGCATAATAATGCTGAAATACACGCCTCTGTTACCTATCGATAATCGAGCTCTATGAGACGAATCTTCATAAGTGTAGGAATTGCATCTGCTTTTGCACTCTCTTTCATCTTGGCGTACTCTATTACAGCCGTAAGCAGTGACGATAATAGTAATAATTATCCTCAGTGTCTGAGAGCAGGAATAACAACAGCTGTAACACCAACACTCGAACAAATAGTGCAGCTGGAAAAACTACAGCTAACAAGCCTTCAACTGTTGCAAGGTCACTCTACTACTGAAGAGGAATTTAGAGAAAATGACAAGCTGTGGTGTATTGCTGGCAATGTCGAGATAGTAAAGGAAGCAGGAGATAGGTTTTCAGGTACCACCAATGGAAGGCTTGACAAGAATCAGGAAACCCTTGACAAGTTCAAACCCCTAGATGTCAAGGCAGTTGTGCAGTATATCGTGACAGGCGATTCCTACTTTGGTGAAGGGGGTCGGGGAGCAAAGATTACTGTAATCATAGATTCAAGAGAAGTGCCAATTGCAACCTATGTGAGGTGCTTTGGATTTGAAGACACGGCTCCGTTAACTTAGCCACCATCCCTGGCCAAGAACGACACGAACCGCATCCTGTCTGCTCCCATCTGCAAGTATAGCAAGAATAACTTGAGCCAGTTCCACACATGCTGTGCCTGTTGCAATTCTCCTTTTTCCTGCATGGGAAGTGGTCGTCGAAGCATTCCGTCCTGTCGTCCTTGATGTGCTGTATAAACCTCTCCATCAAATTCTTCAGTTCAGTACCATATACGCGATGCTTGAGCCTCAACCAT
>DASVCY010000075.1:0-2983 GCA_036381375.1 Nitrososphaera sp. | reverse complement strand
GGAACTATTACGAAGTAGGAATGTACTATGGCGACTGGACTGCAGACGGAGCGTCAGGTTATGATCCTGATGAATTTCAATTCGCCTATGGCGTAGATGGAGAATTACAAAAAGCACTCAATTTGCCAGTAGTGGAAGGTCACGAAGTCGAGCTCTCTTTCGTGTACTTGAACAGCCAGGGACAATGGGTGGTATTTTACGACGACCTAGACGATGGGACCTCCATACAATCCGTAAATGCAGGCCATGCTAATGTTGATGTGAAGAGTGACTATACACTATTCATTGAAACAAATAGCGCATTTCCACATGACAATTCTGAAACATTCGGACTAGTTGAAGTGACAGATGTGGAGAAGGCAACCAGAATACCTAACGACGGCGTGTCTTTCAGCAATTGGTCAGCTGGCTTCCTTCTTGGAGATGATTGTGCGGCAATAGGTACTGAGGACTTTGGAGTAACATACCTAGGCAGCGTCGGTCACTTCGAAATTGGCTTTGGTGGAGATGTAACTGGAGAAGATCATGGTCACCAATTCTGGTAGTCGTATAGGCTACCTCTATACAATTTATTTGTCAGGGATATGCGAAGGAGCATACTACTACAAGCATTGAAAGTGAGCCCAGACATGCGTAGCACTACTACTCTGATTTACATCATGGCTGGAATCGTGGCAGTATTGGCAATAGGGGTTGCGTATCTCTGGAGCTACATTCCCGCAACTGAATCAAATGCCGAGGCATCTGATAGAGATGAAAATGACAGCGCCGGGCTAACTCTCATCTCTGTTAATGCATATGAATACCCGAATCATGTGTTGAGAGGTGCGATAGAGTCTGGTCAATCATTCAAAGTGCACGAGCCCGTATTCTTACAAGCAAACTTTTCCAATCCGAACAGCTTTCCAAGCGAACATCTAGTCGTCAGTCAGATAAACGGTCCTGAGGGATCCAACGAGACTAAGGTGTTGTCAATGGTTCGAGTAGAGGCTGCAGAGTCTGGGTATGTCTCTGTTGATTTGTACTGGGAACCTAAGCAAACCGGAGAGTATCGATTGATGGTGTGGACAACTGCATCAGAAGACCTTCGTGAAACTCCGCCAACACTTCCTGCGGCATCGATTCCGCTGATCGTGATAGATTAAGTGTTTTTCGGAAGGCTGGGATATATCCTCTTGCCAGCTATGAGATAGTCATGTATCTAGAGGGAAAAAGCTATAGCTGACTTCATCGCAATAGACATGTCTTGGCTTCGCCGGCCGCTGCTGCTGATGTGATTTTCGTATTTCTGAACGAAAACTACTCTCTGCTGATATTCCTTCTTATTTTCTCGCTGATTTATGCATCCTTCGGAAGGCTCAAGATATTCCATTACAACAGGGGCGCTCAGAGACCATAGTCGCGTTCGTGCTCGCACTCGGCACAGCCGGGATTGTTCATACGACACACTGGAATCAGCTGACGCAGATAGTCGCGGGTCTGATCGCCGCAGGCATCGTGCTGATGGTCCTCTGGGCGGTGACTCTCCAGCGTGGAAGGATCAGGCAAGAGGAGGAAGGTAGGCATCAAGAGCGCATGTCGAGAGAAAGAGGGAAAGGCAGGGCGTAAAGATTAACTAGCTCTCGATTCCTAACTGACTCTTCACCTTGGACGTGGAAAAGGGCGGAGAAGACTGCAATGACAAGCCTAATAGAGAGAATTGGCAGCAGGACAGTGTTGGTGGACGCCTGCGTATCTGTCCGCCTAGCCAAGGCTCTCCGCAAAGCAGGCTTGTCCGTCAGGCACATGAATGAAATCAACCCGAGGATGCCGGACGCGCATATCGAATACCTGATAATGCTGCCGACGGACGTGCTGATAACACACGACACTTTCTTCGCCAGGTTCCTAGGGCCGAAGAGGGCGATACTTCTTCATAGAAATGATATCGACGCGATCAGAAAAGAGGAATGGTACGTCCAGGCGACCGGCAGATCCGTAGGCGCAAAGAGCGGCATCGTGTCCTCAGTCTTGATATTCCTAGTTTTCTTCACGTTTTCTTTCAGTGTCTGTCGCAAGATTGTTCGCTCTGTTGTCAGGCGACGCAAGGAACCTGATGCTGTATGCGGCTTTCGACTTGCGGGTAACGCTACCTCTGACTACCAGTCCATGCTTCTTTGCCACTCCCGTAATGGCCTCGCACACTTGATAGTCGAAACTGCACATCGGGCAGCAACCATCGGTCTTGTTCTTCATGCAGCAAGGACAGAGCGAGGCCGGTTAAAAGCAGATAGGAGGAATCTGCGCCGTGGCAAATTTAATGAACAGGCCAGCCCATTGTTAGAGCCTCGGTAATGTCGATAGTAAAAGCTGACTCTTACTTCGTCGTCGACGCCAATGTTGGATATGCCGCGAAGCATTTGAGGCAGCTGGGGTACGATGCCGAATCAATCATTGAAATAAACCGACGCAAGAAGTTGAAACCGAAACTGCACCGTGACGAACAGATCCTGAACTATGTCATTGAAAATCATGCGGTCTTGG
Organism: Nitrososphaera sp.; assembly: GCA_036381375.1. Classification (GTDB taxonomy): domain Archaea; phylum Thermoproteota; class Nitrososphaeria; order Nitrososphaerales; family Nitrososphaeraceae; genus Nitrososphaera. The sequence continues at coordinate 460 of DASVCY010000075.1, read as the reverse complement.
TCACCGCAGACAGGGTCTTTTACAACAGATGCAAGAACCTGTCGCACCCGGCCATATTCTTCGAGCTTCAGGACGGCGGGCTCTACAGCAAGCTGGAGCAAATGATGATTTTGCAGAGCCAGCTCGACCCTGTCTTCTTCCGGAACTGGCTTGCAACTGGCAGGCCGCACTGGGCTTCTTATCTGAAGTTTGGCGAAGGCAACTGGGACAAAATAAGGAAGGAGACAAGGTTCGCCCAGAGCCAGATAGACCAGATGATGAATTTCGACCCGCTCGGCTATCCCCGGCTTACCCATGAAGACAGGCAGATGCGAGTCTGGGGCGACTCGCAGAGGATCAAGCGCACCAAGTTGAGGAAGAGAGTGACAGGATAATCGCATAGAGGAAAAAGCGAAGGGTGGAATTTATACATAGAACTGCTTGCAAAGGCATGCAATTCGGTCACCGGGCCGTTTGGCTA
>DASVCY010000074.1:0-14292 GCA_036381375.1 Nitrososphaera sp. | reverse complement strand
CTGTGAATATTGGCTTCCTGCCATACCTTCTCCGCAGCTGCTTGAAGAAACGGTAGCATACGAGAACGGTTCTCTCACGTGAGAGGTGCATGGCCAGACATGCATCTATTGCAGGTTCATATGCAATCCTTAACCAGTAGTCAACGCCGTCTATCTGAAGCAAGGTCTCGTCTACAAATATCGCCCTGACAAGGCGCCTGTCTGTACGATACCGCTCTGCCACGTCGGCGTATCTCTGTGTACCCACACATTGCAACGTGGCTCCTTCTCTTGATAGGTGCCAAGGATTTGGCTGCCAGCCTGAAACTCCTAGAATTGAAATACAAGTACAGCCCATATGTGACTACAGCTGGGTCTGTTCTGGTTCTTCTCATATCCCAATGAAAAAAGCCAAGACAGTCCTAGCTCTACGAATTACACTAAGTTAACAGGACCTCCAAGTTGAACGAAATGCTCTAGTGCTACTTCGATGGTGTTAGCATGCCATTTTCGATGATATTCCTCGTGAACTGTGCGAATTTGAACCAACCTTTTTCGCCTTTGCACATGATTATACATTAGCTGACAAATACCTGCAAGATGCGCTCTATATGACTTACACCGCTCAATTCCAATAGTTTTTCAGGTATATTTGTGGTTGTTAGTCCGTGACCTGCCATAGCCGTGATAATGGTATGCTTATTAATTTGAGCCATCATGCGAATCATCGTGAATTCTGCAGAGGGATCGAACTTCTTCAGAAGGGCGGATGTCATCATTTTTGGAGGCAGAGGGCATCCGTTTCCACAGCAATCGCAAGATATTGCTTTCAAGCTGCACTCTATATACTCCGGATATCTTGGTGGATGAATGGCTGATAATAGAAGTGGATGGCATATTGGGCATTCTCTTAAAGACTTTGGTAACAAGAGCAGTCATATGTCTAGGCTAGAGTCATCATCTGAGATTGAACAAGAATTCGATCGCGCGTGCCAGCAGGCAACCATTGTGCTGTAACAGAAGTGCAACTTTGACCACCTTTTTCATCTAACTTTGCAGATTGACCAAGCTGACAACGCAAGACTCCTTTTGAATACAGATCGTACTGCCAGCAAACTTGGGTCAGCAAAGTCAGCGATCAGTTAGTACGATCAGCAAGAGAGAAAGTGGACAGATGTAGAGAGCTTTTGTGTTGGAGGAGTGTGTGAAGAGGGCGTGTGTGGGTATGGATGTGTATGAGTGGGACGCTCTCGAGATGTAGAGAAGAGACTACCTACTATCCAGCACCCCACATCTCACATCTTAACTTATCTTGGGAAAATTTTGCCACAGATACTCTTCCATCCCCCTCACACTCGCCATCCATCTCAAGCTCCGCTATTGCATCTTCGCTGGTGCGACATACCTATACACATATACAGACAAGCAGAGGCCCCTTCACATCTCTCTACATCATTACATCTTCCACCAAGCTTTAGCAAGCCATCACAGCAGTCCATCCATCTTCCATCTTCCATCCAACCAACTAGCCAGCCAGCCGGCCACCATCTTTTTTTCAGCCTTTATAAACCCGTTCAAAATCAGTGCCCTGTATATATCCTCGTGAGAGAAATGGGGCCGGCCGGATTCGAACCAGCGACCTCCAGCGCCCGAGGCTGGCATCCTGCCAAGCTAGACAACGGCCCCTGAAATTCATGCTGTTTGATTGCTGTCCGTATATTATATGCTACTCTGACCAAGATTACCAAAATCATTCATTCATTGAAGAGGTATTGGCAGTACTGTATATTATTAGATGAACAAGAATCGCTGCTACTATAAGGTTTGTTATCTAGTGTCAAAGGATGGTCGGTAATGTTATTACCCGTGCAGGTGAGAATTACAAAAACCGCGCCACTATTTCATTCACAGCGCCTGCGTTGTTGGCGCTGCTATTTGTGATGATTATTGCCAGTCTTGCGCCGATGCAAGAGTCAGAACAGACTAGCACAATTGACGACAATATTCAGCTAGGCAATAACTCATCCGAAGGCATTGAAAGAGACCCGCAGCGAATGAACAATAGTGGCGAAGGGGATCTTACATATAGAGATCTTTTCTCAAGGGTCAATAGTTCTGTAGTGCAGATAACTGCTTCTGGAATTCCAGTCTCTGCTCTACCTATGCCATCTCTTGATGGTGATGGTGGCAATCAACTACCGCCAGAGGTAACCGCTATTGGTTCAGGATTCGTCATCGATAATGAAGGTCACGTCGCAACAAATTACCATGTTATTGCCAACGCGCAGAATGTCTCGGTAGCATTTTCTGACGGCTCTGTTTATTCAACGGAAGTAATTGGCGTGGATATATTTACCGATACTGCAGTATTGGAACTGCGTGACGTACCTGCAGAAAAAAAGCTGGTTCCTCTCCCACTTGGAAATTCATCTGAACTAGTAGTGGGAGACCAAGTGGTAGCTATTGGAAATCCATTTGGTCTCACAGGATCATTGAGTACGGGCGTTGTAAGTGGGCTTGGAAGGCTCCTACCGTCATCCGTCCCACCAAATAATAATGACACCAGCGACAACGATACCGCCATCATCTATGGTTTCTCTATTCCCAACATCATACAGACAGATGCGGCGATCAATCCCGGAAACTCTGGCGGCCCGCTGCTGAACCTACGGGGAGAGGTGATAGGGATGAATACAGCGATTCTCTCGGCATCTCCTTTTGCTGTTTCTTCAGGTGTGGGATTTGCAATCCCTTCTGATACCTTGAAGTTGATACTGCCTGCGTTGATTGCCAATGGAACCTATGTCCACCCTTGGATCGGCGCTGCAGGCACAGATGTTACTCCAGAAATTGCTTTGAAATTAGGATTAGACGAAGCCAGAGGATATCTCGTAATTGATATAGTTATGGGAGGACCTGCAGATAGAGCTGGAATAAGAGGCGGAGACATGCCGGTTCCTATCGGAGACATCCCGAGATTCCAAGGTCAAGGTTCAAGCAATTTCATCGAACTAGGGGGGGACATAATCTTGGGAGTTGACGACCAACCCGTAAACAAGATAGATGATCTTCTTTCATATATTGAAGGCAAAAAGAAAGTAGGAGACACTATCACTCTGACCGTCTATAGAGATGGCGAAATCATTCCGATTGACGTTGTCCTTGGTGCAAGACCTTCCCCCGCCCTGATTGTAGGATGATACGAAAAACAGATTTTCATCGGTGATGGCATTCGGAAACATCTTTTTCTATTCTCTCATTATTCGTTCGCATCTGTTGGCAGATCATCTGGAATCGATGCCGAGCTGGTTTCCCAGTTCTTACCTTTATAACAATATGTTATTATGAATATCTTTCAAGATATTCACATTAGCAAGCACATAACCCGACAATATATGGCGATCAAATCGATATCTCGACCAAACGATCGATCAACTACGTCCTACAATTTCTCGTTAATACGAGTGGATGACCGTCTTGTGAGATCTCAGTTCCTTAAAACTTGCAAAAGTGTCGCCGCACTTTTCGCACTGCCATTGTCTTGACTTGGCGTCTTGATATGATTCGAACGCGTTTGTGCCAACTCTGTACGTCCTCGTTCGATGATCATAGGTCACCGGATTGTGATTGATCCTGTATTTGATGCTGCTCATATCCGGAATCTTGATTCATAATTTTCGACTTTAAAGTATAGTGGTGACACAATACAGAAGATAGTTCTAAGGTCTGTCATCTGCCGCCGGAGAGATTTGCTCTCCTTTCATAGATCTATGAACCATGATTACAAATACAGACAGTGCTGCGACGACTAGCCAGCCAGTGGACATCAGGGCAAACGAAGCGCCACCGGCTCCGGGATAGGACATAATAACATAGTCGCCGACAGTACGGATTCCAAGAGCGGCAATAATCAGCGAAATCGGAAGGTGGTTGAATCTTGTAAAATGAACCATCTTGCCGGTTATCGGAGGGAGCATCAGAGGAAGATAGAGTGCAACAGTAGTTCCGATAAAGCCTATTGTCGTATAGTGGATGGCAAGATCATAGAGGATAAAGCTGTTTGAGATATTGAACGTCAAGGCAACTGTAGTGCCTGCAAGAAGGAAGAGGAACGCCAGCCTTGTGTGACGGACCGTATACAGGTATCGGGCTTTCTTTTCTCCCTGTATGAGGCTAAGGATCTCGCTGTTGTCAAAACCGCCGAAGATGTAGATAGCGCCGGTAAATGTCGCGATGCAGGCAAGGAGGATAACATAGAAAATGATGGCCAGCAGCACATTGTCATATATTGCGGAAGCCAGAACCAACACTATGGAAGCTGTGGCGAGACCAAACGAAATCTTGGACAGTCTTTTTCTAGGTCGGATAAATCCGATAAATGAAGGGATGGTCTTGTATTCCACCCCAAATATCATCAGGATTGGAAACATCAACAGAGACTGCACATCGCTTAGAGAATTACCTGACCTAGTATAGCCGAATAGGTGCATCAAATTGATCGCGAGCAGGGTCAGCACTGATAGAGCAATAAAATAATCAGCCAGTCTCAGAAGTCTTGGGTGTATTCTGAGCATCCAGAGGGTAATGACTGTAAATATCAATATGCCCAAAGTTCGTGCAAGTAGGCCAAGCCCTGATAGGTCGCTACTACCCGCCACGGAAGTAATTGACGCGGCAATTGAAAAGATGACTAGAAGGAAGGACAGATACGCCAGCTTGATTGAACGAAGCTGGACGTTTCTGAACCTTGGAACTATCATGTATCCGACTCCCATGACAATCAAGGTCAAGAACCCGTCAACTTGGAAAACCTTGTGGAGCGGAAAGACTGCACGCGCAAATGCAACATCTGCGCCCAAAAGGTACATCATCCATACAGAGCCTGTAATCGAGCCTATGAAAACCAGGACTACTGCTGCAACGACAAAAGGCCTGCTGACTGGGCTGATCCTGATGTCTCCTTCTGACAACGTGGGATCGGGATATTTTATGGTCAATATGATGGTTGCAATCGTCGCAATAGGTTTGTCATCGACAATCGGCTAGGCCATACGACATTGGCTGATAGGTGTTCATGTACGACATGAATACCGGAATATTCGCCTTCCTTGCGGCAGTCTACCTTGGGGAAAGGGGCGGCACGCAAGAGCCATTGGTTTGACGAGGGTCTTAGCGAATCTGAATCGTAATCGCGCTCTGGAGGTTCGGGAAGCCGGGTAAAGAGCACAAAGAAATTCAAGTTAGACGGCACTCTCGAATATTAATAGCAATTATATTGTAAGAGGGCTTGAATTTGCAGTCGGAATGGTGATTGTGTATGTGTCTGGGATATAGAAAAGGGCGTGGCAGTGTTTTATGCCCTGTGTACCTAGCGTAATCTCCATTGCATTTTCTTAAAGTTCTCTTGTCCTCAAAGTCAATAGGAGGGCTGTGGCAAGGATTGCTAATCCGTAATCGTTCAAAAAGGACGCAGTAACTGGTCATTAACCAGTAAGCGAGGTAGACGCATATGACTTTGCTCTGTTTGCAAGACAGAATTCCAGGAAAAGTTGCTATTGGCTACAAGTATCGGGACAAGACACTAGACCAGTCTACTCCTCCACTTCGCTAACAGTGGCAACAACCCGTGCAAGCCCTTAGCGTCTTCTGGTTGTCTTCATGCCTTTTTTCTTGATGCTCCTCTTGTTGGCTCGTTTTTGTTTGCGTTTTTGTTTGCCTTTTGCTTTCTTCTTTTCCCTTTTCGTCTTCTTCTTCTTCTTCTTTGGTACACTTACCTTCCTGGCTACGATGGTTTTCCTTGGTTTGATCTGCGCCTTTGCCGCCTCCTTCTTGCGATGGCATGCACAGGTGCATTTCAGAAAATAATTGGCGTCAATAGGAGAGATCTCTTTTTTCAGAACAGCCCAGCCTGTGCACTTTTGATGGGTACCGTCTTGGCAGTATTTTAGTAGCTTGTCAACTACTATGTCTCTGCTTTTGTTGATAGTGAGTGTCTTTACACGTCGTGATGCCTTAGCCATTTCTTTTGTGTTAAGAATATCGCCACTTCTTAAATAGATTTGCTGATATGATGATGGTGCTGTTGAGCCCTCCTTCCACTTCCAATCAAATGCACTAACAATCTAAATTTGAGCTAGTGACTTCCCTCAACAACACTATGAATGAAAGCAAAAAGTCCAATCCAGTTGTAAATGCATGAAATGGGTCTCACAGTCCAACCTTCTCATACATGGATCATAATCATCAAAACATTCCGCGTTCTATTCTTCAAATATTGCACCAGCCGTTCCATCAGGCTCCTTTTTTCATATTACGAGCGTGATAGGCCATAATATGCTGCAATCCTATTGATCTAGATATGCAGCTGGATACCACAAACTCCGCCATTAGAATAAACTACGTTGCTTGCCATACAATTCAACCATATACCCTTGAATTACTTCTACTGTAACGAGCGTGTTCCTATACCTCGATAAGCTAACGCCAAGTACTGGTACTAACACTGTGTATAGATGTTCTACAGTTATATCCACCGCCATGCTGTATAGTCACCAACATGTGTATCTGCGATTCACCTTCCAGAAAAATATGCTGCAACACCTGCTTTTGCGTGGATAACAAAATGCTTTGGATTGGATTGCAGAACCCAGTACGATAATCTAGATGACTCCTTTGATCTCTCACAAATGGTTCCTTTATTGCTTTGGCTGTGTTTCTGAAGGATAATCCTAGAAAGTATAAGCATAGCGAGTACATGGTCGTTATGCGGATGTGTTCTTTCATGTTAGTGTATCTCAATGTAGAATGTGGAAGAACAACTCCATCTGTAATTCCACCAATCAATAACCAAAATCCTAACTTGACACGATCACCTAACGAGACAGATCGCGCTCAAGTATTCCCCCGGGTTTGCCTCAATCCACTACAACCCTCGCGCCGACCTGATTTTCAAGCATCCTGTTTGCTATTTCAAGTACACTAGCATCACTGCCAATTGTTGTCAGATCGTCCACCATGTAATCTCTTATGAGAGCTGTCCTACTTTGCTCAGATGTCATTTAGATCCCAGGGGGAGACACAGAAAGTATCTGGGATGAACACCCTGCGTTGCAGTGCAATGCAGGATAGCCTGATTCATTAAATAGGTCCGGGATTCTTATCTACGGAAGAGCGGCTATGCATGGATCGCAAGAAAAGATAGAGAGCATGTTTTTGTCTGAAAATGACATTGGCCTTGCCACTGATCTTTATGAGCTCACGATGGCTGCGGTTTACTTCAAGTCGCGACAGATCGACCGGATAGGAGTTTTTGAAGCATTTGTCAGGAAACTGCCCAAAAACCGCTCGTACATGGTTGTCGCCGGCTTGGAACAGGCGATACATTACCTCCTTAACCTGAGGTTCACTGAAGAACAGATCCGATACCTCAAATCAACTGATACATTCCGTGATGTTGGACAAGATTTCTTTGAATACCTCAGGGATTTCAGGTTCACTGGTGATGTTTGGGCAGTTCCGGAGGGAACCGTCCTGTTTCCAAACGAACCGATACTGAGGGTGGAGGCCCCCATCATCGAGTCCCAGATAGCCGAGACCTTTCTTCTATCGATCGTCAATTTTGAAAGCCTGATTGCAACAAAGGCGTCGCGCACCGTAAGTGCCGCTGGAGACAAGAAAATCATAGAGTTTGGCTTTAGGCGCGCACATGGTCCGCAGGCCGCTCTTCTGGCAGCCAGAGCCAGCTATATAGGTGGCTGTGCAGGAACATCCAACACACTTGCTGGCTACAGGCTTGGAATACCGACATTTGGCACAATGGCCCACTCCTTTGTCATGAATTACGAGAGTGAGATTGACGCATTCAAGGAATTCGGCAAGGTATTTCCTGACAGCTTGCTCTTGGTGGACACCTACGACACTCTTGCTGCTGTTAGAAAGATCGTAAAACATGGCATCGGGGCAAGAGGGATAAGGCTTGATAGCGGCGACCTCTATGAGCTGAGCGTCAGGTCAAGGGAGATCCTTGACGACGCTGGCTATAACCATGCGATCATCATGGCAAGCGGGGATATGAACGAATATATCATAAGCGATTTGGTGAAAAGAAATGCCCCAATTGACGCGTTTGGTGTCGGAACAGAGCTCGCGACTTCGCGGGACGACCCCGCAATGAACGGCGTCTACAAGCTGGTCGCAATAAAAATACCACCAGTGGAAAAAGGAAAGCCTAGCAAGGTTCTCTGTAAACTAAAATCAAGTCCTGGCAAGAAGAATTATCCCGGGCCAAAGCAGGTGTACCGCACAACTAGTGATGGAGTCATCAAGATTGACCTAATTGCCCTCGAAGGCGAGCAGCCGCCAGAAAACTCGATTCCGCTGTTAATGAAATACGTCGATAATGGCACGCTGGTCCGCAGGCTACCTTCTCTTGAAGAGATCCGGAAATACCATCAAGACCAAATGAGGATGCTCCCGAGCGAATTCAAGAGGCTTGACACAAGCGCCGAAGAATTTCCCGTTGTATTCAGCGATAGGCTGGAAACATTGGCAAGAGAGTTTGTGGTTAAAGAATGACTCGGAACATTTACGTAATATGCTTATTTATCGAAAAGTGAAATCAGTCTTGTAGCATAATGGCGAAGCAAAGAAGAAGCTGGTCTGGTTCCGACAAGGAGGCTAGGTATGCAATCTTGGTGGTGGACATGCTCAATGATTTTGTCCACGGCAAGTTGAAATGTGAGAGAGCCAAGAGAATAATCCCAAACATAAAGCTGCTACTTGACGCTGCCAGGAAGAGCGGAATCCCGGTATTCTTTTGCAACGACGAACATCTCCCGATCGACACCTATGAGATGGAGCTCTGGGGACCGCACGCAATGAAAGGCACAGAAGGAGCCAAGGTCATAGATGAATTGAGGCCGCTGAAGTCTGACTATGTCATACCAAAGAGGACATACAGCGCTTTTCATGGAACGGGGCTTGATAAGGCCCTTAAAGGAGTGTATGGCGGCAAGAGCGCAAACACCATCATAGTCACAGGGATACACACTAACATATGCGACATGCATACCGCCTACGACGCATTCGTCAGGGGTTTGGACATCATCGTGCCAGAGGACGGTGTCGATGCATTGACCGAGGATGACCATGTCGCAGGTCTGGACTACATGAAGCGTATGTATGGCGCCAAGATCAAGAAAATTTCTGACGTCATAGATGCGATAAATCGATAGATAGGGAATTGCATCTCTCCGCGGCAATGTGGCTTATCTAGACTGATGTCGCCTGTGAATCATCAGGCACCATCACGGTCCACGTTGAGCGTCCGGATCCGAGTTTCCCACACTTCCAATCGTGGATATGTTAGTTTCCTTTGCCCCAATTTCTGTGCGCACAGTCACCGAGAAGTGAGAGCAATAGTTGCTCATATTGTGTGTGACTTCGGCATTTTAGGTAAGAATTTTTGTCAAGAAGTCTCTTTCTGCGAAGATAATCTGAGGATGAAAAAAGTTTATCCATGACTGTAACCAAGTATCCCCCCATCTCTGTAAGTGCAGTTGATCAAATGAATCTTGAAGAATCTTGTCTTTAAATACTAACTGTTCTAAATCCCTCATACCTCTCGCTACAGGCCCTAAAAGTCGCTGTGTTGGTAGCACACTACAAGCAATATTTATGGTTAAAGAATATGGAAGATTTTACTAGTGAACTGTTTTCACAATTGAAAATCGTATTATCAAATTAAATACTGTAATTAGCCTAGCCTAACTCGTGCTTGATTAGAACCTGCTTTCAAAACCGGCGTCTATAATCGAGCATGAGTACGTCATACAAACAAGGCAAAGTTCATTCTGTCGCCTGGCCGCCTACCAGCTATGGCGGGCGGCCCGGCGCAGAACCCTTCAGACATAAAACAAGGTTAAAGTAGTTTTCACTCGCCGTAATCTTGGGCGAATTTGTCGGCCTACGACATTGCGCTAGTTGTAGCTACCTGACAAGCGTAGGCATGAACATCTTTGTTGTGTTTTGGAATGGTTGGTTGCAGGGTGAACACTATAATCATTTAAAAAAGAGTGGCAAAAAGAACGCTGCAGCTTCAAGGCCCACAATTTGTCTTTCTGAAGCTGAGTTAAACAATGATTCGCTAGAAAGCAGGCATTGACGACTTATTACAGATACCTAAAGAGAGAATGCAAACCGACCTCATGCACGCCAGACAACCTTGTAGAGCACCCAATAGATGATATTGTTGCATTTGACTAGAGTGTTGCGCCGTATGTTGAATGTGTGAAAGCAGATTTTGAGACTATTGCGGTAATGACAGGAAAATGGTCTTGTAGATGAGAGGGCGTATTTTGGTGAATATTATGGCAGGATGCTTCGCTGTTACATGGTCTTACATGTCAATATCGAAAAATCACGAGATACATAGTATCCGAAGCATTACACTACATACTTCCGAGAACAAATCGCAGATGGTCCTGAATTCTGGTGAGACAATCACCCAAATTCAAAGATAAACTTCTAGGCGGACGAACAAGATCAAACTTGGCAGGTATTTTAGTTGTCTGTGCCGGCTAGCCGTATTACATTCATACCGCAACTTGTGTCTGATAAAACAGGTATCAAGGACTATAATGGCAATTTGTACTACGTATGAAGTATCGCTCGTCTTGTCCAATTTACTTTTACAGTAACAACAAAACGCGCTATTTTTTTCTGTGGTTGTAATCCAAGAAATAGGTCGCCGGCACATAGACTCAAGTACAAGAACCGGGTCTAACCGTATGTCACTTTGTCGGCACTCGTGTAACACGAAGGAGTCTAAAAATCATGTACGTTACATTTTGCGCCGCTTACATGCACAAGATGCGGCAAAAGCCAAAACGAGCAAGAGCACACTTTAGGCTAAAAGCCAACATTTCAACCCGTATGTTTCTACTGGCATACGTGCGGTACTTTTTATGATGTAGGCACAAGACAGGCATCAAGAGTCGTGTATGGTGTAGCGAAACAAAAAAAAGAATTAGGCTGCCTGCCAAATAATGCTATACACGAACCGCATGCGATCGCTGCATTGAACGCATGCGAAATTCAGCAGGACGCATGTGCAAGTAGCAGCGCAACACATGAAATAAAGCGGGTTCAGAGGTTCTAGAGCCTACATGGACTGAGAGCATCCTTTCTAAGAGTGGCAGAAGCTATTGGGGCGGCCTAGACACCCGCTACTCTGTTTCCAGTTTCCGCTATTTCGTTTGTTGTATTCTCTGCGGCCATTCATGGTTTTTTGTTCTGAACAACTTTGGAAAGGGAGAAATGCAAGCACCGTCAAGTTAGCAGAAGCTAGGTTCTGATTGCCTGTAAGATTTGGACTCGGATGGGTCCGAGTCTCTTCTTATCCGGTGGAAATATCGCACATTGAGATGTTTGGGATCGTCGATGCAACTGCAAAACCAAATAGAGGTTGTGTTGTATGTACACTTGTTATGTGACATTTCTCATTTTGTTGTTATAGAATGCCACTGCCCAATGCTTAATATCTCTTGTTATGGGCAAATGCTGATGTTATATCCTAAAAAAGCAATCTGGAGAGCAGCAAAGACAATAACATTGATCAGCATCTTACTGCCGCTGCTGTTGATTCTCGCTTCGCCGATCTCCACCGCGCCTGTCTCGACAGCTACTACAGATGGTGATGATGATAATAATGAAGCCGACACTGTCACTAGTACGTTATATTCAATATGGGTAGAGGAGAATGGAGCAGATGGCAATCCCGATGTGTTTTTTGCCAGAAGTGATGATGGGGGCGAGACATTTGGCGATCCAATCAACCTGAGCAACAACGATGATTGGTCCACCCAACCAAAGATCGCTGTGGCTGACAATCATGTACATGTGGTATGGCTGGATTCTCCAAGTGAGCTTGATGAAGGAGTTCGTGCTACAGTTACGGTCAGGAGCAGCGACGATGGGGGCGAGACATTTGGCGATCCCGTTTTAGTGAGTGAACGCGAGGTCGGCCAGCCGTTCAGTAGACTCAACATTCTGCAGATAGACGCAACAACAACAGCCGCTGACGGCAATGATGATGATAGCAACGTTTACATCGGTTGGGTCGCAGGGCCTGGTGGACAATATGCTGGACGCCTAAATTTCGCAAGAAGTGACGATTCGGGTCAGAATTTTGAGCTGCTGACCGGACTCGTACGGGGTGTAGACAATATAGAGATGGAGGTAGTAGCTTCCGGTAGCGACAAGACCGACGACCGTATCTATATTGCAGGACAAGCCTCCTCGGAGAACGACATTACGCTCGCACATCAAATTTTCTTTGTGAGGAGTACCGATGGTGGAAAGACATTTGATGACCCAATATTGCTGGAAGATGCTGACCCGAATGAAGGAGACTCTATACGTTTTGAATCAATGGAAGTAGACGATGACCAGATACAGGTGACATGGATGAATGGATATCTTGAGCCTAGACGGACACACTTTGCAGTGAGCGTAGATGGAGGAGAGACGTGGGGATAAAGAAACAAGAAACGTCTTCCAAGAAATGCCTTTTTACGTTGACCTTGTCTTCTTCTCTTTCTTTTCTTAGTACCGAATGTTACAACAGTAGTTATTAGCGATAGTCGACATCAGAGAAAAACGAAAAACGCATGCTGGAGGTTTTTGAATCCCAAAAAATTAAGGGTTCAAATGTTCGACAATGGGCATAACAACCAGGAAGCGGTAACACATACTTGTGACAACCATATGGAACCAACCATCAGCTCCGCCATTAGCTTTACTCCTGAATTTCCACTCCATCTTTTGGTAGCTGTTGCGGCTATATAGCGAGTGGGTCATTTTGACAAAAAAGAAGGGCTAGAAGTGGACTAAATTCATTTGCAGTTAGCAATTCCAAGCATGTGTGCTTCTGGCAGAGACCAAGAAAAGAGAGCAGGACTTGCTAATTGGGTCGCATGTGCTAACATAAGGGTGTAATTGCCCGGTAGTGCATGATCAATAAAGCTAGAACGTATACGTTTTTAGATTACGATCTTTACCTGCACGAGATGCGGCAAAAAAGCCAAAACGAGCTATGAACGCACTTTTGGCGAAAAGCCGACATTTAAACCTGCAGGTTACTACTGCCGTACATGCGGCATTTTTTACGACGCAAGCACAAAGCAAGCGTCAAAAGTGGTGTATGGCGTAGCGACACGAAAAAAGAACTAGGCTGCCTGCAAATTAACGCATACGAAATTAAAGACCAAGAACGTATACAAATGTTGCACAAAACGTATACGAATATCAGCAAAAACGCAGACGAAAATGACATTACATTACATGAAATAAAGCGGGCCCAGAGGTTCTAGATCCCACATAGGGCACGAGCACCACAAGAAAGGCAGTAAGCCGTTGGGGTGGCTACATAACCCCTTACCCCCCCACTTTTGCTCTTATTTTGGTTTGAACAATTTCCAAAGGAGCGTTCTTGAATAGAGTTCTGACTTCCAAAATATCAACTCTTTCCTGGAATGTGTATTAGAAGTACCAATTTGGCTGCCTACAATTCAGAGCCTTGGTCACTTCCGCTTCCGTAGTGTGAAGTAAGCAGCAATTCCGGCTATCGCAGCTCCTATCCCAACTAGCGCGGGAAGAAAGTTAGTGTTTTCATCAGTTGCAGCGCCGCCATGTTCCTCGCTACTCGGAGGTGAGAGGTCGGGATACTGCACGTAAGTTATGGAAGTACTATCATCTATCCACGCCAGATGAAGGCCAGAAAGAGATGCCGCTGCTTTGTAATTGCCTGAAACACCGAAGAATTCAGTCAAATCATATGTCGCATCAAAATCCTCGCCGCCGTTGCTGCTGACCAACAACGACATGTGATCACCTTCACCTTCGATTAGCTTGGGGAACAGGATGAAAACATGATCACTTTCTGATAAAATCGAAGGTGTAAAGAACGAATACGGACTTGCCCGGAGAGTATTGTTTGTAAGAGTCATCGGTCCTGCAAATGATTTACCGGAGTCTGTGCTTCTTATTAACTGAACGTCCCATATCGGCCAATACATGTATGTTATGTAGACATTGTCAGTATTGCCAGCAGGCAGCGAGATTTCCGGATAACCGAAATCCTTCGTCAAGACTAATGTATCATCGAACGTCCTTCCTGAATCCTGACTTCTTTTGAATGAAATGCCATTATCATCATACCACGTAAGGCAAACCACATTTCCCCTTGAGACAACCTGTGGCTGTGGAGTAGTCCCCTTCTGGGAGAATATCCTACCGCTATCAAAACTTTTTCCG
>DASVCY010000073.1:0-25671 GCA_036381375.1 Nitrososphaera sp. | reverse complement strand
CTCCGGCAGGTATGCCAGCGGACAGAAGAGGTGTCAGATCTGCGAGATATTCATAAAGTGGGATGGCCTCTGGTGCCCATGCTGCGGCTACAGGCTCAGAACAAAGCCACGGAACTTGAAGTACAAGGCAAAGCTCAGGGCCAGGACCGTTGGCAATATCGAAGCACCACCGCCTGTACTGACGGTAAGACGGAAGTAAAATAATTAGGCTTTCAGGCCGCCTCGCGCGGCCCTAGAGAGCTTTTTCTGAATCTTTTCAAGATGTTGTTCATCGCCTGAAAGGTCCAGTGCCAACTGGATAAGCTTGGCATATCTGTTGTGGAACCGGTCTGTTCTCTTAACAAGGTCCTTTGCCGCAACTCTTCCAGCATAATAGTAGCAATCGGTCAGCATGCTTTTTTCAAGCAGATGGTCCACCTTTGCCGCAAAAAGTTTCTTGTCATAATCTTTCGACTTTAGTTCCAGGATGGCCTGCAGGGACCTGGATATCGCTGGCCTAGTTGCCCTCTCTGTTCCAATACACTCTAGTGCAACCTCGATCCCTTCTGTCGTGTTGCCAGTCTGCCTTATCTGCTCAAGCTCGTGCAAAGGCATCGGTCGGACGCCCGACAGGGCAAGAATTCCCTCCACAAAATCATAAGCAGAGATTTTAAGCCACATGGCAGCAACTCCGGGATGCTTTGACTGGATCATCTTCTGCTGACAAAAGAGCGAGTTTATGATTGATTTCTTGCCCGCGGCCGCTAGCGCCCTTTTGTACCTCTTGGAAACATCTGCCGCAACGGATGACAGTGTAAACTTGTTGCTGTCTTTTAGTATTGACATGCCACCTAGTTCGACTACATAATTTCTTGCTGGCTCCGAAAAATGCACAATTTCTATGGCATGTTTGTCGACACGCATTACTTGATCATCTCCTGGAGCAAATACTACAAGATCATATTCACAGCAATCCAAAGGCGCATCAGTCGTGTGACATCCTATCAACGCTACCGGGTGAGGGATTTTGTCTGCGAATTTTCGTACAGCTGCTGGAACAGCAGGCACATGGTGCATTGACAAGTCCGGGATTTAACCTGTTAGCTGAGGAGGTAGAATCAACTCTAATATACGAACACAAACTATATCATAGCGCAATGAAGAGCAAAGCCAAGGCAGTTTCAGCCAGCAGGTATAACAACAGCAGCAACAGCGATATCCTGAAAAAACTCAAGACTGGGGAGTTCAAGATCGCAGTTTATGGTCTTGGTCATGTCGGATCCCCTCTTGCTTCGGCTTGGCTTCGGGCAGGCGCTCACGTCGTAGGCGTTGACAAGTCGCCGAAAGTGCTTGAAAACGCAAGGCACGGGAAGACACACGTACCGGAGCCGGGTGTGAACGAGGCTTTTGCAAAGGGTCTCAAGGAGAAGAGGTTTTACGTTTATGACGATCCGGTCAAGGCGTCACAGGACGCTCATTTGAAGATGATATGCGTGCCGGTGTTACTCACCGACTCGCTCTCTGCTGACCTGGCAGCAGTAAAGCAAGTGGCATCTGCAATCGGCCGGGGTCTGAAAAAGGGCGATATCGTTTCACTCAATCCTAGCGTGCCGCCTGGCACATCAGAAGACGTCGTGCTCCCGATTCTGGAAAGGGAGAGCAGACTTAAGGTCGAACAGGACTTTTACATGGTATACAACCCGGAGCGGATCTACGAGGGCAGGGCAATCGAGGATATTGAAGAGCGTTACCCTGCAGTGGTCGCTGGAGCCGGACCAAAAAGCCTTGAAATGGGAAGCAGACTATATTCTATGATTGCGAAGAAGGGCGTCATCAGGATGAGAAGCATGAGAACCGCCGAAACTGAAAAGCTGCTTGAAGGTGTCTACCGCGATGTCAACATCGCACTTGCAAACGAGATGGCCAAGTTCTGCGAAAAGATTGGCGTGAACTTTTGGGAGGCCAGAGAAGCGGCAAACTCACAGCCATTCTGCCATATACACAAACCCGGAGCAGGCGTAGGTGGCGCATGCATACCTGTATATCCGCAGTTTATTTTGCACACTGCGGACGCCAACAAGGTTGAGTGCAATATTACTCGGCTTGGGAGGAGTGTTAACAACTCGATGCCGGCATATTGTGTAGAGCAGGCGGTAAAACTGCTTGGGCAGGATGATACTTCGCAAGCAACTGTCGCGCTGCTTGGTCTTGCATTCAGGGGCGGAGTATCTGATACACGCCTCTCTCCAACCTATAGTGTAATTGAAGAACTAAAGAAACGAAAAGTCAAGGAAATCCGCGTGCACGACCCGCTCGTAGAGAGCGATCCGAACCTGCCGCAGGACGTGATGTTGACGTCTAGCCTTCCAAGAGCGATACAAGATGCTGATCTTGTGATCTTGGTTTCAGATCATCCAGAATACAGAAATCTGAGTGAGCAAGACTTGGATGGTGCACCTGTGTATGATGGCCGCGGCATACTGGACGGATCGCGTTTTGCGGCGGGCAGGTTTGCATCGATAGGCAGACCCAGTTAGGTTTAATACTGCCTGAAAAAAGATTTCAGATGCTTGGCCCGCAATCTGGATATTTTGCTGACTGTCGCTTGGGAAAATAATTCAGTGGTGCTCATCGACCAGACGAAGCTTCCAAACAAGCTGGTCTACGTAAAATGCAAGAGCTATCAAGAAGTGGCTGATGCCATCAAGAAGCTTGTAGTTCGCGGCGCGCCTGCCATCGGCGTCACTGCAGCCTTTGGGCTTGCACTTGCAGCCCAGCAGAGCAAGGCAAAGACATTGCCGGAATTGATGACTGATCTCGACACAGCTTTCAAAGTTCTTAGGGCCACACGACCCACTGCTGTCAACCTGTTCTGGGCGCTGGAGCGTGTGATGAGCAAGGCAAAGCGTGGCAAGTCATTAGAAGAAGTCAAAAAGCTTGTCCTCGATGAGGCGTCAAGAATGTCCGACGAAGACATTAACGTCAACAGGCAGATGGGTGCAAATGGAGCCAAGCTGTTTCAGGATGGCGACATCGTCCTCACTCACTGCAATGCCGGCTCGCTTGCGACTGTAGCATACGGCACCGCCCTTGGCGTCATTAGGGCTGCAAGAGAGTCAGGCAAGCGACTGAGCGTCATTGCGACTGAAACAAGGCCAGTGATGCAGGGGGCAAGGCTAACTGCCTTTGAGCTCCAGCATGACGGCATCGATGTCAGTTTGATACCGGATACAGCTGTTGGTCACATGATGGCGAGGGGAGCAATAAGGCGCGTCATTGTTGGCGCAGACAGGGTGCTTCGCACCGGCCACGTCTTCAACAAGATAGGCACATATCAGGTGGCAATCCTTGCAAACAAGCACAAGATCCCGTTCTATGTAGCGGCTCCTCTTTCCACGTTTGATTTTGAGAGCGACCCAGATGATGTCGTTATCGAGGAAAGGTCGGTTGACGAGGTCGTCAAGGTGGGCAAGAAGAGAATAGCACCAAAGAAAGTGAGGATCTTTAACCCGGCATTTGACATGACACCGCCGGAGCTGATTACAGGCATAATCACCGAGCGGGGCGTCCTAAAGCCTCCATTTGAGAAAAATCTGAAGGCAATGCTTGGCTAGCGTGCGGATAAAGTATTTATCGTGTTTTTACACACATACCCCTAATTACATGTCGCAAGAGACAGTGACAGAGGCGAAGGTTTATGATGCCCTGAGGAAATGCATGGACCCGGAGATACCTGTCAACGTAGTTGATCTGGGGCTCATTTATGGAGTCAAGATCGCAAGCGGCAAGGACGTGGACATCAAAATGACCATGACTACAAGAGGCTGCCCGCTTCACGATACTCTTGTTAGCGACGTAAAGCGCTATGTTGGCAAAATAAACGGCATCGGCAACATCAATGTAGAGATTGTTTGGGATCCGCCATGGACACTTGAAAAGATGAATCCCGAGGTCCGTGAAAAGCTGGGATTTGGCAAGCCAAAGCTTCGCTTCCAGATCGACTATGAAAAGAGCAAACCGCTCAAGCTAGGAAGGTTTGCCAAACAGGAAGATGGGTCACTTGTTCTCGCAAATGACAAGGATATGAGCTACATGGTCAATGAAGCGATAATAGAGTTCTGGAACACCTGCGACGGTACCAAGACGATAAATCAGCTCACCGACCAGTTCTCGGCAAAGCTAGGCATGCCAAGGCAGCAGGTCGAGCAGGAAGTCGTCCAGCTTGTCCAACAGTTGCTTGAAGCTGAGCTGCTCAAGGCCTGATGCTTGACTTTTCAGCTTGGCCAAGGATAATTGTAGAGCTTGGCATGGGTGACGGCACGTTACTTGAAAACCTTGCAAAGCGCGATAGCGATTCTTTGTATGTCGGAATCGAGCTTGATCGTGAACAGTGCAGGCAAGCTCAATCAAGGATCACACTTCGCAATGTAAAGATACTG
Source organism: Nitrososphaera sp. (assembly GCA_036381375.1). Taxonomy (GTDB): domain Archaea; phylum Thermoproteota; class Nitrososphaeria; order Nitrososphaerales; family Nitrososphaeraceae; genus Nitrososphaera. Next base: position 21,253 of record DASVCY010000073.1, on the reverse strand, counting down.
AGCGGCTCTTTTGAAGACATTCTCCCCACATTTCCCGACAGATCGGTCGATCACTTTATTGCAGTACTGCCCGACCCTGCATACATCGACGAAAAAAAGCAGGAGTTGTGGAGCCCTCTCTACAAGGTCGTTTTTGAGAAGTTGAAAGAGAAAGGTACATTCGAACTTGTCACCGAAATGACTGACGAATTGTTGCAGCCCGTGAGCAAGGAAGCATATGAGAAGTGGGCTGGATGGCTTGTGTCCAGTTTTCTCTCAATAGGGTTTTCACTGAATAGACAGCGGCAAGGAGCTCCCGAGCAATACCACTCCCGATGCCTTGACCAGTTTAGAGGTGATCCTGAGCGGATCAGGATGATAACACTCGAACTTGCAAAACGATGATTAAAAAATTTCCGGTCGTTGCGCTAGTGAAATTCTTCGCTAATCCGACTAAAAACTGGCTTTATAGTTAGAGCGCGGTAAAGTCGCCGATGCGAATCCTTCTTGCTTTTGCAATAACGACTATCGTCGGTGCAGCACTGAGTGTCGTGTCTTCTTCTTTTTTGCCTGCGCTAGCTCAGGTAGCTGACCGCCCCGGAATGAGACCCGAGATTGTGTACGGTGAAGCGAAGCACTATGTTACTTTGACATTTTACATAGGCCAAAACGACTCTGCACGTCTGCTGGAAATCCTGGACGTATTGCAGGAAGGCAATGTCAGCAGCGCAGTATTTTTCATGCAGCCTAGTCTTATGGAGAGCAATGCCACCCTAGCTAACACAGTAAGGCAGAATGGATACACAGTTCTTCCATGGCGCAATACAAACCAGTATGAGCCGGGTTACACCCCTACAGAATTTGAAGACATTCTTCTATCCGACAGGGACGTACTTGGTAGGACTGTCAAGATTGCAGATGTCATGGCATTCTACAGGCTCGCATTGCATTCTAGCAACTCTAGTATAGTCGCGTTCACGCCAAGCGCAGCTCGTTTTAACGCTTCAACTAGTATTGCGGTGCTTGAAGAGTTGTTGGAAAACAACGGCAGAACGCTCGTGTTTACCAACGATGGACGAAGCAGCACAAGTTCTCAACCCGTTCCAATGGTAGTTGGTCAGGCAGAAAATCTGACGACCACATCTATTGGGGCTAACACGACATCTCGAACAGTGGTAACCGATGGTGAATGGAGTATACAGGATCTGCGACAGAGATATCCAAGAGACATAAGCATAATCCAGACCGACTCTGGTCCAAGCTACTTGATTGATACTACATTGGTCATTGGCGAAAACGCTCATCTCGACATTTCCGGCCAAAACGTCCTGATAGCATCGCCCGTGAACGACAAAGACAGGAGATTGGAGATACAGGGAAGCGCCTCAATAATCAATTCACATATCTCATCATGGAATACAATACGGGACACTCAAGACCTAAACCCGTATCATCAGCGGCCTTTCATTCTGGTAAATGGCGGCCAGGTCGAAATTAGAAATTCAACCATAAGCCACCTCGGATTTCCGCTGGCGGGCTTGAGTGAGGAAAGAGCCGCAAGGGCTGGTATAATGTTCCTGGAAACCGGCAACTTCACGATTGCAAACTCTACTATTGCATTCAATTTTGACGGGATCTATGCAAGAAACAGCAGCGACTTCCAGATCATTGGCAACGAGATCTATGGCAATACCCGGTCGGGGATAGACATTCGGGCAGGGTCGAACAACTATGTTATCCGCAACAACAATGTGCATGACAACGGATATGAGGGTATGGCCTGTTCGGAATGCACAAACGGGGGGATTATCGAGAACAACAAAGTCGAGCATAACGAAGAGACAGGGATAAAGCTGTTCTCACACACAAACTCTACCACGGTTTCACGCAACGACCTCAGACACAATGAAAGGTTTGGCATTTATCTCAGGAGCAACAGCACGGGCAATACGGTCAGCAGCAATACTGTAGTTGGAAGTCAAGAAGGGATAGCAATTACCGGCTCTTCAGTCCGCAACACCATCGCAGACAACATCTTGTCGGCGAACGATGTGGCAATAGAATTAGACGATACAAGCCAGTCAAACGTGTTCAGGAACAACAGGATGACGAACACGACTTTACCTGGCTAGGTTAGCCTAGATGCCTCATTGCGCGGTGCTCTGCCATACACTCCCTGGAACAGAATTCAAACCTGCAGCCATCGTGGCTGCAGGGCACAGGTTCTGAGTGGTTGAACCTTCTGTTGCAATAGGTGCACACTGTTTCGAGGTCTGGAAAGTCGTGATTGAGCAACTGCTCGCACGACCTCTTTTCTCTGAACCAGAGCACCTCGAGGTTCAGCTTCTCGGCATGTGTCAGGACAGTGTCATAGGCCTCATAGAATCCTGGCGCGTAAAACTGGCGCACAAAAATAGACCCGCCAGGATGCTTTTTCGAATTTGGGTTCCTGTAAGCTACTAGCCACTTTTCCAGAGGCAATTGATCCTCCGATGCCACCTCTTTTCTGCTGCCCTTCACGCCATTTCTTTGTGCGACCGCAAGTTTAATTCCTTGCTATCAGAAGGGCGCTCTGCATGTATTGGTGGAGCTCAGATATCTTTACCCTTTCCTGCTGCATCGTATCGCGGTGCCTGACCGTAACGGTGTCGTCCTGCATCGTGGTATGGTCTATGGTGACGGCAAACGGAGCACCCACTTCTTCCAACCTCCGGTAGCGGCGGCCTATCGACCCTGATTCATCGTAGAAGGCATCAAAGTCGTACTTCAGATCAGAATGGATCTTGCGCGCCTTCTCGTCCAGCCCATCCTTTGCCACGAGCGGCAGTATCCCGACAAGCACGGGAGCAAGGTATGGCTTTAATCGCAGGACTACTCTGTCGTCGTGCTGCTCGTCTTCATAGTAACAGTGCTCCAGAATTGTATAGATGCTCCTATCGATTCCCATCGACAGTTCAAATACGTGCGGCAGGACTTTGGTCTGGTCAGCAGGGTCAACGACTTCAAGGTTCTGTTTGCTTGTAGCTCCATGCCCTTTCAGGTCATAGTCGGAACGATAGTTGCAGGCTACAAGCTCGAGCCATCCAATGCTCGTTTCCACTTCAAAATCATACGCAACGGAGGCGTAGAATGCCTTTTCCTCGTCTGACAATCTGCGGAACCGGCTGCGCTTTATATCAATGCCTGTTTTAGCATAGAACTCAATCAGGAGCGCAAGGTAGTAGGCTACAAGCTTGTTTGGTATCAGACCTTTCTTGATAGCTTCTTCTGGCGTCGTTTCAGTGAGCGACGAACCGTCATAGGATGAAATTCGTAATATCGTGTTCTTTACTTCATCGAACTTGGGTATGTCGTTCAACCTGTTTGGGTTGCAGAACACTTCGATCTCGGCCTGATAAAACTCTCTTAGGCGAAGCAAGCTCTGTCTTGGTGCAATTTCGTTACGAAAGCTCTTGCCTACCTGAGCGATTCCAAGTGGCAGGCGACCGCGCATGGTCTTGAAGACTCGGGCAAAATCCACAAAGATCGTCTGGCATGTTTCCGGACGCAGGTACGCCTCTTCTGCAGCTGGACCAATGCCGACCCGAAACATCATGTTGAACCGGCTGACACTGCCAAATTCTCCCTTGCAATTTGGACAGCGCAAGTTGTGTTTTCTTATCAATGCGTTGAGTTCTTCATCTGCCATTCTTTCAGGAACGTTTTCGCCGGTCTTTTCGGTGATGTGGCGGTCAGCGCGAAAGGTAGATCCGCACTTTGTACATTTTACGATAGGATCGGTAAAGTTGCCAATATGGCCCGATGCAACAAATACGCTCTTGCTCATTATCTGAGAGCCATCGATCTCCATCATCCCATCGCGCCTTACGAGCTCGCGCCGCCACAGCTCGATAAACTTGTTCTTCATGTTGACGCCTGCAGGACCGTATTCCCAAAAGCCTGCAGGGGCGTCAGAGTAAATCTCACAACTGGGAAAGTAGAATCCTCTCGCGAGAGCGAGTTTCATTACCACGTCATAATTGGCAACCATCTGCAAGAAGCAGACGTTCTAGACAGGCTTTAAATTTATTGCCGATTTTCTATCACTTGGCAAGCGGGAAAACCCACAGCCTTTACAGTAGGTCAAGAATTTTTTCTAGGGCTGTAATGGTTCTTCCATAGCTTCCGACTGCCCATGCATGTACACACACTGCGAAAAAAAGTTGCAGTGACGCACATCTGCAGACGGTGGAAAATATGGAATGGGGGCAAGCGCGTTCTTTTGATCGCTCCTCTCCTCACACCTTCTCAAGGCGCCTTTTGGCGGGCATCAGAATTATCAGCGTATGTATGTGCCTGCATTTAGAAGCGGAGAGGGATTTTGCAGAACGACAAAATCTTGATCGTGCAGGCTGCGGGCCTTCTCGCCAGAAATATGGTAAGAAGATCCTTACCACGAGAGGCCGCACTGACCGAGTAAGTAAGAAACAACTACTGGATTTATTAGCTGGACTACGCCGTAGAACTGCTTGTGGTTTCTTGCAGTCGCCGCTGCAACTGCATTGCGGAATTTCAAAGCCGGACTTGTTGGTGGTCTGGTGGTAGCATAGGGAGTAGGATATGAAGAATCAATCTGGCTGGAGTACTCTCATCATTCTGAGTTGCCTTGGACTCATTGTTACGTTTGACGAGACGATGATATTGCCGGCAATACCGGATTTCATCCGCGAATTCAATATATCATACAGTATGTCATCGTGGTTGCTTTCTGCCTATATAATCGCGGCAGCAGTGATGACGCCTATTGGCGGTCGTCTGTCTGATATCTACGGGAAGAAAAAAATATTGCTCATAGTGATGGCAGTTTACGCAATAGGGATCATTTCCGGACGGTTTGCCACGAATTTCGAATTCATGTTAGCTGCAAGGGCTGCACAGGGCATCGGCATGGCGATGTTTCCCATCGCCTTTGGAATCATAAGAGAGGTTTTTCCCGAGAACAAACTAGCGATAGGCCAGACCATATTCAGCTCAACGTTTTCAGGCGGAGCCGTCGTCGGCCTGCTGGGAGGTGCAGCAATAATCCAGTACTTTGGCTGGCAGGCAACATTCTTGGCCATACTCCCTGCGGCAATCGGACTGTGGTTTACAATAGTAAGATTCGTCCACCTGCCAAGCCCTACATCTGGCAGTAGTAATAACAATCCGCCTAATGGGAGAGCAGTCGATGTAAACGGGACGCTGGCGCTTGCGGCCACGATAATTACATTTCTGGCCGGCGTCACCTTCCTGGAATCCCAGGGTGGAGGAGGATGGTATCAAGCTGTCGGCCTCTTTGTTGCATCGGGAGCATCACTAGCAGCATTTGTAGCCATTGAGAAGAGAGCACTCTTCCCTCTACTTGATTTTAGGCTAATGGCCAACAAGAATTTCCTTCCGCCAACAATCATCCTCATGTTGACATTCATGTCCATTTTCATGGTATACCTGACTATACCTGTCATGGTAAGGAGTCCTGAACCTCTGGGATTTGGAGGGGATGCTGTTGAAGCCGCCAGTGTTCAGCTGCCTTTCATGATAGTATTGCTGATAGGGACGATCATGTCCGGGTTTATACTCAATAAAATCAAGAACACCGGGCTTACCCTGATCGGCACTTCAATCAGCGCAGCCGGGTTCTTTATACTGCTCATGTTCCATACTACCGAAGTAATGGTTTCAGTTGGACTCACGATACTCGCAGCTGGCCTATCGCTTTCAATCACCGGCGCCTTCAACGTAATACTCCTTTCCGTGCCGATGCAAATGACCGGAATCGCCTTGGGAATGACCCTCTTACTAAATCTGGTTGGAATGTCTATTGGCCCGGCATCCGCAGGCATATTGCAGCAAGAATATATGGGAACCGTAGAGGGAGTAGCTGGACAATTTCCGACCCAAGAGGCATACAACCTTATCTTCCTTGTGGCTGCCGTGATCTCGCTTGCATCTGTCGCTCTTGCACTGGTCGTAACCCGCAGAAAAGCTGTCCTGGCAGTAGCACATACGAACCCGCCAAAAACAGACGAAACGAGCTAGAGGAACTACTTGTTGTTTACAAAGTGCTCTAGCTCGTCCATTGCCTTTTCCAGAATCTCCTCCGACGGCAGGTAGACTATTCTGAAATGACCTGCTCCATATGCTGATCCAAAGCCGGAGCCATTCACCGTCAGAACGCCGGTATTGTTGAGAAGGTCAATTACAAAGTGCTGGTCGTCTTTCCACCTGTTTCCAAGGTTGAGCTTTGGAAAGACATAGAATGCTCCACGTGGTACCTTGCATTGCATTCCCATTGCGTTGAGGCGCTTGACTACATAATCGCGCCTAGACCTGAGCTTTTCAACCATCCTTTGTATGTGCGTCTGAGGACCCTTGAGCGCCTGGACCGCAGCTATCTGCACGGGCAGGTTTGCAGCAATCCTCACACGCGCAAGCTTTGGTATGTCTTCGCGCAGACTTGCAAGCTTCTTGGAGTTGCTATTCATGGCGATATAGCCGCAGCGCCACCCGCTCATCAGGTAAGCCTTTGAAAAGCCGTTTAGCAGAATCACAGGGGCATCCTTGGCAACCTTGCCTATGCCGGTGAATTGTGAATCGAAAACGATCTTGTCATATATCTCGTCGCAAATGACATACAGGTCGTGTTCTGTGGCAATGTCTATGAGCTGCTGCAGGCTCTTTCTGTCAAATACCTCGCCAGTAGGGTTATTTGGGCTGATGATACACAGTGCCCGCGACCTCGGTGTTATCTTTGACCTCAGATCTTCGAGATCCGGCCTGCCGTCAGGATGTAGCTTGAACTCGATTGGCTTGCCGCCATAGAACTTGGCATACGACGAATATGGAGGGTAGTAGGGACCGGGCATCAGCACTTCGCTGTTTGGATCCACTATGGATGCCATGGTCATGTCTAGCCCTTCAGACACTCCGTTTGTGACAATGACATCTTCTTGTGTGACATCCAGCCCTTTCTCGGACTCTTTCTCTACGATCGCCTGACGGAGCTCTGGCAGTCCCTCTGATTCGGTGTAATAGTTCTCGTCGCGCATGACCGCGTCTACAAGCGCCTTCTTGATGTGGTCTGGAGTCTTGAAGTCAAACTTGACAGGGTCTCCTATGTTGAGGTAGATTATTTCCTTCCCCGATTCCTTGTATTTTCGCGCGTAGGAGGCAATATCGCGGATTGCGTACTCGACGCCATGCGTCCTGTCAGATACTTTCAAGCTATACATCTACTTGACAATCTGACCGAGATAAAATGTTATGTCTTCTTTGACATAGTCTTCCGCGAACTACCAATATCCAGAGCCCGGGGATTTTTTCCTGCCTCCCTGACTGCTGCACTGCGATGATCTCTGCAGGCATGCATCTCCGGCGCTCCTTTTCGTGGTGCGTGTGCATACGTGTACGGCAGAAGGCTGTGCAAGCATCATCGTGCACCGCCAGCAAATTTTTTGACCCGCTGTACAGCGGCGGAAGCAGTCAATATGGGAGAGCCCAGCGAGCTTTGTACCTGCTCGCGAAAAACAAGTCGCACTATACTTCGGGGATTACTCCATCGCTCCTGAAAAGCCTCTTTGCCTCGTCTATTGACAGATCTGCGCTTGGGAGAATAATATCTGATTTGATTATTTCACGTGAATCTACAGGTTTGCCATTTTTCATTACTATTTCGCTTAACTCTGTCAGCTTCTTCCTGAATTCAAAGTCGTCAGAACGCTCTGTGCGGACTAGCTCGACAATTTCACTATCGATGTCGCTGAGTCTTTTCAGCGTCCGTGCGTCCACGGAGAATTGGCCTTGGCCCATTATCCTGATTATCTTTTTGCCAGAGCTTCTTGCTTTTGTCGTGGTCGGAGCCTTAGGCTTTGTTGATGGCTTGCGCTTGGTTGCTGCCCTTTTGGCACGCAACTTTCCCCCAAGCTTGACAGCGGATCTGCCCTTCACCTTCGCTTTTCTGCTCATTGTTGCGACTCTTGCTCCGCTTTTTGTTTGTCTTACGTACCTTCCCCGACATTAACTTTGCTAATTATGTTCTTACCTGGTCTTGCATTGTAATTTTTTCTAATTTTATCATAAATCATGAATTATTTCGAATTTGCATCTGCAAAAATATTGGATTTAAATATCCTAGCGGTTCATCCGTCGCCACTCGTATTCATCCGGCGGTCCATAATCTTCTTTTTTTCTGAAAAAGCCCCAGTAAAGCAAAAAGCCTCCTATGGCAATCATCGCGATTGCGAATTTTTCATTCGTCACTTGACCGTTGACAAAATTGTCAAGAAATAGCTGGCCGGGATCGCTTACCAAGCCGGCAGAATGATCGATATAAAACAGCACAAAGTTTCTGATCAGGATGATCGCGGCGCTTACCATGAACAGGACCCCCATTGCGGACATCCAGTTTCTCCCCCTCCTTGCACCGCCCCCGATCTCTTCCCTCCACCTCATATGCTTGCATTGTTGTAGGGGAGGGTATTGCTGATAATGTTTGCGTTCGCGCTTGTGTTCAGATCAGCTTTACGCCAGGATTCTTCATCTTGTTTCTCTTTGCTGCATTCAATAGCATTGGGGTCAGTATTTCAGCTTGATATGTGAGGGCAAGCGGTCCCAAGTAGACTTGGCGCAAGCCAGAGATCTCTGAAACGAGTTCTGCCAGCTTTGCAATGGCAGCCGGATCGTCGCCGCAGATAAACGTATCAGCGTCGAGGCTCTGGTCGACGTTTTTCAGTTTCACTTCTGATATCGTATGAAAAGCAGAAACTACCCTGGACCTCGGCGGCAGCCTTTCAGCGACCATTTCAGCAGCTTGCTTTTTACCCTGCTCAAGCGGTATGTAGACAAAGCCTGCATCAGTCTTTGTCATAGGTACTATCGGAGAGACTACTACACAATCGTCACGGATCTTGCCGGCCAGCTTGCCACATGTGTCGTCGATAGACTCATAAGGTATCGAAAGTATCAGGACGTCAACGTCTTTTCCAAGGGCAATGTTGTCGTCGCCTGTTATGCTGCCTGCGATTGTTCCAAATGCTGCCTTTGCTGCCTCGCTATATTTCTCTGCGGCCTCTTTGGCCTTCTGAAGATCCCTAGATCCAACAATCACATCGTGTTTTTTACACCAGCGGAGTGCAAAACCTTCTCCCATTCCGCCAGTGCCGCCCACTATGCCTATCCGCATATACACTGCCCCCCACGTGCATTCACGATATTAATGTTGCATCTCCTTATCTTGTTTTTTCCTTTCCTTATTGTTACTTCCCGAGTACCCTCTGACCAGAATCCATTGCTTTGTCTTCAGAAACACAATTAACCCAACAGCCGCAGCTGCCATCACGGCCGCAACTACTACGAACCCAAAAGGTACGTTCCAGATATTGTTCAAATCAAGCCCGTTCATACCAAAGACGCTTGTGATAAAAGTAAGCGGCAGCAAGATCGCGGAGAATACAGTCAGGGTCCTAACAGTGTCATTCATTAGAAGTGAAACGTTCGCAATATACAACTCTCGAGTTGAGTTCACAGTGTCCTGGTATGATTCGAGAAGCGCGATCAGCTGGTTGATATCATCATAGACTATTTTCAAATATTCTATGTCCTGCCGCTCTTCCTGCTCGTGTATCAAAAGTTGATGATGTCTCTGATGCGCCAAAAATGCCTGCGGAGCACTATCATCAGCCGCGACAAACCGTCGAGGTGCTCCAACATTTGCTTTGAAGGGCGCTTGTGCACCGACTTTTGCTCCATGTTAAGCATACTCAGCTCTATGGCGGTAAGTAATTGCTCTCATACTTGTCGACTGTGATCGAGAGGATGCTGTAGTACAGGGCATCGACTGATGATTCAATCAGCGGCCTGCTCCTTTCTTCGAGAATCCTCTTTACAACGGCCATCAGATTCGCCTCTGAGGAATGGATAGTCACAAGCCAGCCACTGCCGAGGAACATGTAGATCCCTTCAGTGGTGAGCGTTTGAGCGGGACCATACTTAATCTCAATCATCAATGTAAAGATGTGGCTTCCCAGTATGCGCACTTGAGCCCTCTTCGACTTGTTCGAATATTCTTCAAGTGCATTGTAGTCAATATGGAACGATTCTTGGACGTTCTGGAGCTCTGCCGGTGTCGGGTCCGAAAGATCCACCCAAACGTTGTATCCTTGGCTAACATCGTCCTTTGAGCCGCCGCGCCTCACTTCGTGTTCGTTATATGAGATGATGTTTTGCACTCATAATAGGATGAGGCTACATTGGCTATAATAGATGCAGCCAAAAAAAATTATTAAGTGATCCGACGTGCAAATGTTCAGCAATTGCCCCTAGTCATATTCATGCGGCATGGTCAGGCCGACAATAACGTGAACAGAACCTTGGTCGGTAGGCACATAGAGTCGCACCTTACGGAGCAGGGCAGGATACAGGTCATTGATACGGCGAAGCAGCTAAAAAGCATCATGATCGACAAGATCTATGCATCACCTGTGATAAGAACAATGGAAACGGCGCAAATCGTTGAGGATATACTAGGCATGGATTATGAAGTTGACGAACGACTGTACGAAATAGAGCTGGGCAAACTCGTAGGCATGAACTATGAAGAGGTGACCACAAAATACGGTGATCTTTTTCTGAGGTTCTACTCGGAACATGACCCTGTGCTAGACAGCTTTGGGGTCGAGCCTTTCTCTGCGGTCAAGCGGCGCGTGAAGAGCCTGCTTGATGATGTCTTGAAAAAGCATGAAGACACCAATGTCCTGATGGTCACGCACCTTGATCCCATCAAGGCTGCGCTTGCGACGGTACTTGATTTGAATTCCGAGGCACTGTACAAGTGGCATATACGCAATGCATCGCTTACTGTGCTCAAGCACGAGAGCAAGGTCTTTTCGCTTTCCGGAGTAAACGTGATGGCGATGCACAGATATCCAAACGAGTAAGCCAAAACATTAAATAACATTGGAAAACTTTCTGATGACAGAAGAGGGGACGGGATAGTAGATTGCTTTCAAATTCCGCGATAGTTTGGGTCCTGATTCCTGTTGTCACTGCAACTTTTTTGGGCGTTGGTTCTGCGTTTGCGCAAGAATCAACTGAGCAATACATACTGCACAGGGTAGAGATTTGGTCATTGTTCTACAGGGACATGGTAGTCGCCTTTGTTATCGGCGCAGTCGTCATGGGAACTATTTTCTATGTCGTGTGGCGATTCCGGGAATCACATCCGAAAAACAGGGGAGACATAACTCCGGCAAAGACAGGAGGGGGCGCATACCACTAGATGAGCCACGCAACTTTGGAATGGGTCTACGTCGGAGTCGTCGTCGCAACTCTGGTCTATATTGGCGCTGACGCGTGGAACGTTGAAAGGATTTTGGACCACGCACCAGACAATGCTGAAGTCATTAGGGTGACTGGACAACAGTGGTTCTGGACTTTTGAACATGAAGATGGAATGAGAGAGATAGGCGAGCTCCATCTGGTGAAAGGCAAGCCTTACAGGTTCGAGGTGACATCGCTTGATGTGATACATTCATTCAACATCCCAGACTTCACCACATTGATCGATGCAGTACCTGGCAGGGTTAATACGGTTTGGCTTGTCCCAGACCAATCAGGCGAATACCTTATACAGTGCAGAGAATATTGCGGGTTCTCGCACTATCAAATGAGAGCGACGTTGATAGTCGAAGAGCCAGGTTCGGATGGCGCTGAAGTCACCAACGCTGCGGCTGAGTTGACCCAAAGCAAGGGCGCAACTGCAGTTGCAAGCTAAGACCATTTTTTGGATAATTTTTCCTTTTTCAAACCTCTGCATTTATTGCTGCGAGCGAAAGCGGTGCTAAAGCTGCTCCGGCGCATAACTGACCAGACTCTAGCGGTACAGTAGAATCCCTGTTGCGATTGTAATTTCATTCCGACAAGCTCATTGTACATAGCGTGGTCCTTTCACAAAGAAGCCGCTTTACCATCTTCAGGTAGCTCCTGGCAGTGACGTATATGCTCTCCAAAAATACAAAGTCCTCTTCATGGCAGGACAGTATGCCCTCGCACATGCATACATAGCCACAGATTTTGCAATTCCCGCCTGTGACCTCTCCCATAGCTCGCACTAGCCTTCGATTTTCGGGAATCACAGCTGCTGCAATACAGGAAGTTTCCTTGGATAACGGGCCACATGCGTCCCCGACGAATTCTTCTTCTTCTTCACCTTGATTTCGGACTTGATACCTGCGCACATAATCCGGTTGTCTGAAGCTTCTCCGCCAAGCGTCATACACACGCGTACAAGCGTACCCTCCTTCCTCGTCTTCATTTCTCTCTTCCAGCTCGTCCCGCCAGCTGCCGATGGCACCAAGGTCAAGCACGCAACAGCCCCTCTCCACACGCCTTGGTGAAGATTCGCTGCAAGAGCGCCAGCTGACCACGGGCGGATATGTCGGAAGACCAAGCTAAATGTATCTTGGCCTGGCTCCATTGACGTGCCGGTCGGTATGCAGTAGCGCATGAAAAACAAAATGCTTTTATTGATATACTAATCCATGTACGGGCAATAAGAGGGAGCGATGTTAGTTGGTCCTAGAGGTTAAGAAACCCCGTCCAATGTGGGAAATCCTTTTTTCAACACACCATACCGATGTTGGCTTGCTCTACCTGTACCTGTCTCTCGTCGCGTTCATTATCGGTGGCGCACTGGCCATATCCATACGAACAGAATTGTTCCTGCCGGGTGGCGGAGAAATAATTGCAGATTCTAACACTTTCCACAGGATATTCACGGTGCATGGTACGACAATGCTCTTCTTGTGGGCCGTACCGTTTGCGTCAGGCGTTGGTAACTACCTAATCCCAATCATGGTTAGGTACAAAGATATGGCTTGGCCAAAGCTCAACGGAGTCGCGTTCTGGATGATCCCGGTTGGCTTTGCCCTTATCTGGCTTGGTTTTGCGGACCTAAGCTGGAACGCCTATCCACCTTACTCTATTATTAGGGCGCCGGGACCGGCGGCAGAAATGTGGATATTTGGATTAAAGATACTCGGCATCTCTTCAATTCTAGGAGCTATCAATTTTATAGTCACCATCCTAAAGATGAAACATCCAGATCTCCCTCTAATGAGGACTTCACTGTTTGTATGGTCAACTCTGATAACTTCGCTCATGATACTTGTAGCAATGCCGACATTCGCGGCGGCACTTATCATGCTGTACACAGACAGGCTCGGGGTGTCTGGGTTCTTCAATCCCGCTATGGGTGGAGATCCTATAGCCTACCAGCACCTGTTCTGGTTCACGTTCCATCCGGAGGTGTACATATTCATGATACCTGCCATCGGAATCGCATACGAGATCATACCCAAGTTCTCAAGAAAGCCTATCTTTAGCTATCAGTCTGGAGTTACAGCGTTTGTGCTCCTCGGCATAGTTGGCTTTGCCTCTTGGGCGCATCACATGTACGCAACAGGCATGAGCTTCACCGAAAAGACGGTGTTCATGGTTGGCACACTGGCCGCAGTACCGGCTTCTGCTATGCACATCTTTAACTGGGTTGCAACCATGTGGGGCGGCAGGATCAGGTTCCGTGCGCCAATGTCCTTTGTCGTAGGAGGGGTAGTCCTGTTCTTCTATGCTGGAGCAGGCGGCGTTGTCAACAGCGCCATGCCGCTAGACTTCCTTACACACGACAGCTACTGGGTAGTCGGACACATGCACCTATTCCTGATGGGCATGATAACCTTCTCCTTCATTGGATTCATATTCTACCTGTTCCCGCTGATAACTGGTAGGATGTACAATGAAAAGGCTGCAATGATACAGTTCTGGCTCATGTTCGTAGGTGTCTCGATGATCTTCCTCACGCAGCACGTACTTGGTCTCTATGGACAACCTAGGCGTACGTTTGACTATGTGCCTGTACAGCCGTTGATAATACTGAACCAGATATCGACGGTAGGCGCATGGATAACTGCAGTGGGAGCAGCAATGTTTGTGTGGAACTTGATCAGGAGCGCCTACGCCGGCAAGCCTGCCAAGATGGAAGATCCGTTCGAAATTGGAGAGCAGTACTACGACTACAGGCGGCGCGAGCCACACCACTAATAGGAGAGAGGATGACAAATGTCACACGACGAACACAGCCACGAAAATGAACCAATCATCCTGACTTCTGGTAGGCGCATGGGTAAGGGGTTGATTATCGTAGTCGTCACTATGGCAATAGGGGCTGCAATACTGTTGCCATTCTTTGACGCAATGTATGCCAACCCACCGCCTGTGACGCAGATACGTGTTGAAAGACCTCCGTCGGAACAGCCGCCAGCACAAGCAGGAACGACGACAATCGCGATATTGGCAGGAGCTGCAACACAAGGGAACCCTGACTTCGATCCAGACGAGGCACAGGTGCCGCTTGGCAACAAGATTGTATGGGACAACCAGGACACTGTCCCGCATACTGCAACATCCGGCACAGGACCGGACGATCCTGCCTCTGCAGAGCTGTTTGACACCAGCATCATCAACGCCGGCGAAAGTTCAGATCCAATCGAACTCGAAGGAGTAAGCGAGGGTGATACTATAAGTTACTACTGTGTGGTCCACCCATACATGACAGGCTCGCTCACAATAGCTGCAGCCGAAGAGGGAGGCAGCAGCGGCGGTGGTGCTGCAGCGGGACCTACAATCACCATTCCTTCAGGTGCATCAGTACAAGGTAACACGCCATTCGAGCCGGCCGAGTTGACCGCAAGCGCTGGAGCAGAGGTCGCCGTTATGAATCAAGACAACGTTCCTCACACCGTGACATCTGGAACAGGCAACAGCGATCCTGACAAGGGCAAATTATTCGACACAAGCTTAGTCAACGGAGGAGATTCCTCTACAATATCCCTAGCTGATGTTGCTCCTGGGCAGTATGACTACTTCTGCATCGTACACGAGTACATGAAGGGCGTGCTCATAGTAGAATAGTAGTATCACGAATGCTGCTCAGAGCCCTCTCTTTTTCCACTCTTGCCGTTCTTTTTTCGTTGATATTTATCGGAGGGTATGTTAGCGCAACCGGCGTCGGCCTCTCGTGTCCAGACTGGCCACTCTGCCCGCAGGGTCTGCTTCCTCACGAAGACTTTATTATCGAATACACCCATAGGACGGTGGCTGCCACAGTGGGCGTGCTTGTAATCGCTACTATGGCGTTCACGGTCAAGTCAAAAGCGGCTCCTAGGGGCATGAAAATTGCGTCCCTCATTGCAGCTGGCGCAGTGATCGGCCAGATAGGTCTGGGTGCAATAGTGATTGTGGAGCGTCTGCATGCTGTGCTCGTAACGACTCATCTCGGGCTCGGGATCGTGCTGTTTTCGATGGTGCTCATGACCGTCCTTTACGCATACAGAATCGAAGGCAAGAAGGCTGTTGTGAAGGCACAGTAATGTAATATACGGGCAGAGTGAAATTATCCTCACAAATGAAGAACGTCCCGGCCCTTCTTCCTCTTCCGTCGCTCGCAGTTTCGCTTCTCGTCGTCATCATTTCGACGACCATATCGCCGGCATATGCTCATTTCGAACACCTTTCACACTATAACAGCAGAGGTGATGGAATAGGTCAGTACTATGCCTACGCGGCTCTTGAGCCAGACTACGCAGCTCCCGGTGAGCCGACTGCGATATTGTTCAGCGTCCAAGACGACAAAGGGCAGGATACATATAATATAGAAACTATGGTCGAGGTCTACGCATCTTCCGGGGAGCGCATCAAGGCGTTCCCATGGACAAAACGGGATGTTGGTGACTTTGAAGTGTTTTACACTTTTCCGCAGGTAGGCAGCTATCAGGTAGTACTTAGCATAGCAGATGGCCCGGTGAATATCAACGCAATTGATCCTCCACGGCATACGCTTAGCAGTGTAACCAACTGCAACTGCGAGCGGGCAATTTTCAACTTTTCAATTTCAAAGGGCTTTGGACTTGTCTTCAACTGGACTATGGCAGCGGGTGTGTTTGGCACGATTGGTGTCTTTGGCGCAGTGCTCGGCATGACGTACTGGAGTAAGAAAAAGAACGGCGAGTTTGTCAGCGGGCCTGGCGATATTGCAAGGTATACCGTTACCTTGGCAGCAATTGCCGGTGGCATGGTGCATTTTGCGGTATACTCGGGCCACGCCTCGCTCCGACTCGAATACAGCATATTTCTGATTGCAGCGGGGGGAATGCAGGTTGCATATGGCATACTCTATACACTCCTGGCTCTGACGCAAGCCACCAGTGGCAGAACAAGTCCGCATAGTCACTACCGCAAGACCGTTGCCGTCAACCTATTCGGTCTTGTCGGGACCGCGGTGCTTCTGGGGCTTTACGCTTATTCGGTGATACTTCCTCCGCCGCTTTCGCCCACGGGCAGGCCTGAAGAAGTTGAGGTGGAAGGCGTACTGGCAAAGGCGGTGGAAGTGTTTACGCTGATTGGCATCGTCTACTTGATGAGGCTTGAAAAGCGCAGGCTTGAGGAATTTCTTAAGGGGCATGCCTGAATAACTGACTGACCGAGTAGGAAAGACATAAAACACCAAGAGGGCGACCCATATTACCATATGGCCTGGAAAGTAATGATGCCGAAGAAGATCATGTTCGGCGAAAACGCGGCAAAGGAATTTCCCTATCCCGAGAACGCTCTTGTAATTACCACGACCACCCCTGACATTTACAACAAGTGGCTGGACTATATGGGCATAAAGAATTACGAGCTGTACGATAAGGTTACCCCTGACCCTGCTATTGAAACCATTGAAGCTATAAAGAAGCAGTACGAGGGCAAGAACATCAGCGCCTATATTGGCCTTGGAGGAGGAAGCTCTATGGATGTCTGCAAGTACCTGAGCAAGATGACAGGCATTCCCAAGATCTTGATTCCAACGACATTTGGTACCGGTGCCGAAATGACCACCTATGCGGTCATCAGCTTTGACCATAAGAAAAAGCTCTTACAGGACGAGGCGTTCCTTGCAGACGCAGCTATAGTTGACCCGTACTTTTTGGCCGGCACGCCGTTCAACATTCTGCGCAACTCTGCGTGCGACGCAGCGGCACAGGCGTCTGAGGGCTATGACAGCAAGGCCGGCAACCCGTTCACTCAGTTCTTTTGCAAAGAGGCGTTTGACATACTCTATGACGCAATCATGAACGACAAGCACCACCTTCTTCCATACGGAGCAATGCTCTCTGGCATTGGCTTTGGCAACTCGTCTACAACTCTTGGACACGCGCTGTCTTATGTGTTCTCAAATGAAGGGGTGCCACATGGTTACGCCCTGTCTTCATGCACCACCGTCGCGCACAAATTCAACAACTCGATCTACTACAAGCGGTTCAAGGAAATAGCACAGAAGCTCAAGTTCGAACCGTTAAAGCTAAAACAGCCCCTGGACCAGGCAGCGGACGTAATCATGCCCGACCGTGGCCACCTGGACAACAACCCGATCCCTGTGAGCAAGCAGGATATCATCAAGTGCCTCGATGAGATCGTGAATAGCAATCCGCTGGCCTAGGCCGGCCCCTGTTTTCTTCTCTTACTATCCTCTCTCATTTCTTGCAATCTATTGCAATCATCCACTATCAAAACCTTTAAATTCAGTTCACCAACTCAATTCCACAATGACCGTTATCCAAAAGAGCATAGAAATTAACGCTCCAGTCAGCGAAGTATTCACATATTTTGCAAGGCCAGAGCACATGGCTGACCAGTTCCCAGAGAACATGGGTCTAAGCGTCGTCCCGGTCGAAGTCAAGAACGGCTTTGGCGTTGGCACGATTTTCAGGATTAGCGGAGATTTTGACGGCAAAAAACTCGAATGGGATTGCGAGACCATCGACTATGTCCCCATGCGCAAGATTGTAGCCAAGATGATCGAGGGTCCTTTCAAGAGCTGGCAGATTACAGTTGACTTTGAAGAACTGGGCGAGAAGAAGTGCAGAACCGGCATGACGGTCGAATATGAGATGCCTATGGGTCCGCTTGGAAGCTTTATGGACAAGGTAAAGCTGAAGAAGATAGCTGAGCGTGGAATGGAAAACGGTCTCTACCGCGTAAAGGCACTGCTTGAAGGCACTGGCTCTATTCCAGTATACATCACGCTAGACGCCTACAGGCACATTCTGAAGGAAAAGGAAAAACTCAACTGCTCTGTCTCTGAAGCGATCGTCAAGATCATCCAGCAGCAACAGCAGCAACAGACGGTAAAGGCTTGAGCGATTTTCCCTCTTCTCACTTTTAGTTTTCGACGCAAATTTTTGGACCTTTTGGACGGTATGCAGCTGCTTGTGACAACTGTCTGTGGTATAGACATAGAGGTCGCATGTGCGCATTTTCCCGTGTTGCTATTCCAGAAGTAGCAACTAGGTCCTTTGCACCTGCTGTCGCGCTTCCCTGCATGGCTGCAGATGAGAAAATGTAACAACATCTTTCAAAGAATTGGAGCTTTGCATCCTAGTACGATTTAAATATCGCTCACTCTAGCAAAATTTCTGCGGGTTCGTAGCTCAGCCAGGCAGAGCGTCTGGCTCTTAACCAGTCAGAGAATTATTCTGGGTTAAAATGTCGAGGGTCCGAATCCCTCCGAACCCGCTTTTTGTCGGGTCCCGTTACTGCCAAAGTAAGCAAAAACGACGATAGCAAGCAAGCACGATTCAGAAAATTTTATGGTCAGAGATGGAGAAAAAGATGAAAAGAAAATGAGAGTAGATACCAGAAGGTGTTTTGTCAGTATTGGCCAAGTCTGCGCAGCAGATTGCAACAGAGAATAACCTGCCGCAGAGCGCGACCTGCAAGAAGATAAGAAAACTGTGCAACATGAATCTGTTGTGTGTGGACAGGATTCAGTTACGCGGTAGCAGCAAAAGTCTTTTACTACAAGAGCAAAGTGCGGTCCTGCCACTTCCACCTCCGGCCGGGAAGGCAGGTGCTGCAATTCGAAAAGAACCAAGGAGTATGCGTGATAGAAGGCACAAGGATCAGCAGGTGATGTTGCTATTTTTCATTCCAGAGAATTCAGACAGAGTTTAAATATTAGGCTGGCCTAACTCACCTCTCCTAACCAATGAATGAAAATCTCCACGTACACAAAAAGTGTCGTTGTCTTTGCGGAAAGACAAACAAACTGGCATCTGAATTCACCTCCGACTGACCAACTACCACCAGTTGCATGTGCACACCTGAAATCGTGGAGGCTATCATTCGTGATTCCTGCACGAAACGCCGGGGGATTGAGGGGACCTCGCCCTCTTCCCTCAAGAAGTCAATGCTGTTACCTTCGCCTACCGAAGTAGAGCCGATGGAGTTCGCGGCAAAGATGGCGTGTGCTCCCAAAAAGAGATCATAAAGATTGTAAGCCGGGAGTAGAGCTCTCCATTGAAATAATGCCAATAGAGTTTAGCAGGCAGGCTAGTCGGGCTTTTTCACCCGAGTTCAAAAAACGCATACTGTGGGTCTATTCGCTGTTTCCGGAGTTGCAGGAAAAGCGGATATCGTGTGGCCTGCTGACCCGGCGGGGCTGGGTAGAGGGCACAGCCATAGGCTGGACGTCGCCTCCTGTATTCCGGCTCCAGCCAAACGTCTCTCATTATACCATAGCGCACGAGCTGACTCACCTGGTGCAGGGGAACAGGTCAGGCATACCCCATGGCGAGGTCGCATGCGATATTTGGACTCTGCACAGGCTGCCAACCGAACTTTTGGATCAGCGGCCATATTACCTAATGAAGAGCATTCGGTGCGATTGGAAGAAAATGAATAAAGACAAAATCAAGGAACTGTGCACACAGGCAATTGAAGTAAGAAAAACGCAGCGCTCTTACATTGTCTGGCTGCGTCGCCAGATCAAGAAACTGGATGGTGTCTCTAGCCTTTGATGATGTATCTGCAAAACTGCGTACAGGCAACTAATTGCCAAGCAGGCCTTCAGCGTTATGGCGTGGAAGACATTGGTTAAATCCATCTAGCGTCACAACAAGCACTCCCGGAGCTCAATGACGGGCTTGCCCGGTCAGCACGTCTTTCAACAGTAAGATCTTGTCGATTGATTAGCGGCAAGAAAAAGCAACAATGAAAAAATCTATTCCACGAATAGAGAAAAGTACTATAATACTTAATCGACAATCTTATATGGAAACAGCCATTGCAATAACCAAGACTCTTTGATGCACAATCGGCAGAAGGATGAAATAATGAGGGACATCCTGCACAGCGCCCAAGGCGGCGCCGGCATCACCAAGATCATGTTTCACGCGTATCTGACACACAGTCAGGCCAAGGAATACACCCAGATGCTCTTGCAAAACGGCCTTTTGGAGCAGGATATTGATTCCGGCTCACTCAGGGAGTTCCGCACGACCCCAAAGGGGTTAGAATACCTGACCGCCATTGAAAGGATATCAGAAATGCTCGCGATAGAAACTAGGCGGGCAGCAGTCAAGTCAGACGCGTTTCAAATTTAGCCTAGCCTGTTCTCTTTTACTTCCTTTATCAGCTCTTCGCGCAACATCTTCAGGTGGTTTTGCTCGTCTTCCTTTATCGCGTTCCACATCTTGACCAGCTCGGGCTTGTTGTCCTTCTCTGCATCACGCACATATCTTTCAACAGAGGAAAACAAAAAGTCGGCCTTTTTCTCCATCTGGCTTATTATATTGAACGTCGAATCTTCGAGCAGGGCACCCTGTTTTGCACTAGTTGTTTCGGTCATGGCGCATATTGCCCATAAAGACTAAAAAGAGTTACACGATCTTTTTTGCAAGTTTCAGCGCACCGGCGACAGTGTGCTCGATTGCTTCAAAGCACTCGATGCTGCGGCATTCAAGCTCTTTGCTGGTGAGCGGCCCTATCGAGATTACCTTAGTAACGTCGTTCAGGCGCAGGTCCGAAAATCCCATCTTGCCCATTATCTCAAAGAACGACCTGACGTTTGAAGCGCTTGTGAATATTATGGCACTCACTCTGTTATCTGCGAGGAGATTTGAAAACTCGCTCCACACAGATGTTGGCATCGCCGTACGCACGGTATAGAGTTGCACTTCGTCGACCTGCATCCCGAGCTCTTGAAGCGCCTTTGCAGCCGACTCGTTAGCTGCCCCGCTGCGCGGTATGATTATCCTCTTCTTTTCCGGCTCCAGCGAGGACAGAAGCTCTACCAAGCCTGCTGAAGAGAAACTGTCGGGCATCAGCCCCACGTCCACCCCGTTCTCGACTAATCTCTCCTTTGTCTTTGGTCCGACTGCTA
>DASVCY010000072.1:0-12939 GCA_036381375.1 Nitrososphaera sp. | reverse complement strand
TAGACGACGTGATTGCCGCTTCAAAGCCCAAGGACATGCCCAAGCCCGGCGGAGGTCACGGTGGCGGCATGGGCGGTGGCATGGGCGACATGGACATGTAACAATGGCAAGAAAATGTCCTCCACCAATTTCTTTTTATTTTTGATAGGTGAAAATCCGATTGGAGAGGAATCAACTGGAATCTGACATTATTTTAGATATTCTGGGAAACGACACCAGGCGCAGAATACTGAGCGTGCTGGCCCGTGAGCCGATGTATTTCAACCAGCTGGCAAGAGAGATAGACATCGGCCAGCAGGCAATACTCCGCCACTTGGACGCTCTTGAGGAAAGCGGCCTTATTGAGACATACGCTGAAAGGAGCGATCTTGGCGCACCCAACAGGAAGTACTACAGGCTCAACTCATCATTTGTGCTTACCATCGCGCTATCAGAGGATGACTTTACAATATCCAGTCAAAAGATCGAGGAAATTCGCCACAAAGAGTCGATGAAAAAATATTACAAAAGGTTGAATTCTATCCCAGAAGACACAGGGTGCGCACTTGCCTGGCTGCAGCAGAGCATGGCAGACATTGATCAAGAGATCTCGCTATTTGAATCCCGGCTTGCAGACCTTAGAGCGCTCAGGCAGCAAGTCCTCCGCAGGCTGCATGAAATAGGTGCCGACAACTTTGAAGTAGAAGAACGGAAGGTGCTCTACGCGATAGTAAAAGAATCTCCTAAATCACTGTCAGAGCTGTCAGACATGCTGAACGAGAAAGAGTCGGACCTGAAAGCGATAATAGCCAGCATGAAGAGCAGGATGAAGGACGCAGGTATCCACAGGCTGCTGCAGGACCTGGACTAGTGGTTCCTGAAGCGCAGGCCCAGCCCGATCACGATTACGCCAGTTGTAACAAGCATCAGCGCGCCTGTGAGCCCAAACGCATTTGACTTTGTCTGTGCATGGCCGCTGACTGTCAGAGCTTCGCTCCCATTATTATCGATCACTATCCTGTATTCTCCGGACTTTTGAGCAGTCAAGTCGTAGTTAAAGAAAGTGGCATTGTTATCTGATACTACCATCTGCCCGTCAGGCTCTTGAATTGTAATGTCAAAGGTAGAGCCAGCCACCGTTATGCTGGCTGTATTGCCCACGTCCATCAAGGGCGTGATGATATCAGACTCTCCAGGCCTGACAGAGTTGTCCAGCGGAACATCCACCGCGGTATTGGTGTAGATGCCGGAAGCTGTGCCTATGATTATGAACGCGATTCCTGCAACCAGTGTGGCATAAAAGATCTTGCCGGTCAACATCCAGAGTCGTGGCGCAGCGCTATATAGCGCTTTTCTACTGTACTGGTATTACCATTATGTCAGAACTGTCGGCGCCTCCTTCCGTCCATGCTATGTATGCGTTTTCATCCGTTACTGCCACGTCTGGCCAGTACGAGATTTCTTCGCTATTGCTGACGTCCTCTGGCTCACTGAATGTGGTACCGGCGTCAGAGCTTGATGCGAAGAATATTTCGCCGTCCTGCTCCCACGCAAGATACACGGTATCGCCCGAAGCTGCCACAGACGCCCTTGTGCCGTTTGAAATTTCTGTCATCTTAAAGGTGCCGATACTGCCATTGTCACCCTTTGCAAAGATTACTGTATCGTTTGCAAAGCCTGCAATGTAGACTGTGTTGTTATCGTCGCCGGGAGCTGCAACGGAAGTGACTGCAATTCCGTTGAGCGGATCTTCTTCAGTTGTTTCAAAGTCAACGCCGTTTTCGCTTCTGGCAACAACGTTAATGGACCCTTCAGAGCTGTCGCCGGTCGGATAGTGCGACCATGTCAGGTACAAGCTGTCTTCGGTGCTGGTCATCGATACTGCACCCACGTCTTCTGCCATCTGGGCCGCCTCAAAGTCAGCCCCATTTGGGCTTCTTGCGATCACCAGATTGCCTGTAAACTCTTCCTCAGCACCTCTTATCCAAGACACATAGATGTTGCCTCCAAATACAGCAACACTTGGATCTGTCCCTTCACCTAGGCGGTCTCCAAGGACAGTCTTGTTGCCAAAGGTCTCTCCGGCGTCGTCACTAATAGCAAATGCAGCAGTCGAGTTCTCGCTTGAATCATAGTCTGCCCAAACAACATAGATATCGTCACCGGAAACTGCGATGTCAGGATCCTTCACAAAGCCTCCTTCCTCTTCTGGTCGACTTATCGCGACCGGCTCGCTGAACGTTTCTCCGGCGTCGTCACTTTTTGCAAACAGGATTTCACTCTGGCCCGAAGTGTCGTCTCCCCATACCAGGTATACGCTGCTTCCCTGCGCTGCTACAGCAGCATTGATAGAACTACCAGGGTTGTCACTGATGTTCAGGGGAGCGGCTGCTGTCTCTGGTTCACTGGCCTCATGGAACAACGTAGTGTTGCCGGTTGCACCTGTCGGCATGTGTGTGACTGTGAATGTGTAGTTGCCAGTATTGTTGAACATTGCCTCAACTTCTTCAGCAGGGATAAAGAGCGTGAATACAGGCCTCGTGCCAAAGCTCAAACGGTATTTCTTTAGTTCGTCTCCACTTGGCGCGTAGACCGCTATCGTGATGTTTTCACCTGCAATCCCGTTCTCTAACATGCCGTTAAGGCGCACAGCTCCGCTATCATCCTCCGCTGCTGCAAGGTTGGAAAATTCTGGCGTTGCAAACCTGATCGGGTGTGTGATCTCTGCCTCGGTCGTGCCATTACCGTAGTCATAAGTTGCCACTATCCTGTAATCTCCCTCGCCTGCTTCCCTTGACGCAAAAAATCCCATCTGCTCAGAGTAGGAGAAGCTGTCATGTAGTGTGCCATCTGGCCTGTACACTTTGATTGTGATTTCCCCAGAGCCACCCGTATTGTTCTCTGCACGCGAGATGATTTGCACCCACCCGTAGACGAATGACGCATTCTGCGTCTCCAGAGTTATTTCTGGTTTAGCTACAGCAGTCCCAGTCGCGTTGTCGGGTCGGGCAGCATCTTCTTCCTCCTCCTCTTCTTGCTGATTCTCGCCTGGCGGCGGAGTAATGGGCACTAGCTTTGGCTCTTCAGGCACCACCAACCTATAACTGGCAGTCACCTCCGAGTCGGCGGGCACCAGCCGGGGCCTGTCTTTGCTGCCGTCCTCCCACTGCCTGAACACAATATCGTTCTCTGACCCGTTACAGTCGGTGCAGTCTGCAGGGAACACGAAGTAAAGCTTGTCCTCGAGCCCCTCCACGGTGAAGCCGCGCTCGTCCGCATAGCCTGTATCTATCAAATTGCCGTTGATATCGTAAACTGCAGTGAACATGCCGACTTTATCGTCGGTGAATCTGGCGCTCCAACCTTCAGAGCTGATTCTTTTTGCACTAATCGTTATGCTGTGGCTGGTATCTGCTGCTGCTTGGCGGTCCGGCTCACCTTGTCTTTCCTGCACCTGCAGCTGTTGGTTGCTGTTATTGATGATTGTCTTGTAGTTCTCCAAGTTTATCGTGACTGGCTGGTATATTATCGAATTATTGCGGTAGACAGGCTTGTTGATCACGATTGTTGTATTGTTTGCAACGGCTGTATCGCTGGCGATCACTGTGCCATTGGTATTATTAGCCGGCTG
Organism: Nitrososphaera sp.; assembly: GCA_036381375.1. Taxonomy (GTDB): domain Archaea; phylum Thermoproteota; class Nitrososphaeria; order Nitrososphaerales; family Nitrososphaeraceae; genus Nitrososphaera. The sequence goes on along the minus strand of DASVCY010000072.1, from coordinate 9,329 downwards.
CTGCTGTTGCTGTTCTGCCGGCGCTTCAGATATTGTAGTAGCCGTGCTTTCATTTTCGGGCTCGTCGCTCCGGTCTATTGTGGTAAGTATTGGAGCAGGCCCAGATTCTTCCTGCCCAGATATGTTTGTAAAAGCTACAATCCCTCCAATTACTGCGACAACTGCAATAATGGCAACTGCTGCCCCTTTCTTCCTACTCAATACGAGCCAAACGTTGGTTCAATATTTACGAGGTATCGAGCCCCACTCAAGAAAACATGTACTGGCTCCATAGGAGATTTCGCATAGATGTCTACTACTACCATTACATCAGGTCAACATCGTGAGGCTGGCTCTCAATATAACCTGCTGATGTTATCCTGATGAACTCGGCGTTCTTTTGCATTTCGGCAATCGTCTTGGCGCCGCAGTACGACAGGCCCGATCTGAGACCACCTACTAACTGGCGCACGATCTCGACCACGCTTCCCTTGTATGGGACCATCGCTTCTACGCCTTCAGGCACATAGTCATTCAGGTCGTCAGAGTCGACCACCTCCGGGCCCTCTTCACGGTACTTGCGTCCAAGTGACGCATAGAATGATGCCATGCCGCGGTACATCTTGTATTTCTTGCCGTTCTTTACCAGCGTCTTGCCTGGACTCTCGTCGGTTCCTCCAAAGAGGCTGCCCACCATCACAGAAGACGCGCCTGCCGCAAGTGCCTTTGTAATGTCGCCCGAAGTCCGGACGCCCCCGTCAGAAATTACCGGAATGTCATAATCACGAGCGACCTTGACGCTATCAATGACCGCAGTCAATTGCGGCACGCCGGAGCCTGTCACCACTCTTGTGATGCATATTGAGCCCGAGCCCACCCCGACTTTGACAGCATCGACGCCGGCCCTGATGAGGTCGCGGGCACCTTCGCCTGTCGCAATGTTCCCCGCTATCAATTCGCAGTTTGGAAAAGCCTTCTTGATCATCTGGACAGTGTTTATCGCATTTTCGCTGTGGCCGTGCGCTATGTCGACTACCAGCACGTCTGCTCCTGCCTCCAGCAAGGCTTCTGCGCGCTCCAGGTAGTCGCCCTTTACTCCTACTGCCGCGCCGACCAGCAGCCTTCCCTTCTTATCTTTTGACGCGTGTGGATACTGGTCCATTTTCAAAATGTCTTTGCTGGTGATGAGTCCTACTATTTTCCGCTTGTCGTCCACTATCGGCAGCTTTTCAATGCGCTGCTTGTGCAGGATCTCTTTTGCCTGATCTATTGTGGTGCCAGCCTTGGCAGTAATGACTTCTTTTGTCATAAGCTCCGACACCTTGCGCTTGTTGTTCTTTTCAAAAGTAATGTCGCGCCTAGTGATTATGCCGACAAGTCTGCCCCCATCCTCAACTAGCAATCCTGAAACGCCGTACTGGGCCATTGCCTTTTTCACCTCGGCAACAGTGATGTCCGGCTTGACGGTGTACGGCTGCTCTATCATAACAGATTCGGATCTCTTGACCTTCAGGATCTCGTCCACCTGATCCTCGATGGTCATAAACCGGTGTATGATACCGATTCCACCTTCCCTAGCAAGCGCTACTGCCATTCCCGATTCTGTCACGGTGTCCATATTAGCGCTAATGATCGGTATGTTGAGCGTGATGTTGCGTGAAAGCTTTGTGCGGAGGTCTGTCTGTGATCTGGAAACTACGGGCGACCGTTTAGGAACAAGAAGTACGTCATCAAATGTCAGACCTTCTCTGATCTCCAACTACTCCCTTGATGTCTACTCGGCTCGTAGGATTATAAGCGTTTGGTATTATCAGGGTCCTTCAGCAATTGCAGCATAGTCAGAGCATAAACCGTTTCTCTGACACTGTGTGTCCTTATCACACTGGCTCCGTTCATGACGGCCATCACCTCGCAGACTATGGAAGGCACGAGCCGGTCGTCTCCCTTTATTCCAAGCAGGTGCCCGATGAACGATTTTCTGGATACAGACACGCAGACTGGGCCCAGTGAGGCAATCTTTTCCAGATTATTCAGCACTTCAATGTCGCGCACGTACCACGGCACATCTGTCATTCTCGTAAAGAAGGGATTCTTGCCTTCCTCTCTGAAAAACCCTATCGATGGATCGACTATTGCTTTCTTGACTCCGGCCTTTTTTGCAATGGCAAGGCTTTCCTTCAATGCCTTTACCGTGCCCGCAAGCTTGCCTGTAGCAGGAACCTTGCTGTAAGCGCCGATTATTACGGGTGCGCCGGCCTTTGCCGCCACATCCGCCATCCTGTCGTCGTGCTTCAGACCAGTCACATCATTTATCGCATCGGCTCCGGCCGCTATTGCTTCTTCAGCGACGGCGGCACGGGGGGTATCTGCAGAGACCGGCAGATCGCATACACTTTTCACAGCCTTGATGGCCATTTTCATCCTCCTGATCTCCTCCTCAACCGGGACAACTGTCTCAAGATAAGGAGCAGTGGACATTGCACCAATGTCGATGATGTGCGCGCCATCGAGCTGCATCTGTTTTGCAGCTGCTGCGATCTCCCGCTCGCTTGTTCGGACAGATGCTTTGTAGAACGATTCGGGGCTTGCGTTAATGATTCCCAGCACTTTTGGCACAAGCCCAGTCCTCGCCCCTCCAATCTTCACGTCCCCGATCTTCAGCAACAATAATCAAACCTTGATTTGCTGACCGGAATATAGTGAACTACTATCGGACAAGTCCGATAGCCTCTTCCTGCTTCCTCGACCGCTCTGTGATGTTGATGTTGATGTTGTTGTTGTTGTTGTTGTTGTGCGATCTCCACAGGCGTAACTTCCCGCAGTTCCTGCGGTAGACACAGCAACGCACGTCCACGTTGCCTAATAACAATTGCAGAGTTGTAGTCCCTATCAATAACCAAGCCGCAGTTGGGACATACATGTGTCCTTACTGCAAGTGACTTTGGAACCATCTCATGGCATTTCGAACATTCGATGCTAGTGTATACTGGACTTACTTCTATTGCGAGTTTGACCTTGTATCGCAGCATCTCTTTGAACGTTCCCCATACACTGTCAAGTATTGCCCTGGCAAGTTTATGATTGCGAACCATGTTTGGTATGGCAAGCCTCTCCAGAAATATCAGGTCGTACCGCTTTGCATATGCGGTTGATACCTTGTGGAGAAAGTCGGTCCGCCTGTTGTATATCCTTTGATATAGCCTTGCTCTCATGTGTTTTGCCTTTTTGTAGTTGTTACTGCCATACTGCCATCGTCTTGCCAATCTCCTGTCGGCTCTTCTCAATGGCTTCAACATGCTTTTGAGGAATTGTGGATTTGATTTACCATCAGAATCATATGCAAAGTTCTTAATTCCAACATCGATGCCTACACTCTTTGATGTGTCTATTCTTCTTGTTGTTGCGACTGGCTTTCTGACCTCTTCGCAAGCAATGTTAGCAAACCATCTTCTTCCATCTGGTTTCCTTGTTACTGATACCTGTTTGATGTTCAGGGGTTGTTGCCTGTGCAACCTGATCTGCATATACCCTACTTTTGAAAGCCAAAGTAGGTCTGTATTGCCATGTCTTTCAATCTTGAATCCTGACTGACTATAAGTGAAGGTATTATACTCTTCACTATGCTTGTACTTTAATTTGCCAGTTTTTCTGCCCTTTGCTTTCATAGTATCAATAGCTGACCTGGCGGCATCAATTTGATGTACAACCATCTGAAGCATCTTGCTATGATAATTGCGCAGCCAAGGATGAGATTCTTTTAGCTCGACAAGTGCAAACTGCATATCTTCAACAGATAGGGATGTTGTTGTTGCTGTACGGAAATAGTTGTATACCCATCTGCAGCCGTCGAGAGTTTGCTCTAGCACAAACTCCTGCTCTTTAGTTGGATATAGTCGGAATTTGTAGTTGAGTATAGTGTTTATCTGTCTCATTTATGTTAGTTAAAAATATGGCGATTCATGCGCCGGACAAGTCCGGTGGACTTCTCGCCTATTTCTTTAAACTCGACCACGAGTTTTGTTGCAAAATCGACAAAAAAATAGAAAGAGGATGAAGTGGGCGGGATATTGCTCGCCCGCGATTTAGAATATCTCTTCGAGCACCTCTGCCACAACTGCGGCCAACATGACAAGAAACGTCTTTTTGCTTGAAAGCAAGAAGAACCTGCTTTTCTTATCCAATACATGAAACAGGAAGGTTTGCAGCGCAGGGTAGCCAGATGCTCCTAGTGAGTTCACTATGGGCATCGCCAATGCGGAAAAAGACTGCATTTTCCATCATTTTCAATTACATTTAGGCGGTTCCGATATAATACAGCTTTGGATAAACTGTAGACGGGTTCACTGCTTTATTGCATGAATCTGAAATAAGCAAATGATGTTCGAAAACATGCACCAGCAAGGGCGTAATTCGTAAACTTGGCATCCGTCCCTGGTTATGGAAAACATCCAGAAATGACGATTTTTCTCAGTCGTGCAGCGCAGCTTGGTCTATAATAACCACACATGATGGAAGGTGAACTACCTGTGAATTAATTCGTGGGCAGTTCGATGGGTTGGTGCTGGCGTACGGTACCCTGACGTATTCTGCCTGCCCACCATCATAGCCTCCAAGCAATTGCGTATATCCATGTCCTGTGCCACACTCTGCCTGTGGGTTTGACCCGTCGCATTGGGACCGGAGCTGGTGGCGGCAGAGCCAGCATTGGCCGTAGCTAATGTTGAACGGCACAACTACCCTCTCGACAGGCGGGTCGACTATGTCGGCAAACTCGTGACTGAGCGCCTGCCCCGGCTCCATTCCATCGACTTTACCTTGGTACAGATGCAGGAGCCAGATCCGCAGATGGCAGTCTTTGTAACGAGTATGATATCTTCCTGACGTTCAATCTTGGGTTTTGGTTTGTCATCGACCCTGACATCTGCCTGGCCAGGGTAAACAACAGCCTTCATACAATGTCCGACTCGCGTCATCTGCTAAAATGATTGGTGACATAGCATCTGCAACATCTTGCAAGGTTCAATTTCAGAAAGATGATAATACAAAATATTATTCACTTATAATTCAGATGGTGTAAAGCTCCCCTATGCCACAACCACCAGATAACATCGATGACGCTTTCCTGCCACCTGAAATAATAGCATTCATCGCTTACAATGTCGGTGTGTTCGAGTCCGTGCAAAAGTTTGGCAGCCTTATTACCGCCGGCAAGATAGCGGGAGGGATGGATCCTACCAAAGTCGCAGAGCTCCTTGAGAGTACCCATGCGTTTTACGACTCGGAAATGATTGCGCAGCTCATAAACGGAATGCTAGCACAGAGCCGAAATACGACCATAGGCCGGGTGACTGCCAGCCAGGTCGAAAATGTAATTAGGCAGCTAAAGGCTTCCGGTGTACGGCTAGGCTAGGAGGAATACTGGTCTTCGCCACCGAGCGATTCAAGATAAGCTGAATGACATGCCTTGCACTGGTTACCGACAAACTCTTTTTCGTCAAGTTCCTGCTTACAGGTGTTGCACTTTTTCATTTTTTGAAAAAATCGCGCTGCCATTGATAACTGTTTGCATGATAGCAATATGCAGAGTCTTCTAGAGCAGGAACTAAAAATCGCTAATGCCCTTGCCTGACAGCAATGGGTCAACTATCCTCGCTAAACGGCAGATCAAGAATTTTTTCTGTGAGTGATATGATGATCCTCCCGTAGCTTTCTGCTGCCCATGTATGTACAGATTCACTGTGAAAAAAAGCGGAAATGAGCACGTGTAGAGGGTGAAAAACATGGTATAGAGGCAGGCCCGTCCTTTCTGCTATTCCCATATTCACAAGGCATTTGTTGGCAGGGTACCGGAATTCTCGGCTTACGTATGTAAATCCGGAAACAGAGATTTTGCAGAATGACAAGATTTTGATGTGTCGTGAATGGTGCGCGGGGTTTCTTTGGCTCCCATACCGCTCACCTGCCAAATATAATAAGCTGTCCGGCACCTTGTTGTATATCTCATAAATAATTTCATGTCTTATTGTTGACATGGCATCAAAAAGTGCTACTGAAGCGACTGCAATGATGGACAAGGATGTCAAGGTCGATATCGGAGTCAAGGATGATGCTCGGAAAAAGATTGTTGAAATCCTGAATATGAGGTTGTGCGACGAATATGTGCTTTACACGAAAACGAGAAAGTATCACTGGAACGTCGTGGGACCCCGATTCCATCAGCTCCATGAATTCTTTGAAGAGCAGTACGAAGCACTCGACGAGATGGTAGATGATATTGCAGAGAGAGTAAGGCAGCTTGGAGCCAAATCCCTCGGCACTCTGGACGAGTTTGTCAGGCATTCAAGCATAAATGAGGATCCCGGCCAGCACCCAGACGCGCAGACAATGATATCAAACCTGCTAAGAGATCACGAGACAATCATACAGACGCTCAGGAAGAACATAGATGAATGTGAAGAGAAGTACGATGATAAGGTAACAAGTAGCTTCTTGCAAGATGCGGTCGAAAAGCACGAGAAGTTGGCGTGGATGTTGAGGGCGCACCTCGAAGGCAAGAACACCATCTAATCTTAATTTTCTACCTTTCTTCTTTTTTCTTTTTTCTTATGTCGTTTCTGTAGAGCTGTCGGTCGACGCGGTGCGGCGCTGCCCGGCGGTGTAGCTTTCAAGTTCCTTTCTGTATTCCTGCCTTTCGCTAGCGACGCTAAGAATGTCAGTCTTGCTTACAAGCCCAAGCAGCCTTCTGTCATGGTCACAGACAAACACTTTGCCGATGCGTGTCCGGGTCATCTGCTGCAGCGCATCAACCGCTTTCCTGTCCGGTGCCATGATGGCAAGTTCGCTGGCAGGAACCATTATGTCGCTGGCTCTTGTCATCTGTCTCTTCTCAACAGGCACCTGTGCTGCGGTCTTGAGCATCACCATCCCCAAGAGCCGGCCGGTGGCATCTACCACTGGAAACGAGCTCTTCATGTAATTACCAAAATAGTCTGTCAGCATTTTATCCACTGTGACGTCCTCCGTTATTGCAATAACTCTGGTATTCATCAGGTTCTCCAGCTTCACCCCTGCTAGTATTGAGGAGAGCTCGTGCTGCTGCAGATACGACTGAGCTCCGCTGTTTAGAAACCATCCTATCACCAGGAGCCATATGCCGCTGATAAACGAGCCAGTCAGCATTATGACAAATCCAATGCCCATGAACGCGTAAGATATTGCGACGCCCACCCTTGCAGCGATCCTTGTGGCGTCGTCGAAGCTCCTTTTCTGCCTGACGAGGGCAGATCGCAGCACCCTGCCGCCGTCTAGCGGAAAGGCCGGGATCAGATTGAACCCACCCACCAGGGCGTTTATTATTGCGCCATAGAGCAGCACGCCTTCTATCGTCTGCATCACAAGCATTAGATAAAAGTTGGCGACTTCTGCATTTGATATGGCCCACCATGTCCCTGCAAGCACGGCGGCTATTACAAAGCTGGTCGCCGGTCCGGCTATTGCGATGTTGAACTCTTTTTTGAAATCGCGTGTCTCTTCGGCAATTTCAGAGACGCCGCCAAAAATGAAAAGCATGATCTGCCTCACCTTCATTCCGTAACGTATGGCCACTACCGAATGCATTAGCTCGTGAACAAAGACGGAGAAGAACAATACTACGGCGCCGGCCGCTCCCATGATCCAGTATTGTGCAGTAGTCAGACCAGGTGAGTACTGCGGCATGAATCCCACGGCGAGTGTCCACATTATGAGCAAGAATGCCAGAACCAGTGTAAAGTGTAGTCTCACCGGTATCCCTCGGACGTGCCCTATCTGAAACGACAAGGTGGCAATGATATAGCTGCATTCTATGCCTTATAGGCATTCAAGGGGTCGCGGTATACTATTCGGACTTGTCTTGGCTTTCCGACGACGGCGGCTGCCTTGAACTATCAGGTGCAAGTTTTGCCCACACGAGGCGGACTGGTAAGAGCTATGCAAAGATCGGGTTCTGCAAGGTAGGGCAGAATAGAATGGAAGGTACGGTGCTACTCCGGACCAGATCTAGGCGCAGGAATTGACGAGAATCCGTATGTTGAAAGGAGCAACACTGAGGGGCAACAACTACTCAGAGTACAAAAGAGAGAGTCGGGCGGGACTCTCCAGTAAAGGACATAACGCAAGGCAAGATCATTTACGCCTGAGCATGAAGATGATGCCGCCTGCGAGCGCCGCCGCGAACGGCACGAACATCATGAGAAGCACACTTGAAGACATTGTCTGACCCACGGACACGTCAAAGTCTGCCTGAAGCGGCTTGGATGGATCCTCGGTCGTTCTTGCCAGCAGCGTCACTACATAATCCTCGTTGCTCTGGAGTTTGTAAGGTATAGAGATATCGCCAAATTCATAGAATCTGTAAGGCATCTGCTGGACAACCTTGCCAGTGTCCTTTTCCTTCATCAGGATTGCGGCATATATACCCTGTACGCTGGAGCTATCGGTGCTGTCAAGTATGGTGAAATGCAGCGTTGCGTTTTCGCCCGCCCTTGCAATCTTGGGGTACTGCTGAAAAGCTATCTGATACTTGTTGACATTCCTTATTGTCGCCTCGTTATCAGCGCTAGGATGGGCATGTACAAAAACAACATAAGAATTGCTCGATGTGCTGGCAAAGAAAAAGATGAGTGCGGCTGCTGATACCGCAATTATGCGTGGCTTCATCTCACCTATTTGCAACTGGCATCGTAGTCGTGTGCTTGGCAAAGAGTATCTTTGGCAGAAAGATCAGCATTGTGAACGCACTTATGAACATGATATGTGCGGCCAATGCGAGGGCGCTAATTGCCGGGTTTGGATTATCAGTGCCGTTGATCAGCACCTGATCAGGCGAGCCATCTTGCAGCCAGTGAAAAGCTACGTCTAATGACATTCCCGCCAGCCCGACCATTGCCACCATCCAGAGCTGCTTTACAGTGCGGCCTTGCTTTAACGCGGTCCAGTTCCGTCCGCCAGCTGCTCGTTCTGTCCAAGAGGACTTGCCAAAGAAAACCCGTGGCAGCACGATTAGCAGAGCAAATGCAGCCAAGAACATCGTATGACCCACCCATGATAGCGTAGCAATCTCTGGTGAAGTAGTCAGAACCATCTCGCCGGTTGAAAAGTCGGCCCCGTCAAAGATAATGGTCAGTGGCGTGCCCGAGTCGAGTGTGTGAAATACTGCATCCAGCGCCAGCCCCGACAGCCCCACGATGGATATGATCCACAGTCTTCTAACGGTCCAGCCCCGTCTTAGAAGGACGTATTGACGTTGATTGTTTTCCGGTGGATGCCTATCTTGCATGCGTGCGCATTAATACCATAGCTTAAAACTTTGT
>DASVCY010000071.1:0-15333 GCA_036381375.1 Nitrososphaera sp. | reverse complement strand
AGCACGCCTACCTTGCTCGCAAAGCGAGCGACGTTTGACATAGTCATGTCGAGATGCTAGAAAAAATTATAGTATATCATTCTATAGAGAGTGTCTCTATATGTATTTGCAGTAGCTGTTGTGAACAGCGATAAAATCGGCCGTACATGTCCCACAAGCAGCAGATTCAATATTGGACATTGCATTATTTTGGACGCTTGATTATCCAGACTCTACACTTTTTCATGATCGCATTTCTAGGTCTGCGAGTTCCCGAAACTGAGCAAACTAAATTTGAAAAATGAAAAAAAGAAGAACTGGTTTATGGCCAGAGCCCTCTTATCTGGATCGCCTCTACAACCCTGTTGACCGCAAGGACAGTGCTAGCCTTGCGCATGTTGACGCCATACTTTTCTGACGTCGCGTAGGTATCAAGGAACGACTTGGTGATGTTCTTGTCCAGCCTTTCGTTGACTTCGGCCTCGCTCCAGTATTCCCTGCGCAGGTTTTGCAGCCACTCAAAATACGAGACGGTGACGCCGCCACCGTTAGCAAGGATGTCAGGGATGGTCAGGATCTTGTTCTTGAAGAGGATGTCGTCTGCTTCTGGAGTCGTCGGCCCGTTGGCCGCTTCTGCGACAACCTTGGCCCTCACCCTGCCAGCATTCTTGCCGGTGATCTGGTTTTCAAGGGCCGCGGGTATCAATATCGTGCACTCGGTTTCAAGCAATTCCTCGTTGCTGATCGCCTTGGCACCAGGGAACCCTACGACAGAGCCGGTTTTTTCCTTGTGTTTGCGCAGGGCCTCTACCTTCATTCCTTCCTTGTTAAAGACGCCGCCTTTCGAGTCAGAAACTGCGATTACAGTCGCGCCCTGTTCTTCAACAAGCTGTGACGCAAACTGGCCGGCATTTCCAAAGCCCTGAACCGCCACCGTCGCGGACTTCATGTCTATATTTAATTTCTTTGCCGCTTCTCTAACAGTGAACGCAAGGCCACGTCCGGTCGCCTCGTTTCTTCCAAGGGACCCTCCAATTGCTATCGGCTTGCCGGTGATGACCTCTGGCTGGACATAGTTACCCTTGAGCGCAGAGTATGTGTCCATTATCCACGCCATCTCTTTGCCGCCGGTGTATACGTCCGGCGCGGGGATGTCCGTGTGCGGGCCGATAATGTCCGCTATGGCGTACGCATAGCGTCGGGTCAGGCGTTCCAGCTCGCCGTTTGACATTTCCTTTGGATTGCAGATGATTCCGCCCTTGCCGCCTCCGTAAGGGATGTCCGCAACAGCGCACTTCCAAGTCATCCACATTGACAGGGCCTTGACCTCGTCAATTGTGACCTGCGGGTGGTAGCGTATGCCTCCCTTGTACGGGCCTCGGGCGTCGTTATGTTGGGACCTAAATCCAGTGAAGACCCGGACTTCGCCGTTGTCCATTTTCACTGGCAGCGACACCGTAAGAACACGCTTTGGGTGCGCCAAAACCTGGTGTAAACCCTTGTCTAGTTTTATGATCTTTGCCGCTTCGTCAAGCTGTTTAAGAGCAACCTCAAACGGGTTGATTGTTGCTGACATGCCAATGGTGTGTCAGAGTTGTGTATTTAAGTGTTGAAGAATTCCTCTACTACTTTTACTGGCTCGCTATCCTCTTTGATATGAGGGTGCGCAGATCCTCGTCTGTCAGACCATCATAGTCGTCTATACCAAGCGAACTGGCGATGGCCTCAAGTTTCTGCCTCTCTGTGGCAACAGGACCGGTAATCTTGGGCATCCGGCTCATGCTCCTTGCAGGCTCCATCGCCTCTTCCATTTCTCGCCGGAACGTCTCCCTTGCCTTTTCGTATTCGCCCATCGCCTTGCCCAGTGTACGAGAAACCCGCGGCAGCCTCTTGGTGCCAAAGAGCAGGATCAGCCCGAGCAGTATAATGATTATCCACTCCGACCCGGCGATGTTCAGTAATAGGGCCATTAACTAGTTGTGGTACAATGCTCCCTGACCAAAATTAAAGATTTCCACCCGGGGGCCGTGAGGAAGGCTTGCTGTCCTCCTTGCCCTTTATCCTGGACATAGAGAAGGGCTCCTCGAGCTTCATGGCATTTGCAAGTACCACGGACACCATGCCGCCAAAGAGGAACCCTCCTATGAGGTCCGTCGGATAATGCTGCATCACATAGAGCCGGGTGATCCCGACCACTACCGGGAGCGCCCAGATCGCATAGCCGGCCTTCCTCGATTTCTGGTAGAGGAGGAAGCCTATAATGAAGGCAAAGGCGGTAGTGCGCGACGCGTGGCCCGAGGGGTAGCTAAAACCGGCGGCAAACGGAGCTAGACTGTCGTTTTCGAGGCTGAAATTCTCTGGCAGCCCAAGCGCAGGCTCAAACCCGTATGGAGGGTTCTCCCTGCCGATCAAGGGTTTCATGTACATCACCAGAACAACGATCACAATCAATGCGATCAAAAAGATCATGCCGGCCTTCCTGGTGCGTCTGATTATCGTCAGCACTATGCCAACAAGAAACAATGTTGACACATCGCCCATTGTAGTTATGACTATCATTACCGTATCAACGGCGGCATTGCCCTGGATTGACTTGAAGTAGCGGCTTGCCGCGTCGTCAGCTCCGGACGTGACGCCAGATGCCACTATTGCGCTGAACACAGTAAACGCTGCCACGAGCACGACAAAATGCATCGAGCGCGTTCTAATCATCCAAGGCGGCTTGTTTGCGGGCGCAGACGACAACCTGTGAAAAGAGCGTGCTTGTTGTCGTTTAACTGTTTTCCCTCAGATACCAATTACATCGCGGCGTTGCACTTTGGGCAGACCTTGCCTTCCTCGCTTGGTGCAAAATAGGTGGCAAGTCCGCAGGCCCTGCACGCCGCCGGCTCCAGCGTGTTCCACAATCGGTAATAACGGGTGTTAAAGTTCTGGGCGATTGGGCGGAGCAGGCCGGACTTTTCCATGTCCAGGAGAACATCCTCAAGCTCAAGCACGTCGTCCAGCGCCTTGTACTGCTCCATCTGGTTCAGGTAACCAAGCATTTCGTCATTTGAGAATCGCGTATCGGTGTCGTTGAAATTGTCGAATATAATCTTGCGTATGTCGTGACTGTTGACCTTGGCCATCTATATCTACAGACCTTTCGAGTCTTCCTGCAGCTTCTTGGCAGAGGCTGGATCCCTGTCTGAATAGTACTTTACCATGCCCAGTTTCAACACCTTGAGCGATAACAGCGCGCACTTGATTCTCGCGGGTCCGAGGTTCGTCAGACCAATGTTCTCAAGAATGTCATCCTTTGTGAGCTCTTTGACAGAAGTTAGCGGCTTGCCGACTACCATCTCGGTCAGCATGGAAGCGCTTGCCTGGCTTATTGCGCAGCCCCTTCCTTCGAACCGGATATCCTTTATCTTGTCGTCGTCAACTTTAAGATGTATATCAATCTCGTCACCACACAGGGGGTTGCTGTCGTGTATGCTCACATCGGCGTTAGGCAGCTTGCCCTTGTTCCTCGGGTTGCGGTAGTGGTCGAGGATTATTTCGCGATAAATATCATCACTCAAATCTTGAATAACCTCCTTGCTTCGTCAAGCGCTCCAATGAACGTGTCAATCTCCTCTTTTGTGTTATAGATATAAAAACTTGCTCTGGATGTTGCTGCAACATCGAGCCTCTCCATGAGCACCTGTGCGCAGTGGTGCCCAGATCTTATCGCGACCCCGTGATCGTTCATTATGGTGGCAAGGTCGTGTGGATGGATGTCACCTATGTTGAACGATACCACGCCCCCTCGGTCGTCTGCATTGGGCGGGCCATAAAGTGTAACCCCTTTTACGCCCGAGACCGCGTCCAGCGCATATTTTGTGAGCTCTATTTCGTGTTCCCTGACCCTGTCCATACCAAGGTTGTTCAGGTAGTCAATCGCGGCACCAAAGCCAATTACATCAGCGATGTTTGGAGTCCCACCTTCGAACTTGTATGGCAAGTCGTTGTATCTCGTCTCATACTTGTGGACCTCCTTTATCATGTCGCCACCCCCCATGAACGGCGGCATCTTCTCGAGGACGTCGCGCTTTACGTACAGTACACCGACCCCTGTCGGGCCCAGCATCTTGTGGGCAGAAAACGCCATAAAGTCGCAGTCCATCTTTTGCACGTCCACCTTCATGTGTGGAACAGACTGCGCACCATCTATCAATACAGGTATCCCCTTTTCATGCGACATCTTGATAATGTCGTGCACGGGGACGATCGTTCCAAGGACGTTTGACATGTGTGCCACCGACACCAGCTTGACCCTGTTGCTGTCAAGGTGCTGCTTGTACTCGTGCATCTTCAGGTAACCGTTGTCGTCGACGCCAATGTATTCCAGCTTGGCACCCTTTTCACTGGTCAGCATCTGCCACGGCACGATATTGCTGTGGTGTTCTATCTCTGTAATCACCACCTTGTCGTCCTTCTTGACGTTTGCCCGACCCCACGAGTAGGCAACAAGGTTCAGTGCCTCTGTCGCGTTGCGTGTGAAGATGATCTCTTCTGTCGACTTGGCGTTGATGAATTTTGCCACCTTTTCCCTGGTCTTTTCAAAGGCGATCGTTGCCTCTTCTGCAAGCTGATGAACTGCCCGGTGGATGTTTGAGTTGTAATTCAGGTAGTAGTTATGAATGGCATCAATGACTGCAAGGGGCTTTTGCGTAGTCGCTGCATTGTCGAGGTAGACCAGGGGCTTGCCTCCGCTTACCTTGCGGTTAAGGATAGGAAAATCGGCCCTTATCTTTTCGACATCGAGAGTGCCCTTCTGCATCACTTTATTATCACAACTGAATGTAAATTGCGTTATCCTGTATTTTAACCTTGTAAGTTTTGAGTGGCTCTTCTGCAGGCAGATTCTGCGGCACGCCGGAATCGAGCTTGAACGCAGACAGGTGAAGCGGGCAGGTGACCGTTTTCTCTTCCTCGTTCAGCATCCCCGTTGAAAGGTCGGCGTATGCATGTGTGCAAATTCTGTCCGTAGCAAACACATTATCCCCAGCCCTCACAAGCAGGATCTTTTTGTCACCATAGTCGAAATCCAGCAGGTCGCCATTCTTGAGCGCCTTTTCGTCGCATACCTTTACCCATTGTTCCGACATTTCTGCTACCCCTTCTAGTACTACCTGTACTTGTAATGCTTCTCGAAAATGTCCTGCGTTTCACGGTAGCGGGACTTTTCCACTTCCAGCATCTGCTCCATCGCTTCGTCAGTCCTCAGCATCAGCTGCTTGCCCTGCCATTTGTTCTCGATCAGGTAGTTGACCCACGCCCTGATGGTTGGACCCATCTTTCTGGACAGTGGTTCCAAGAAGCCGGCCACGATCTCGCGCTTGGCACCTTCCCTGCTCAGCCCCCGCGTGCAGAGGTAATAGATCTGGTTTTCGTCGATCTGGGCAACCGATGCAGAGTGCGTCGCCTTTACTTCGTTGGTTTCAATTTCAAGGCCGGGTATAGAGTCCGACTTTGCTCCCCGGTCAAGCAGGATCGCATGACCTGCCAGATACGACTCGGTGCCCTTGCCATCCTTGCCTATCTTGATCATGCCCTTGAACAGAGACTTTGACGTGTCCTTGAGGACCGACTTGACCAGCACCCTGCCTCTTGAATGCCTTCCGTCGTGTATCAGGTTCGAAGTCACGTCAAAGGACTGGTTCCCATCTCCAAAAATGATTTCAACATCTTCTGCAGATGCGCCCGCATCCTTCATAGTACTATCAGTCTTGTATCGGGACAAGAGTGACCCGAACATTCCGAGATACCACGACATCTTGGCGTCTCTTTCAACAAACGCCTTCCTGTTTGAAACATTGACAGTGTCCGCACTCATCGCCTGCAGAGTGACCAGCTCCAGGTGGGCGTTTGGCTTGACGCTTGTCTCGATCAGCTCAAAGTATCCCTGCTGGGTCTCCTGCCTGCCAGATGAGCCCGGCGCATAGACCTCCTGCACAACCGTTGCCTTTGAGCTGGTGTCAGCTACAACAATGTTTCGGGATATCAGAGAAGTACCGTCGTCTGCAAGCGAAGTGATTATCCTAATCGGCTCTTCCAGCACGACGTTCCTTGGAATGTAGATGAAAATTCCAGACTGGAAGGCGGATGCCTCAAGCGCCAAGTACTTGTCTTCTCCATAGTTGAGCGGGTTCGCCTCCATATGCGATTTTACCAAATCGCCATGCTTGGCAAGCGACTCCTTTATGCTTGAAACAATGACGCCCTGTTTGGCGACGCTATCTTTGATAAAAATCCGGTTTATCTCCTGGCCTACCTGCAGAACCCCTGTTTCGCTTTCAAGCTCTTTTAGCCTGTCAGCAAGGTCTTTGCTGAGCGCGGCCTGTCTTGGTTCCGAAAAGTGCACGTTCTGCGACTTGATCTTGTTGACGTCTGAATACTTTGAATACAGCGGCGAAACCTCGGCCGGGAGCGACTGGTACTGAGAAAATGCCTGCTTGCGCATTGCGCCAAGCCAGCCGGGCCCACCGTTGGCTAGCGAGTCGATGTACGTGCTATCTATTGAGGACAGCGAAGTAGTAGCCATTTCACTGGATCACCGTGACTGTGTTTTATCCGACAGAGCCTTCCATTTCGAGCTTGATCAGCCTGGTAAGCTCGACAGCGTATTCCATTGGCAGCTCCTTTGTGAATGGGTCCATAAATCCGCCTACGATGAGTGACAGTGCATCAGACTCTGAATATCCCCTAGTCATCAGGTAGAATATCTGGTCCTCGCCAATCTTGCCCACAGTCGCTTCGTGTGTGATCGTGGCGTCATCCTCGTTGACTTCGATGTATGGGTACGTGTCAGTCCTAGAGCGCTCGTCAAGGAGCAATGCATCGCATCTGACATTAGACTTGACACCGGTCGCGCCCTTGGCAACGTGCAAGAGGCCCCTGTAGGTAGTCCTTCCAGAGTCCTTGCTGACAGACTTGCTCGTGATTCTTGAAGTGGTGTTTGGCGCAAGGTGGACTGCCTTTGCCCCCGCGTCCTGGTGCATGCCATCTCCTGCAAAAGCCACCGACACGACTTCGGCGTGTGCCCCCTTGCCGAGCATGTAGACGCCCGGATATTTCATCGTCAGCTTGCTTCCAATGTTGCCGTCGATCCACTCGACTTTGGCGTTTTCGTAAGCATATGCCCTCTTGGTCACAAGATTGTAGACGTCCTTGCTCCAGTTCTGTATCGTCGTGTACCTGATCTTGGCGCCCTTCTTTGCAATCAGCTCGACTACGGCAGAGTGCAATGATTCCGTGGTGTATACTGGCGCCGTGCAGCCTTCGATATAGTGCACCTCTGCTCCTTCGTCTGCGATGATAAGTGTCCTTTCAAACTGGCCGATATTTTCTGCGTTTATCCTGAAATAGGCCTGCAGAGGCAGCTCGACCTTGACGTTTGGCGGGACATAAATGAACGATCCGCCGGACCATACTGCGCTGTTGAGTGCTGCAAACTTGTTGTCCTCTGGCGGGATGACCTTGCCAAAGTGCTTTTTGACGATCTCTGGATATTCCTTAACCGCCGTATCGGTATCGACGAAAATTACGCCCTGCTTTTGCAGGTCTTCTCTCAAATTGTGGTAAACGACTTCAGATTCATACTGTGCGCCCACGCCTGCAAGGAACTTGCGCTCTGCTTCCGGGATGCCGAGCTTTTCAAAAGTGTTCCTCACGGATTCCGGAACATCTTCCCAGCTCTTGCTGCTTTTTTCAGCAGCCTTGGCATAATAGTAGATATTTTGGAAATCTATCTTGCTGAGGTCGCCTCCCCAATTTGGCAGGGGCTTGCTCATAAAGACCTCGTAGGACCTGAGCCTGAAGTCCCTCATCCAGTCTGGCTCGCCCTTTAGTCGGCTGATCTCTTCGATAGTGCCCCTGGAGAGGCCCTTCTTGCTGAGGTATACATATAGCTCTGTAGAATCTTTAAAGTCATACTTGCTATAATCAATGTTCAGGTCTTCTTTTGCGGTCATGTGCAGCTGGTATAACGCTGTTATGTTTTATATATATTTTGCAGTATACGGGCACATCTCAACTAATTTGTACAACCTAACGCCGGAAATCTCAGCCTGCTTTGCGCGCATTCTTCATTTCCAGCGCTCCCTTTCTTATCATCGCCTGGGCGTCTGATGACAGGTCGTCCATTTTCATCTCGCCCGTTCGAAGCTTTTCGATGGCATCCTTTACGGAAAGGTTGCCCCTGCCTACGACCTGCAGGTCCAGCACGCTCTGACCAGCCTTTTCCCCGAGAACCCATAGCAATTCCTCTACCCTCCCTCTGTTAGCGGCAAGGCGCTCTGCATATTCCTTGAACGCCTTTTCGTTGTTATCGCGGATGGCCTTTGCAAGTATCTTGGCAATGGAACTTGACTGGCCTTCCAGCAGGTCTATCCTGAGCCTGATCTCCTTCTCGGTGCGCAAATTGCTTGTCATTGGATGGCAGGGATTTTAATCATTTCTTCTTTTGGTCGACCAGAAGGTCCCGCCCGACGCCTTCCACTTTTTGTAGTCGCGGAGTATCGTCATATGGTCAAATGCAATCTGCTGCTTTTCAATGTCGGCGAGATCTACCCATTCTATACTTTCAGCGTCGTCGCCTGCCCTATCTGAACCTCCGACGATTATCCCGACAAATACTACGGTAAGGATATGCTTGCGAGGGTCGCGCTTTGGGTCGGAATAGACGCCCAGGATTTCTATCGGCTCAACTTCAAGCGAAGTCTCTTCCATAGCCTCACGCTTGACAGCCGCTTCTGCGGTTTCACCTTCGTTGACAAAGCCTCCGGGAAGCGCAAGCTGGCCCTTGAAAGGGTCTTTCTTGCGCCTTACCATAAGAATCCTGGACTGGCGCTGCAAAATGACATCGACTGTGGGGGTGGGGTTGCGATATTGCATGTCCGGAGGATTGGCCAGCGTGCTAATAATAGTTCTAGATTTTGCAAAAATCACAATATTGGTGCTGTCAATACTTTAAATTCTTGTATCCTCCCTCACATAGAAGAAAAATCAACGCATCATATTTGGAATATGCTAAATTCTTATTAATCCCGGCGTGCAATAAAGGGCATGTCAGCTCTCTTTGCAGAGGAGGCTCCCGTCCCGCTGTCAATTTGCCCAAGATGCGGAAGGCAGATAAGGATTGATGGTCACTGTGAATGCGAACTGATATTTTTCGCAGACCGCAGGCATAAGTAAGGCATATGCAGGTCAGGTACGGACACGTAGCTAGCCTACATTGATAAAATTATGCAGGCTCGTCTGCCCGGTCTGCGACCGGTCTATGAGCCGAGGGCCCATATAGTCAGGAAATTCGCAGGACATCCCGTAGCTCTTCACCAACCTTTCAAGCCTGCTAATGACATGATCTGCATACCACTTCTGGGCTGGAACATAGCTGGCGCCGAGAGGCTCTTGGAACCCGTAGAAATGCATGTATCTGTCGACTCCATTTGGAATTCCAAGCAACCGCAGAGCGATCTTCATGCGTTCCCAGATGTCGCTCCGAAGCCGTAGCATCGCTCCAAAAACGTGGCGCAGTCCCGCCGCGCTGCATGCTTTGACAATCGCTTCCAGCTCTTCATCCGTGTCAGTAACAAGTGGCATTATCGGGTCGATATTGACGCCGCAGCACACGCCGGCATCGGTGAATTTCTTTATTGTTTCAAACAACCTTCTCGCTGGCGGCGTGCCGGGCTCGATCACCCTCCTCTTCTCTTCATTGACTGTTGTTATAGACCAGATGATAAAGCAGTTGTCGCGATATCTGCGGTGGAGCTCAAGGTCGCGCTCGATTATTGTGGCTGATTTTGTGAACACACAGTAGGGCACGTTGTATTTCTGCAATACTTGCACGCACCTGCGTGTAAGGCCATACCGCAGCTCCGCCGGCTGGTATGCGTCGGTCGCCGAAGCCACCATCACTGTGTCAATTGTATCAGAATTCCATGCAGCCAGCTGCTTCTCCAATACCTCGTCGGCATTACTCTTAGCGAAAATCCTGTCGTAAAATTCGGGCGACCACTCGTATGTGGCATAACAGTAGGCACAGCGGTGACTGCATCCCTGATAGGGGTTTATCGCAAGTCCGCTATAGCCTTTGACGGAGAAAGGATGAAGTATTGACTTGCTCTTTTTTTCTTCAAGGGCAGCCGCTCCGCTATACCACAGTCCGGACATCTTGACGCATGTCGTCAACTGCGTGCAATGTAATAAATCAGGGAGCACCTTCAGGAGAGGGAGGGGCGCCCTGCAGCATAGTTTTTTATGCTCGATGTTGTTGAGGGCATCAATATATGAGAGTTGGCATTGCAGGACTCGGGCTCATGGGTTCGGGCATCGCTACACGATTGATCAGCACTGGCCACAAGGTCTCTGTGTACAACAGATCTGCCGCAAAGGCGAGCAAGTTCTCAAAGAGCGCCACAGTGGCATCGAGCCCAAAAGAGCTTGCCGACGGTTGCGACCTTGTTATAACGGTTGTTACCGATTTTGCGGCGGTCAAGGCAGTATTGCTTGGCGATGGCAGTAACGGCATCATTGAAACATCCAATCGCAGCGTAATAGTCGCCGACGCAAGCACCATATCGCCTATGCAGTCAGCCCATTGTGCAGGCGAATTGCGCAGGGCTGGGATTGACATGCTCGGCATGCCGGTTATGGGAGGTCCGGCTGCTGCGGAGACAGGCAACCTGGTGCCAATGGTAGCAGGCAACAGGCAGGCTTTTGAAAAGGTAAGGAAGGTGATCGAAACACTTGGCAGGACGTTTTACATTGGGGATAGGGATGGGTCTGCAAACGCAATCAAGCTTGCCCTGAACCTGAACATTGCACTTGTCGCAAGCGCAGTGTCTGAAGGCATAATGCTCGCCAGGGGAGCAGGAATTGACCCATCGATATTTGTGGAGATACTGAATTCAACTTACTTCAAGACCGGCCTGTCTGAAAAGAAGGGTCCCAATATGGTAAGGAACGAGTTTACGCCGTCGTTCCACCTAAAGAACATGCTAAAGGACTTGGAGCTTGCAACCGACACTGCAAGGGCGTCTGGCATCACGCTGCCGCAGACTGCGCTAGCAGAGCAGGTATTCCGAGCTGCAAACAATAGCGGTTTTTCGGAGCAGGACTATACCTCTATCTGCGGCTTTTTGGCAAAGATAAACGGGATGGAAAGAAGGAAAAATGATCAAGGTAAACAAGCTGAATGATGTCAAGGCTTCTGAATTCATCCTGGTCGCATCGCTTCCCGACATGGGCAGAGTAGGCGGGCTTGTCTCCTCGTTCCTATCGCACCACCTAAAAACAGAGCCGGTGGCAGAGATAGTTTCAAGTGATAAGCCCTGGGTGAGTTACGCCGACGGTGTGGTAAAGAGCGCAAGCGACGTCTACAAGTTAAGCTATGACAAGGGCCACAAGCTGATGATATTCACCGGCGAGTCGCAGCCGCAAGATCCCGGTGCGCTTCACAATCTGTGCAACGCGTTGCTGGATTACGTCCAGTCGATAGGCAAGGTGACCAGGCTATATGGTGCTGGTGGGTACCTGCGCGAGCAGGTTACAGGCGCGCCGAGGGCGTGTGGTGTAGTCAACAGGCCGGAGCTCAAAAAAGTGCTGGCAAAAGCTGGCATAGAGCTCGTGGGAAACGAGATAACTACCATAACATGGTTCAATGGTCTGATCTTGGGGCTTGCAGCACAAAGAGGAATCGATGCCATCGGGCTGTTTGGCGAGATAGCGGAGACAAATATGCCCCAGCCTCTTGCCGCAAAAACAATCATTTCTGCATTTTCAAAACTAGAAAATATACCGATAGACACCAGGCCTCTTGACAGACAATACGACTCGATTCTTGAAGAGATCCAGAGCAAGAAGAATGGGCTGTCAAAATTCGGTCCTGGAATAGGCTAGCAGTCTCGTGACCATTCCAATAATAGCTCCGCCAAGCGCAAGTAATCAAGCAAATCGACAACGCGATCGGAATGAAGTTGATGAAAGTCTGCTGTCTGATCTCAATTTGGGGGGGGGCGCAAGGCGACCGATATCGCATCAGAACTTCACCGCTTATAGTAGTTGTGTTATGTGCTGACACGTCGGTTGCAGCTTTAGAAAATCCGCCAGAAGATGCTTTTGGACGCTATGCGCCGTTCAATTCTTTTTCAGTAGTCACATTGCTCAATTGATATCTGAGTTAGATTTTAGAGAACGATCTCCTGGAAGCGGGAGCAGTAGATCTGACAAGACCTCTTTTGTTTTTTGTAAATGCACTTGAGCTATTTGCTCCGCCCTTTCTCGATCGTACTGTGGTGGCGTCATTCCATCTCTTGCGCTGCCGTCAAGGTTATAGTAATCACTGTACACTACTACGTTGCAACGAGAATCAACGTAGTTTCTAAAGTCCAATCCAGATAATCCGCGTTCTTGCATTATCTTTATCCGTTGTTCACTATAGATATCATAACACTCTTCGGGAGTTATCATCCACCAATCAATGACGAAATATGCACCCGCGGCAACAGCTGCGCCTATTATCGCCAAGGGAACGATGATATGCATCAAGAGCGTTCTTACTGCATACTATAAGAATAATATGCAATCCTCCACCAGATGGCGAAACATCCGCTTTTCTGAATTCATTCAACGATAGGGCTGTTGCAGAAACGTCGAAATGGAATAGAGCTATTGGGACTCCAAAAAATGCACAATTGCGGCCAGATTATCCACGCCTATCCTCAATTACAATACATTCTTGCCCACACGAAAAAAGTCATCATGCAAAATCAAGCGTATGGATGCAGTCAAGACACATAGATGCACTGGGAACGTTTTCAATGTATCGGCGCGCCAACCGGCGCGTCCTCTGTTATCGTCAGGAACACAGGTTTGCCCTCCGGCCCGTCAGCAGCTAATAGCATTCCTCTTGAAGTAATGTTGCCTATCTTTTTCGGCTCGAGGTTGGTGCATACGACCACTATCCGCCCCAC
Organism: Nitrososphaera sp.; assembly: GCA_036381375.1. GTDB lineage: Archaea > Thermoproteota > Nitrososphaeria > Nitrososphaerales > Nitrososphaeraceae > Nitrososphaera. The sequence goes on along the minus strand of DASVCY010000071.1, from coordinate 2,353 downwards.
AAACTCATCCGGCTTGTAGTGCAGAGCTCCTCCCACGGCAAGATCCCTCTGCTCATTACCGAGATCCACAGTCGCCTTGAACACCTTCTTCATACCCGGCATTGCCTCCGCGTGGGTCACCTTGCCCACCCTCAGGTGAACTTTTGAAAACTCTTCAAACGTGATCAGATGCTCTGCAGCCGGCTCACTCATATAGATACAGCTCAAGTGGCAGAGGAGCCATTAAAATTGGTTACGTCAGAAGTCTTGCAGGGTTTTCTCTCTGCTCCAACTGCGTGATCGAAATTCATCATACAGATCAGCTGTATATCTTCTCCAATGAAAAGCGTTGGACGGGATTAGATATTCCCAGGTACGAATGCAACGACCATTTACTTTCAAATGCGAAATCAGAGAACGCACGCCTGTAGCGCAGTTTTTGTAGAAAAAAAGCACCAAGAATTGAACCAGCCACAGAGAGAACCAAATCCACACGAAGTGTGTTCTTTTGGACGTTTCCGCTGCCCAGCCTCTGGTTTTGTATTCGAGAAATGCGCGCAATTTATTGAGCGGGAAATGCTGCAGCACTGCTGCTGCATTTTTCAACAGGAAATGCTGGAAAATGCGCGCACTAACTTTCGCCTACTCGATCCTGTCAAACGGCTTCATTGCGTCGGGCAGGCTGTCAATCAGGTCTGTAGCTATCATGTGAAGGCCAGTGCGCCTGAACGCAATGCTGCCTGCTATCCCGTTGAGATACACAGCTGCAATTGCAGCATCAAAAGGCCTTTTCATCCTTGCCAGCAGCCCTGCAGCTAGCCCTGACAGAACATCACCGGTTCCACCCACAGTCATTGCAGTGGTAGATCTCTTTATTGCAGCGGTTTGCTCGCCGTCTGAAATCACGTTTATCCATCCTTTCAGCGCTATCGTTATACCGTGCTCTCGTGCAGTCTTTTGCACGGTTGACACCATCTCTTCCTTTGTGGTCCCGGGATCGCTGCCAAATAGTCGCCGGTACTCGCCGGCGTGTGGTGTAACTATGCTTCCAGTGCCAGAGATGTCTGCCAGCACTTGTGGTATGAGGGCAGAGGCATCAAGCAGTATTCTTGTGCCTGCCTGCTTTAGCTTGCCAACGAGCGCAGATATTGCTTCTGGCTTTAGCGTCATTCCCATTCCTATCGCAGCTGCATCTGCGTGTTTTGGCATCATCGCAATCAGCCTGTTTGCCGATCCGACTGTCAGTTTATCGTCGGGCAGCGGAAGGGCAATTATCGCAGGAGAGAAAGACCTGACTGGGGTGACTATTGATCTGGGGACTGCAGTATAAACCAGATCGGACCCAGATCTCAGCGCGGCCATCGATGCAAGTACCGGCGCCCCGTGGTAGAACCGGCTGCCCCCTGCTACCAGCACAATCCCGCTGTCGCCTTTCCTTGATTTAGGAGAGCGCGGAGGCATTAACCTCCTTATCGTCCTGTCTGTAACTGTTATTGCCGATGGCAATTATTGAACATGGTGGGTATAATGCCCATGGTAGGATAAACTTTGCCTATGATTCATGAGACAGATCAGATGGAATCAAATCCTGCATCGGCAATGCTATGCTAAGGGCTAACTGTTGAATTCATTTCAATTCAAGGTGCTGTACGATTTTTCCTACGATGAGGTCTGAAAACCATTCCGGTAATGATTTTCCTTGCTGTTTGTAATAGGAAAATCACAAAGTTAGCACGACCTCCCTAAATAGATGCCAGGAGCATTCCACCGTTGGCATGACAACCGGCGGAGGAGGACGAGAAGAGGATCAGAATTTCGCGCTGCGAATAGTGATCGCAGATGATGAAAAAGATATCCCGTCAATTTAAAAGGTCGCGCCTAGAGTCAAAAGGCGGGTTCGTAGCATACACATTCGGTGGCGAAGAGCGAGCGCCGCGGGCGCTTTCAGGTAGCCCTTCTGATCGCTATCGCGTCATGCTGGCAGACATCAATATGCCCGAGCAGCTTTGATCTTTACCGCAGGATGAGAGAAAAGAACGAGTCGATACCAATTGCGTCCATCACAGGCTCTGAAATAGTCGAAGACGAATTTTCAAAAATGATGCCATCAGCAAAAGTCAAAGATTTCACAAAAAACCCGATAAGGATTCCAAGTCTGCCATAAAGGCTGAACCTGATTCTTGCAGCCCACTAGTTAGTAGGCTCTGCGTGTATTGTCACGATTGAACCAGGATATCTTGCTCGTATCTGCTTCTCGATCTCAGAAACGCGCTCGTGAATCTGCTCTATAGTCATGTCACTATTGAAGGCACAGGCTACATCTATCTTTAGGACATTTGCTGCCTTGTATGTGGCGATTTTTCCGACTCTCTTT
>DASVCY010000070.1:0-3062 GCA_036381375.1 Nitrososphaera sp. | reverse complement strand
CTGTAGGGGTTGACCCCCAAGCAATAGCGATAGACAGTGCAGCCAACATAATCTATGTTATAACGTATGCAGGCGAAGTTTCAGTCATTGATGGTTTAACTCTAGAACCGAAAGGCAAGATAGCGGTTGGGCAACATCCAGAAAGGGCAGCATTTAACAACAATAACGGTTTGCTCTATGTGACTAATACGGGATCAAACTCTGTTTCGGTAATAGACACCCCCGTGCCAAAAAATGGACAAGCAGAAGCATGGAAAACGATTCACGTGTTGGGCAAGTTCCTCAACTCTGATCCGCCAAAACCTGACCAACTATTTCAAGTCCATTACAGGGTGATAAACGGGACGGCTGAGAGCTTTGACATGAATCAGGAAATTCAAGACGTTATAATGAATAATGTGATTGTCGCCAGGGTCAGCAGCATTAGCGACGCCGGCGATGGCATACTAGAAATCAAGTTTCCTCGGAACTTTCCCTATTCTAACGGCGGAAGCGGCGTAGGGATGTTTGATATTAATTTTGTTAATGGCATGCATGATAGTATTACTACTACCGAAGACAGGCAGGCTACAACAACGACTACCACTACTGACTGTTTCTTTGAATTTGCAATTCCTTTTAGAGGCAAGGGTGTTGAAATTGAAGTGGGCATGGTGTCAATACTTATCAAAGCTCCATACCAAGGGGACAGCGTTTCCGAAAGCTGCATGCCGCAAACAATAGTTGAGACGACATCTGATCAGCTTGAGATGTGCAGCCGGCTTGGAATACCTGAGGAAGGCTGCAATCAGATTGAAATTGATCGGGAAATAGCCAGAGAGCGGGCGCACCAAGTAGCTCTTGCTGACCAAGAGAGGAGGACGATGGAAGAGCAGCAAAGTCAGATCAATAATTCAATGTACATGATTGGTATCGGCGCAGCGATAGCAGGGGCGATGGCATTTGTTCTATTCCGTAGGAGAAAGAGCTAGCCAGAGGCTCAAAAACAGCTGCGAAAAATTGGCATTGCCATCTGGAGATTTGATTGGCACATCACGCCAGAATTTTTGTACAGCGGCCAGCTGCAGAATCCTAAATACAATCGCTCTTGCAGCTTACCACAATGCTGCCCCTTTTGGTAACGGGAATTGTTTTCCTCGTTGCGATAGTTGTCGTCCTTGCCCATACATCACTACTTGATCCTGCTGCTTTTATCGAAAAAAGAGCGATTGATGAAGAAGAGTGTGTTGAGGGTGAGCTTGTATGCGGGTACACTGACGGGTCTATTGAAATTCTCAAAAAGAAGGGGGACATTCCTGCGACAATCCGGCTGACTGGCGATCCCGAGTGTGAAGAGATGGTCAGACAAGCGTTCTCCGGGCTGCTGACGAACGCTTCGTACTACTACACGTTTGTCCAGAACTATCTGCAGCGTATCCATTGTTCTGGTGAAGACACCACAAGCTATGCAAACTTTGGGATTTATGACGGCATTGATACAGCCGTTCTCCACCTGGACGCTTATACCAATCTGACTGCAAACGGTCAGGATTCGGGCTTCCTTGCCGGAACGCTTGTGCACGAAGCTGTGCACTCCAAGCAAGCAAAAGAGCTGACGCTAAAGCCAGAAGACTGGGAACCGCAGGCTCACTTTACTGGAGGGCAGGCAAGCTGCATGGTGTGGAACACAGGGGTTATGGACTGCATTGCGTTCTTCCGGGACAACGAAGACTGGGGTACCTGTACATTGGGCCAGAAACATTGTAATGATAACTAGATGGCAAACGTCAAGCTGATACACATAGCTGCGCAGTATGGAGCGGTCTTTTCTTATGACAGTCTTCTGTACATCCAAATTTTTCCTTCAGGATTTGCTTTCTTTGTCTGATGGAACATGCACTTTTCTTCATAATATGCCGTCTTGGTCTTGATGGTGTGCAAGACAATGTACCTGCAAGCAACTTTCTTGCCTATTTCTTGCGCCAGCCCAGTACAGAACTGGCAAATCCAATATCCTATGTCCCTGCCTCTTTCCTTTTTGTCAACGCCCATTCTTCCAAGCAAGACTGAGGGGTAGGAAACTATTGGCACTTCAATTACGTGTTCATCATCAAGCAACTGTCTTGTTTGAATTGCAAACATTGACGTTGTAAAATATGCCACAATATGGTCTTCGTACCTTACTGTCCAGATGCTCGTCAAATTATTTTGGAGGTAGTCATTGAACTTGTTCTTGATAAAATCGTCAATTCCCAGAGGGTCAGTGCCATCCTCTTCGGTAAAATCAAGGGCAGAAAAGTTGTCACTGGTGGTGAATAACTCAAAGGACAACTTGTCAGGATCTACTTTCATCAGACTCGGCAGTGCTTTTTGTAAAAGTCGTGGGCCTTCTTAAGTGATGCCTTTTCCTCCAGAGTCAACTCTCTAGAATTATATTTCTGGAACTCTTCAGCATCCTTGCCCTCCAATACAGGAACCTTCATCTCTGGAGAAGTGGACATTTCCGTTATCCAGATATAGTTTCTGGAAACTACTATTATAAGGTTTGCGCAACTTTCAACCAGTTGACAGTGGTTTTCCGCCAAGTTTCCAACTTTTGACGCTCGGTTTCCATAGGTTTGATACGAGTTGCAGCTATTTTGCCAAAATTGGTCAGCGCTTTCCATCAGCAGAAACCCGAGGTCAGTCATTTTTCCGCAGTTCTGTGGATAGTTTCAGCAGGCTTTACACATTTTTCCATGATTTCGTAGCCTGTGGAAAGTCAGTCAGAGACCGTCAAGCGGCTAGACTTGCCAACTAGCTAACTGACTGACCTGCCATAGATGATCGTATGACTTTTGTACGTTAGTTATGTTACCCGGACAGGCGGACAGCGGACAAAATTCCCTATTTTCCCTTTTTTCCCTCTGTCCGTCCGATAAAATCATAGATGAGATCGGCTCGACTCATAATGTATATTCCAGTTTCAATTGCTTATTGTTTTTGCAGATTATCCGGGTGCACGCCTACGGTGTGCCTTAATTTGAATCTGGAAATAGAATTTTTGCTTATGCCAAATTGTATTTTTAGGATTAGGCTATAAG
>DASVCY010000069.1:0-12401 GCA_036381375.1 Nitrososphaera sp. | reverse complement strand
AATGCCGTTCTGTCCAAAATTGGACGCCTCCTGCTGCAATTGGAATAAAGGATAGAAGATAAAATGACTCAGATGGGAAAAGTACCAAAGCACTTACTAGAAATCCTATACCTGCTCCAAGTTGTAGTATTGCAAGGAAACTAATTGGCCTTTGATGAATCTGATGGGGATGCATTGAGGTATTATGTTCTTTCTCCTTGATAAATTCAGCGATCAAGTGCGGTAGTCCTTTGAAAAGCAGTTTGTCTATTCTTTGTGACATGCGACTTCAATGTTGCAATTCCGATCTTTGCAAAAATGTACGTCTATACCTTCGGGTGCCAACCATCATCAATTACGTCACACACACATCTCCAATCAAACCACGATAACCTGTTGCTATACCTGTGGACAAGTCATTTCTCCGTCTTGTTTGACCCTCGGAATTCCGTTAAATGCAGGCTACACGAGCATCCGCTATACCCATTAGGATACCTTATTCAATATCGGCTTACATGATATAAAATTGGAAATCTGTCCTTATTGATAGTCCAAAGTTCTTCCTCCCGCTGCACATTTTTCACGAGAAACCCCGCCGCAATTAGCCTACTTAGAGCCTATCCCAAAATTATTGACATCGCAGTCGCATCTGCATGACAGGTACGGATTTAGCTTTATTCTACCTCTTTCTGGTATGTGACTCGCGTCCACAGGAAGAAGCATCTTCCAACAATCAGACGTATTCCAGACATCGTCTGGAACGAAGTAAAGGAGATACTGCCGTCAGAAAAGCCGCCCAGAACAGTAGGACGACCGGCAGTACCGTACAGGACAGTACTCGACGGCATCCTGTACGTACTGAGGACAGGATGCCAGTGGAAGTCGCTGCCAAAGAAAGAGTACGGCTCGGGTTCTACCTGCCATCGGAGGTTCTTCCAGGAGTGGACCCGGTCAGGCGTATTTCAGAAATTATGGGCCAGGCTGCTTGAGGTATATACGACGAAGTCCGGGGAATAAAATGGAGATGGCGGCAGTCGCTTGACAGCGCCACCGTCAAGGCGCCTTTAGGGGGGACAGGACTGGCCCCAATCCAACTGACAGAGGCAAGCTAGGTACAAAAAGACACGTTCTGACTGACCAGAAAGGAGTCCCATTATCAGCCGTTATCACGGCTGCCAACACACATGACATGAAGGCTGCATCAGAGACGCTGGACAGCATCGTAGTCAAAAGACCCCGACCCCGGAAGTACAGGAGACAGCAGCACCTGTGCCTTGACAAGGGGTACGATTTTCCAGAGATAGCACGGGAGGTTTTCAAAGGAAGGTACGTGCCCCACATCCGCCACAGAGGAGAGAAGAAGAAGAAGCAGAAGAGACGATACAAAAGAAGGAGGCGCTGGGTCGTAGAACGGACCAATTCATGGCATAACAGGTTTCGAAAGTTGCTTGTACGGTACGAGAAGAGATCGGAGAACTACCTTGGGCTGGTGCAGCTGGCCTGCTGCATCATTGTGTACAGGAGGTTAATTTTGGGATAGGCTCTTAATGCACAAAGTAATATTCTGAATGCTCTCATCAAAAGATCCTCTTGTACATCCATACCTTTCCTTCCTTGCTCTGCTTTTCTGAATGTTTGAAACCGCATTTCTTCTTGTAGTACTCAAGCTTGTCCTTATTGGTTTGCAGGATAACAAGGGCACATCCAACTTTATTGTTCATCTCCTGCGCAAGACCGACACAGAACTCACATATCCAGTACCCAATCCCTTGTCCTCTGTATTTCTTATCCACCGCCATCTGTCCCATAAGGAGAGCGGGGTACGACAGGATGCCTACGTTTGGTACCTTATCTTCATCTACCAAGCGTTTTGTTTCTATAGCGGACATTGAAGCAGTAAAATAAGCCACTATCTGCCCCGCATGCCTGACAGTGTATATGGCACAGAGATTGTTAGACAGATAAAGTCTGGCGCGATTTCGGATAAAATCGTCAACACCTAAAGGATCTGAACCATCCGCTTCAGTAAAATCCAATGTTGCAAAATTGTCATCTCTTGAAAAGGATGCAAAAACCAGCTTGTTTAGGTCTATCATTAAAACTTGCAGTGCCGCTTGTAGAATTCATGTGCTCTTTTTAAGGATTCTTTCTCTTCCTCAGTTGCATCTCTGGATACGTACTCTAGGAAATCCTTAGCATCCTTGCCCTCCAAGACTGCAACCCTTTCTTCTTCCATTACCTTACATCTCCCATTTGCTTGGATATAATATAAACATACCTTGATATTAAAACTTCACTGAGGATTCGCTTTAACAGACAATGGAATATTGTCTGCTATATGGTTTTGATCATTGCCGAAGTATTGAGTTCCAATGTATCGAATCTGACATGTACAGACTTTGCAATTTGAGCCTTGATATGTTCAAGAATTCCGCCGTAACACTTGTTCAGTACTTCAGTATTTTCCCATCCACCCAAACTGGCTACGTAGGCAAGTGACCAGTTTGTAGCTGCCAAATAGTACTGAGCCATAGTATATCTGAATAAGTGTAATGGATGCCCGTCGAAGTACACTCCATCTCCTAACGCATAGATCTTGGTCTTTCCATTGAGCCAGCTATTTCTGTCAAGCTCTACAAATATTGTTTTGAATCTGACAGCCATTTTTGACATGAAATAAGATGCTTGCAGAGCATCTGCCTTGTCACTCTCCGCATCTTCAAAAAAATAGGAACTTCCTACCTTTCGGCAGTTGGTCATAAGCAGCCTCAACAATAGCACTGCATTCTTCTGTGGGGTATTTCACCCACCACTTGCCTTCTCTTGTCAGATACCAATCTCCTCTTTTTATCTTGGACTCGAACTGTTCTACTCTGAATAGTGGCGAGAATGCAATCCTGTCCCAGCTCATGGACGCCATTGCAAACGCTCTAGCTCCTGTATGCAGGTCAATATTCATGAAGCTCCAAGACTCCCAATCACCTTCATTTTCTAGTCTTTTGTTTATTGCAGCAATCTGCTCAGGCGTCAGCATGATGTCTTTGTATTCGCCCAATCTTTCAGGCGTGGTTGACAAACCATATCGCTTGCCTTCTCCATGTGCAAAGTTGATGTTGTGAGCCGCCAAGAAGCTACGATATGCGTTAATGGTGTTTGTCCGCTGCATCTGTGGATACGCTGTATTGAACCATGCAATGAAATTCTGCCAGTATTCAATGGCTATTTCCTTCTTCTTGTTCATTTCTATCGGTACACCGTCGCTTACAATGGTCTCTGGCATTATCTTCAGTTGGCTAGAAATTCCATGAATGACATTCAGAAGATAGCGAATCCTGCTTGCTGGAACTCGGCCTGATTTTAGAAATGTTATTCATTTCTGTATCGACGGCAGCTGGCTGAACGGTTCGCTATCTAAGTCTCGATATTGTTGTGATATCTGCTTTTGCAGCGAGATTACAATGTTGCTATTGATGTCGCGCTTGATTCCCCATTTACCTTCTCTTTTCATTTCAGACAGATACCGCGATATTGTGCTGTGGTCTTTGCCAATATCTACACCAATTTCTCGCGTAGTATAGTTGCCATTTTGGATGCTGATTGCAATAGCTTCCTTGATCTTTTCCTTGTCCTTGACCTTCAGACCCTTAACCCGTAATCGGCTCTTTCTTCGTACAAATGCCTGAGCCACTAGCCAACTACCTCATCATTGGTTGCAATAGCGTCTAGAACTGTCAGTAGCACTGACCTAGTAGGGGGATAGATATACCAGATAATAGATAATAAAGTCGGAAAAATTGTTAGTGTTACTTGATAATTTCCGAAGTAAAAGTTCAGTACTCTTGTATTTTCATGGTTAGTTTTAAACGGTGCGACTATGCAACAAGTTATGCAACATTTTTGGTGCATTAGGTGCTTGATGGAAGCGATTTTCCCAAATAATTAACTTGCAGTGCCGCGACGTTAGCTACCGCCGCAATAGCAACTAGAAGTGGATGTAGAAATTCGGGAGCAAGGATAATGGCTGCTGTGGCGATTGGTGCAATATGGCGATAACAGGTATGGTTTACCGCCTGAGGGGTATTATGACCATTGGCGAGCATTTGAACCCTTGATTCTTGGGAATCAAACCCCCTTGGGCCCACCTACTTCTTGGCTCAAGCCGACATCGGCTTTAATATTTTTCACCACTGCTCCTGGTATAGGGGAAGTGAGACTATCGAGATTGCAGCCTTTCCTAGGCTAGGTGAACTTGCAGAGTGCAGAATCGCCTTTCCGAGGAATATGGCAGCTATTATTCGCTTGACCTTGATAATCGCGAGTGGCCTTCCATAACATGGAATCAAAATAATCCACCGCGTTCTTGCGTGATCCTCAATCGGTCTTCACTATAGATATCATGACATTCTTCGAGAATTATTATCTCCCAATCAATGGCGGGATAAGCGCCTGCTGCAACCGCTGTGCGAATTATTATCGGTAATAAGAAAATGCGCATCAAACGCGCTTCTGCTTCTATTAGAATAATGTAGAATTTAACGCCAGCTAATAAACGTCGTATGATAGAATAATGAGTTATAGACCTCAAGCTTACGAAATCTTAACAGAACTAATCGGCAATAGCCTTATCAACTGCCAGCCTGTTCCTGCCTGCGGTATGGAGGCACTCGTAAAACTAAAAGTACTCTCTATTGTTCTGATCATGGCCGGGTTGGTCATCTTTGGCACGACCTGGAAAGCATTTGCACAGACAGAACAACCGCCGGGCTCACTCGGCAACCTCATAGACTCGTCGGTCGCGCTGATCGGCGTGATTGCGGCAGCTATGACATCGATTGGTGGGCTCATAGGACTGTTTATCCCATATTTGAAAGGACAAGCACGCGAGAAGGCAATGTTGGTAAAGCAGTCTCTGGACCAAACAGATGATTGGGTTGCAAGGATCGAGGAAATGGCAAGGAAGGATAAAGCAAGAGCTGAATTGCTGGAAGGAGTCGTAATAAAATTGGCCCACCTAAACCAAGACACTATGAAAGTATATGAAGAGTTCAAAGTCAAAGCAGCCGAAGAAGAGAACAAGATCATCAATCAGCTCGGAAATGAACTTGTTGAACTTGACAAGGGCAAAATAGAGCTTGCGAAAATACTGGCCAAGTAGAGCCTCCCACTTTCTTTTTCAAGTAATGTCAAGCTGGGCTTGATTTCTATCTTTCCGAGACGAGTGTTAACTTGCAGATGATATTAAGGCGAAAAGACGATGTCCTTCCTGTTATTGATACATAATAAAACACATGGCAAGATAGTATTCATAATAACAATGTCAAATTGCTTCTGTTTATACGCAAAAACGACTTACATTTCTTTGATCCGGCATCATCTTTGTCTTGTCGACCTCAGTTAGACCTATCACACCGCTTCAAGAAACGTACCTGTTCTGCTATCATAATGGACACAAAATCTAGGTGATTTTCAATCATAAAGGTTCTAAAAATGGTTGATTGAAAACCGTGCAGATAGGTTAATTCCTTCATCCTAGTCACTGAAGTCTTTATGCCGACCACTTCGATCCAAATCTTTTTTAGTTCCCCATTGCAGCCAAGACTACAGATAACGCAACTGAGACAACAGATTTGGTCCTGTATCGGGCTTGACGCTAATTCAATCCTGACTAAAGATATACTCTAGAATGTGGATAATTCGTGGGCGCAAGCTCTGTTCTTGCGATTCCATGAATATCGAAACTCTCTGTGCATAAAAGGAGAGATTTGGCTACTGCCATAGGCTTGACAAGTTGTCGATATTTCCAATTGACAGGGATCGTATGTGCTTAAAGACCTGTCAACCGGTGATCGTCCGGTTTGGAGAATAATGTAGGGTTGTCTAATGAAAGACGATAGCTATTTGGTGGAATTTTTCGTTCGGGACCGACAATTAATATGAATCACTTGTCAAACATAAAGCTTTGATATATTGGATTAAGTCTTCCAGAGCAGGTTGGAATTCCAAGCTCCGGTAACTCGGAAGGAAATCCGTATCAATTTTCTTCGTAAAATTATGCTCATCTTCCAAGTTACGAGGACTTTGCAATATGCTACCTTGATCAATTCAATCATCACGAGTGAAGTATGCGACTGACATTCGTGGATCAAGACTTCTTTAGCTGGATCGCAGAAGTCTAGCTGGATAATGGTCTTGATTTTTCATGACATATTCACATAACTGCATTTTGCAGCTGGCGTCCAAAATAATCCAGAAAACTCATCTATCTATGAATTGGTGCAAACATCACCCCATGACGTTTGGGTTAGATTATCAAAGCAAGAATAAGGTTGAGCATAGCAAGGCATCAGCAGCTACCGCGCGATCTGATGTTCCCAATCTTATTTTCAATTTGAAGAAATCTTCTCCTGATCCTATCCTTAATCTAAAGCGGACTTTTGAAAATGAGTCTGAGCAGAGTTTTGGATGTTCAGATGCAAAAGGATTTGATTTTTCAAATATTAGAATCCAACCAAAGTTAAAGATAAGCCACCCAAATGACCCTTACGAGCAAGAAGCAGACAGGGTAGCCGAACAGATTATGAGAATGAGGGTGCATGATAACATTTCGGGAGGTAAACAAAGCGGGGATAGGAAATGCGCCGCTTGCGAAATGAAGGGCACGGAGAAAATAAAGACTATTGACATGAAGTCCTTTTCATCATCATCTGGTTTAGAAGCCAACGATAAAGCAGCCAGGTAGATTAACAACATTCGCTCTGACAACGGTTCTTCACTTGATGCCAACACCAAAGAGTTCATGGAATACAGGTTTGGCTATGACTTCTCTGATGTTAGGATATATACCGGCGAAAGGGCCACTCGATCGGCTGATTCAGTTAATGCTTTGGCCTATACAATCGGAAACGATATTGTATTTGGAGAGAACCAGTTTCAGCCCAGTACCTCGCAAGGAAGAAGGCTTTTAGCACATGAGCTGGCGCATGTTGTCCAGCAAAACGGTAAAGATTCTATAGTTAATCGCTCTCCAAATTCAAGTGGTAGGCAACGTGGTGTTGTCTTTCATTTTGCAGTTCATGTCAGCCGTGAACTCAATTCAGACGAACTCCTTCTTGAGTTTGTGCGGCAATATTCTCGACTTTCTACTTCAGCTGAGGCACAGGAGGTGCTAGCAGCAGGTAAATGGCATTGGGTAGGAACTCCTCAGCAGGCCACGGCCGCAGATGTACTCCGCGGTTATGTCTTGATTCGTGTAAATGATGTGTCGCTTAGCCAAGCTTCTTCTGAAGAACGCCGCGGATTTGAAGACTATGTTGCCGGATTGGACGCCGCCGATCGCCAAGCTCTTTATGCCGAAATTGATCGAAGATTCTGGAATGCAACTCAATATCGGCCCGGACAACGTTTGGGTCGAAGTCATGATGACCAACTTATGGCTGAATACTGGCGCCAAATTCGAGACCATATGGTTCAAACCCGCCAGGCGATTCTGGCCTTGCCTGAGCACGTCCGTATGCTCTTGTTTGATCCAAATAGTAGCCGTGCACTTTCTCCACGCGACTATGAAATCGCCCTTCGTGTCGGGCAAAAACTGGCTGCAATGACTTCAGTCGAACTAGCCGATTGGCGATCGCGTACTACTGCAGTCACTGATGATTGGACAAGTTTTGAAAGATCATTAGATGCCTACCTCGCTGCAGAAGCAGCCCGTAAACAGGAGACTCTTCACCAAGCTATCTTATCTGCTCGCCTCTATGGTCTTGAAGACCTCTATGGATTGTACAAGTTGATGAAGGCAAACGAAAGACTTGGTTCATTGCCTTCAGTTGATGAGTTTGGTGTTACCGACACGACTGTAGTTGAGGCGCGTCTCGAAGCCCCGGAAAACAGACGCCGACTAGAGGAAGGTCTGCGTAGTCATGGCTTTGAGAGCATAGAGGCCTTTGAGGAGGCTATAGTTACATGGCGTCAGGGCTTTGAACGTAGTACGGTATCGCTCGCGGGAGTCATGCTGGATAGACTTGACCATGTATTATTCGTTGCCTATCAACGCTATAGTAATCCGGTTGAGGCTAATGCACTCGCTGATGCTATAGTAGCGACCGGGGCTCCAGGCCATTTCGCTGTTGCTGCCGAACAAAGTGAAAGAGCTATTTGGCACCCGCGTCATGCCCTGGACGAAGGTGGCGGTCAGAGAGATGAGGCAGTCCTCCAAGCTGCAATTGCCTCAGCTAGAGCTACGCAGGCGGGCTCGGCAGCAATGCAAACGCTAACGAGTGCTCATCCTATCTTGGGCTTTAATGATTTTCCTCTTGAGCGTTTAGGGAGAGCCAGAAGAGACGAAGTACAGGGTATAGTTCTGGACTATATCTCGAGAAAACGTGAGGCAGTTAGAAACACTCGCGAGGAAATTCGTGATGACCCTGAGATGATTTACAAACTCGATAACCTATTTCGGGCTTCGCTGCAAGAACAGGGGATTACACGGAACTCGATCTACGATCGGATCCTTCAGGATTACATCTCCGACCGAAGAATTTCACGAATTTTGAAAGGAGTTGCCCTTGCTATAGTGACCTTGGCATTGACTGTATTATCGTTTGGAACGGGAACTTTGGCAATTGCAGCTGGCGCCGTCGCGTTTGGTTTGAGTTCCTGGCAAGCCGTAGAGGCTTGGAAAGAATATGTCCGGATGTCAAATGCAGCTGACGCACAGTTAATATCGGAAGACCCTTCGATTACTTGGCTTGTGCTGGCTGTCATCGGTGCCGCGGCGGATTTTGCGGCAGCTGCGTCAGCCGTACGTGCTCTTCGGCCGGCTGCAATTGCGTTCAATGAAACTGGTGATATTACTGCGTTCCGAGGAGCATTGCGCGAGCTTTCCAATGTAGATGCTCGCATAGCGGCCGCAGTTGAACGCGCCGCCGAGGCTGAGCGTGTATTGGGTGCCCAATGGCAAGCGATCCGAGCTGTAGGTTACCGCTTAAACGATATTACCGGAGTAGTAGCCGAAGTCGGCTATCGTTTAATGGTACTATCATGGCATTTGGCAAAACGCGGAATCGCACGGTTCGACCTATATTTGGCAGAACTAAGTCGTGTCGGCATAATAAGAAGAGTTGCTGACCTTTCGCCGACAGATATCCGTGCGCTCAGAGGGCCTTTCGAGGAAGGCTTGCGCCGCGCTGCTGATGGTTTTATCTCATATTCAAGTCTTGGCCCTCAGGTACGTGCCCTTCTGTCGCCTGCCGCTGTTGATGATGCCGCCGCGTTTGGTCGCTTTCTAGGGCTGTCCGATGCGGAAGTTTCTGATATTATTGAACGGGCTGCCCAAAGTGCATCTAGGGATGGGGAGGCTCTTTCTCCCGAGATCCTTCGAGGCATGATGCGGGAGAGAGCAAATGTTACAAGTGCAGATGATTTGATTCTCGATGCAGCTGGCCTTCCGCGTACTAGCATCAGAATTGTCGGCGCTGTTGAACAGGCATATGAAATTGGGGTTTCAGAAGGACGTGCTTTCTTACAAGGAAGGGGGTGGAGACAATGGGACAAATGGATAAATCCCTTTGAATTTAACGGACGCTATGGGCAGGGGCTCGACGATGTTTTTGTGGATACCTCTGGACGTCTATGGATTGTAGAATACAAAGGTGGTACGGCAGAGCTTGCACCCGGTCAGATGTCTCGGGCATGGGTGGAGAGGCAGATTATACGTCTAGAAAACGCAGGTTATGACTTCGCTGCAGCTCCTATTCGCAAGGCATTAGAAGATGGAAGCCTCCGCGGTATTGTTATATCTACGCCTCATGGATCTGCGGCACATGTAATTGGTGAATTTAGTTACTGATTAGCTGGCCTTCCACATGTACAGAAGATGCTCGACCGGTCGATTGGAGATGAAGCTCTGGTAATTCAAGGGGAGATCCATATCAATTTCCGTCGTAAAATTTGGCTTATCTCCTGTAAAGTTGCCAGTATCCTCTCACGGAACAGTTGCACGGCCAAGCACGCGTATATGGAAGGCTCACATGCAATCCATAGATCATAGTCTTGACCGGCTATCTGGACAAGCGTCCTGTCAACAAATATCACCCTGATAGGGTGCCGGTCTGTCCGAAACCTGACGGCCATGTCATCGGCATATTTCTGTACCCATTTCCAAACTGCAACATGTGGCTCCTCTTTTTGATGGATGCCAATGATTTGGCTGCCAGCCTGAAACTCCTAGAATTGAAATATGAAAGTACAGCGCATATTTGACTATCATAGCCGGGTCTGTTCTGGTTCTTCTCATGTTGCAACGAAAAGCTAGGACAATCCTCGTTATGCGAATTACGCCAACAGAGCCGGCCATAGTGTGAAAAACAGAAAGGCAATAACGGCGCAGCTATCTTGTCAGAAACGACTGATTATGAATGGCAGCTTAGAAAAACGTATCTTTAATTAATTGTGAGCTGAATAAATTATCGTATTGTCCTTCACCTATGCTCATAGATTAAACAAAAATGAGCGAGCTTCTGTCGAGGTCCCTACTAACCCACGCTCTCACCCTCGTATTTCTACCAAATACGACTTTGCTGATGCTACCATATATCCAAAATTGTCAGTAAGCCGACCAGATGTTACCCTTGAGAAAGAAGCCGACGAGATAGCTGATCGAATAATGGTTAGCAATGATGCAGAAACTCTTGAATCCGAAATAACAAAGAGCAGCCACAACGATGTTGGAATCAAGATGATGCAACAACCATCCGCAATTGGTACTTACCAGAACGCAATGACTTCTGACAATGGTAGAAACTCGATCAGAGACGCACTCCGTGCCGGTGGCGGACAACCACTCGACCATTCAACACGCCTATTCATGGAATCGAGATTTGGACATGACTTTGGCAATGTAAGGATACATACAGGAAATATTGCATCAAATTCAGCAGAATCTTTGGGCGCCTTGGCGTATACGACCGGGCGGGATATCGTTTTTCGAGAAGGGATGTACGCACCGCAGACAGCGACCGGTAAAAGGTTGATTGCCCACGAGCTAGTACATGTCATACAACAGGAAAAAATCAGTTCAGATGCCGCTTCGGCAGCAACAATTCAGCGTCAAGAGTCACCTGAGAAAGATGCGGATAAGGAAAAGAAGGAAGATGATGCGGGCGAAGTAATTGCAGAAGGGCTAAAGACTGTCGCTGAACAAGCAAAGGACAACAACCCTAAAGTTAAAAAAGAGATAATAGAACCTTTGAAAAAGGCCGTTGAAGACAAGGTAGAAAGTCTATCTACTGGGGAAAAGGCGATAGGCATCAGTTTCGGCGCTGCAACGTTAGGATTGACAGCGGGCGCTCTATTGTCAGACCCGCAGGGACGCAAGCTTCTAGAAGGTGTAAACCTTGCCGCTCCGCTCAACCTTATTCCCTATGTTCCACTTACAGGTTTCACTTATACTCCGCCCAGTGACGAGATAGGCAAAAAGAGCCTATTCCGCTTTGAAACAACTTTTTCAGGGAATGACTATCTAAAGTTGATTACCGAAAAGAAGCATCTTCCTGATATGTCACTTGAAGTAAAAATGCAATGGGAATATGATTCCGATGGGGAACGGCTGAGTGTGCGCGGCGCTCAAGCAAAGGTCGGTCTTATGCCCGGATTGAGCTTATCAGCAGGTACATATTCTGGCATACTTTCTATGCCCAAGACTTTCATGACTCCGGAGGGAGGCTTTGTAACGGAGAAAAAAAGCATTCCGGAAATAGGCGGCGGAGGTCCATCAATTCCTGACACACGCGTAATGTTGACTGTAGATTTGCTCAAGCTGGACAAGCGGGTAATAGGGAATAAACTTTACAATATAATACATGCCTTCTAGTCTAGAACTATAGGGTAATGGAGTTACCTTCGAGTATGCGATGGCAGATGAAAATCATTATCCATTCTGCTATTCTAGTGCTTCAATAACAGGCAAGATGGCACAATTCTAACTTTTGCTGTACCGGTTCCCTCGCCGTCAACTGCAATGCGAGAATACTTCTGTACCCATTTTCATACTGCTGCAGTGTATATCTCTCCTTCTCTTGACTGGTGCCAATCAATGATTTGTGGCTGCCACAGCCTGAAACTCCTGGAATTGAAATATACACAAGTAAAGCGCATATCTGATTGTTATAGATGGGTCTGTCCTCATCCATCTCTTCATATCGCAATAAAAAGCGAGGACGGTCCTCGATACACGGATTACGCCAAGCTAACAGAGACCAGAATAATGAAATATGAAATATGAAACATAAACCCCAAACTGACGAGATCTAGACATTATTTAGAACCCCTTTGCAGATGGCGGGATGTCCTATTTTCTTAAATGACTCAGAGTGCGGTAACTTGGCGGGACACAAACAGGATTTCATAATGCAATTTTCATGTCACGT